>NZ_JAVREM010000084.1:0-24139 GCF_031845425.1 Streptomyces millisiae
GTCTCACCCATGCCCTAACAATGACGGAGACCAGTCAAGAATGTGAGCGGACCGTCAAAGATCTCCAACGACCGTCAAAGAAGACCCGCCACACCCGCGTCAAGCATGAGCTGGGACTGCACAGTCACACGAGCCGCTCCCGCTGCCGAATTCCAGGAGCGTGCGTTCGATGGACGAAGTCCTTTCTGACCCAGCGGCCGCTTCCGGGGGTGTGCCGCGGCTGCCGGATGCCGGCTATGCGCGATCCCGACACGCGGTGTGGCTGGGTGCTGCGGCGCTGTTCACCGACAGCCGCGGCCAGGTCCTGCTGATCAAGCCGACCTATCACGCCGACCGCCGCTGGCTGCTGCCGGGAGGTGGCGGCGGGCAGGGTGAGGGTCCGCAGGAGGCGTGCCAACGCGAGGTCCGGGAGGAACTTCACCTGGACCGCGAGCCGGGCGCGCTCCTGGCAGTCTGCTGGATCGGGCCGGCCCGCCCAGCCATCCCGGTGGAGGGGGCGTCCGCCTTCCCGGGGGAGACTCGCTACGTCTTCGACGGCGGTGTGCTGACGGACCAGGACATCGACGCCATCCGGCTCCCGAAAGGCGAGCTGTCCGAGTACGCATTCTTCGATTCCGCAACGGCCGCCTCCTTGATGCTGCCGACAGACGCCCGGGTGATGCTGGCGGCGCTGCGAGCCCGGCTGGGCCACACCGGTACCGCGTACCTGGCCGAGGGGCACTACCACGGAAGGCCACCGGCGCTCGAGCGCCACGGCGTGCACACTCGGCCCCGCCCGATCCGGCCCTGGCACCCGGGCCGCGTCCCCGCCGACCTCCCGATTCCCCACGCCTGGGGCTGGCTGTTCGTGCCCGACGGACGAGTGGTGGTCGTTGTTGATCCGGATGAGAGGCTGGCGATGCTGCCCGGCGGACGCGTCGAGCCCACGGACACCTCGCCCGAGGCCACGCTGACACGCGAAGCGCACGAAGAGGCCGCACTGCGCATCGGCGCACCGACCCGGCTGGGATGGCTCTACGACGAGACCGGCGCCACCTACGGCGGAATCGGCCCGTGCGCCCGGCTCCGACTGGCCGCACCGGTGACCGAGATCGGCCCGGCCACCGTCGATCCGGCGACCGGCCGGACCTTCGCCCGCCTCCTGGCCAGCCCCGAGCAGGCCGCCGCCCTACTCGGCTGGGGCGATCTCGGGTTCCAGCAGGCCGCCCACGCCGCCCACGCCGCCGCCCAGCACTGGGGGATCCCCACACCCGCGCCCAGCCCCATCACCGAACTGCCCCAAACCGGAGGACCGGTGTGACACCTCGTCGGGACGCTGCCCTCCGCGAAGTCGGCCTTGGGCTATCCCGTGCGCGCGTGCGCCCGGCGACACCCTGAGAGATGCGGAGAGGGACATCCAACCGGCCAGCGAGTGTCGATCACGTTCAGGGCGCCCCGGACTCTACGCCTTCGGCATCATGGCTGAGGACCCCACCAACCGACGGCTAACGCTCCGCCTTCAAGGGACACCAGGGCACGGGTCCGCGTTCGCGACGCAATGTCACCGGTGCCGGACAGCTCTATCAGTCGACCAGAGCCGCCATACTCGCTCCGCCGGATCCAGAGAGCAGCGAGGGGGCGCCGCAGAGTACCCCAGTGCCTGCCGGATCCCCTCTACCCTGTCTGTGGGCGAGGGCCTGGTGCTTGGGAGGGCTTAGGCGATGGAGACGCATGGACACGAGCCGATTCCGCTGCCCGGGGATCCCGTGGATGCCCATGGACGCGCCGTGGACCAGGAGTTGCTCGCCGCCCTGACCGCAGCGTCCAACGCCGGCTGTGGGACATGTCGTCCCTTTCTCCTCGACAAGATCGCTGACGCCCCGGCCACCCTCGCACGGCTGGTCACGATCTCCTGCCAAGTCGCCGCGTCCGTGCTCGGCGAGCTGCCTTCGTCCGTGACCGGCCGCGAGGGCTTTCTCCGCCCTTACGGTCCGGAGTTCGAGCGCTTGGTGCGCGTCTTCGAAGCTGGCGATGGTGACGAGATGTTTCAGCAGTGCGCACGCTTGACGCCGACCGAACGGCGGGCGGCGGCGGACGCGGCCTCGGATTCCTTGATGGGGCACCTGCGCGTCGCCTATGAGGGGGCGAGCGTCGGCGACGAGCCCGCGGCCCCGGGATCGCGCCGGCCACGGCCGAGGTCTGTGACCTTGCCGGCAGACGGCGGATATCGCGTGCACCCGCCCGTTGAGGGACCTCCGGCGGACTATCCGCAGGATCACCGATGGCAGATCAGCGTCGACCGCATCGTCGTACCGCGTTGGGACCAAGACGCGGCCCACTGGAATCAGCGCATCGCGGATGACTCTTTCTCCTCCGCCGCCGACTGCATCCACGAGATGGGGCTCGAGGTACTGGCCTGCCCAGGCTGTGGGCGCCACGAAGGCCTCGTGGTGGAGGGGCGCTGGGGCGACCCACTGACCCTGCATTGCCTGTGCGGCACCACCGCGGCAACGCCCGACATCCCCGAGCTCGCCAAGTGGGGTGACTGGGGCCGTGATCTCCTGCGCCGGATCATCCTGACCACTGCGGATCCCGCCTTTGAAGCACGTCGCCTCCACCACCAACTGCGTACCTACCGCGCCGACGAGGAGAAGCGCCGCGCCTCCTCCTGGTACCTCGGGCCCGACGACACCGACATCGAGTTGATCGACCTCATCGATCCGCAACGGGAGCTTCCGGACGCCCTCACCACCGCACTGCGGCCACGTCTCCCGCAACGGCACGGCGGCCGTCCCTTCACGCTGTTCCTGCTTAAGGTCTCGCTCGCCCTACAGGTTCCCGCCGTCCGGGATAGCGAGGACGGCCGCCACCTCACCGATGCCGTGAAAGAGATGCTGGCTGATCTGCGCCGCGAGAGCACCCGCTACGCACAGGCCCGGCGCCCCCTCCTGGAACAACTGGCGGAGTGGCAGGCCGCAGGGGGCCACGAGACATGGCAAGCAGCCTGGGAACACACCATCACCGCTGCCCAGCGCAGCCTGAGGGGACGCCGCGTAGCAAACGGCGCCGTCGCGGACGGGTGCGTAGCGCTTACCACCGGCCTCTACCTCATCGCCCGCGACCTGGACATCCCGCCCGCACAGGTAGCGGTCCAGGACGTGCGCGCGCTCGCCGCGCCTCAGCCCGGTGAGCAGCCCGAGGACATCCTCGCCAGGTGGCAACAGCATCTCATCGTCCTCGGCCACGACCTGGACGACCCGGACGACCCGGTCGCGGCCATGTGGCGGCGCCTGAGCACCATCCACACCCCCTCCGACGCGCATCCACTCGCCCGCCGCGGCCCCGCGCTCCTCGACGGTCTCAAGCGCACCCTGCCCCCGCTCGGCGACCTCATCCTCTGAACCCAGACGCCGGCAGCTGTCCAGGGAGCCCAGAGGGTACGGTCAATGCCAGGATGTCTCGGCTCGCTAGGGGGAATCGGTCATGAGCGCGCGACCCACGGCTGACACCAACGCGTGGAAGGCCGCGGCGCGCCGTGCCAGCCCTGTCGCCGCAGAGCGCCCCTTCGATAGGGACGAGAACAACTGGGACTATGTCGCGCAGCGCGACATCATCGCGATCGTCCTCTACAGCCTGCACCTGCGCGATGAGCAGCCGATTGGCGCTGTCCCGTGGGGCTCGGTCCTGTGGTACCTGATGGACGACGCCCGTGTCATCGCCTTGGTCGAACAGGTGCTCCCCGCTGCCGGACACGAGATTTCTCCCATCACGAGAAGCGGCGTTGACGCTGATCCCGTGGCAGGACGCTGGCGATGGCTGAACCGAACATGGGACCCGGACGCCCCTATCGGTCACCCTGACACCGCGCGGCGGGCCGAGCACTACGGTGCCGTCCGAGGCGACGATGCCGAACGTGAACCCCGCTGGGGCGGCATGAGTCGCGCGATCGGTACCGGGCTCCCCGACCCCGCCGTCGAGGTCTGCACCAGTTGGGCCGCCAGTCGCGTCGCTGCCGCCCTTGCCGCCGAGCGCGACGGCTACCGGACGCACCAACGTGTCCTCGTCACCGGCGGCCCGCACGCAGGCCACTACGGATACGTGCGCGACCTGATCTGGGCGGGCGACGACCAGGCACAAGCCGTCGCCCCAGGCTCACCCGCGGCGTACGCGGTCGACCTCGACGACATCGCCGGCGTCGTCGATATCGACGCCGAACGTCTGACGGACCGGGCCGACGGCCGCCGATGGGCGGCACGAACACCAGGCTCGACCAAGGACATCGACGTCCACAGACTCAACATCCCTCCAGCACCGCACGTCTCCAGCGAACAGAACCTGACGGAGATCCTTCGCCGCGTCGCCAACCCGGAAATCCTCCCCGAAGACCTGAGGCGCGCTATCGCCACCTCGCGTGACCACCACCATCTCCAGCTCGACCGCCAAGCCAGCCCTCGTCCTCACCGCTGGACCTGGCGAATCCTCCAGCACTGGTACCAGCTCGGCCCGACGGTGAACGACGACAAGATCTCCCTCTGGGAGGTCGAGCTCACCACACACGTGAACGACCCGGCACCGCTTCACCTCCTCACGCGGTGCGAAGAGGAAGTGTCGGTACTCCTCGCCCGATATACCAACGCGCCGCAGTAGCTATCGGAAGTCGCTGCATTCGCGCTCCACCGGTCATCAGGAGGGCGTCGAAGCGTCGGGAGGCAGACGCTGGAGCTGTGGCGCCAAGATCAACGTCGACGACAACGTGCATGGCTGAGACACGCCACTGATTTCAGCTCTGTGGCTCTCAGGCCCAGCGATGGTGGTCGGGCGGGTGGCGGTCAGTTCCCGTGCCCGGCTTCGGACTTCCTTTACGGCTGTGGACTCCTACCGGTGGGTGGCGTCCAGCAGGGTGTTGAGTCGGGAGGCCACCAGAGTGGAGTCGAGGTGGGTGGCGGTGTCGAGTGCCTGGTGGGCCGCAGGGACGCCCTGTTCCGGTTCGCCTTCTTCGAACAGGGCTGCGGTGAGTCCGATCTGGTCCATGGCCTTCACCCGTTCGAAGCCGGGAGCGCGTAGCTGGAGCGCTTCGTGGAAGTGGACGCTGGCTCGGCCTCGACCGGCGCCGAGGCTGGCGAGGTCGCGGGCGGAGACCGCGCGGGCGCCGGCGTGCTTGGCCGCGTCGAAGTAGGCCACCCAGTCGGGCGCCTCGCCCAGGCCGTCGGCCAGTAGCTCGTCTGCCTGGGCGAGGTGCCTCTCGGTGTTTCGGGCGTCGCCAAGGGCGGCGTGGACCCGGCCGGTCTGTGATGCGACGAGCGCCCTTGTCGCGGGCAATGTCGCCTTCCTCGCGGCGATGCCCAGGAGGCCGAGAGCGAGTGACAACCCGACTGCACGTCCTGCTGTGGGGGATGAGCGTGGCCGCTGATGGTCACCAGGGCTTCTCCCCTCTCGGCGCTCTTCCGACCGAGGGGTATCGCACCTCACGAGGTGCCGCAGCGGCCGGCAGGTCTGGTTAAGGCACCTGGCGTCGCCCGTCTGGCCATGGCCAGGCGCCGTGGCCACCTCCCCCGTTAGCCCCGGTCCAGAACCTGCTCCTGTCTCACGCATAGTCCCCCGGCTTCACCGAGCGATGCACACTGCCTTGCGCCACTGTGGGCAAGAGTCGGTGTCGGTTTGGAAGTTGAGCCGGATCTCCAAGAAGGGCCCGAGCACACGGAAAACCGCCGACCTCCCCACTCAAGGAGAAGCCGGCGGTCGCTACTTGAGACGTCAGTTCACCTTCTCGTAAGCCTCGCGAATGCTCGCCGGCACTCGGCCGCGGTCGTTGACCTCCAAGCCGTTCTCCTTGGCCCACTCACGGATGGCCGCAGTATCCACGCCAGGCACAGAGCGTTTGACGGATGACGGCGCCCTCCTCACTCGCCCAAGCTTCCGCCCCTTCTCAATGAAGGGCCCAAGAGCGTCCAGGAGCTTGTCGAAGGAGTCAGGAGTCAAGTCGATCTCATACTCAACGCCATCCAAGCTGAACCGGTGCGAGCCGATCTCAGTCGACTCCTCCCCGGTCAGGTCATCCGAGTAGATGGTTACAACTTTCTGAGCCATGCGCGGAGTATATGCCCGCCGTCCGCTCTGCCGATACCGCCTGCCTTCTATACGAGCCCCGGCCTGTTCCGCCTCGCCCCCGGGGGCGTGCGCTCACGTACCGCAGTGGCGTCCCCCCTTGTCCCTCTCTTGGGAGAGGCTTCTTCCTCAAGGATTTTCAGGAACCGGTATCGCTAGATCACTTCGGCTTCCGCAACAGCCCTGTCTTCTCTCGCCAGCTTGAGTTGCTCCGCGCCTGGCGACCGCCGCCTGCGGCCCGAATCGGTCGTACCTCATCACATCGCTGGCCGCAGGTCCTCCGTGACAACAGGGATCAGATCGTGAGGCTGTGCGCTCTCTCGAAGCGTCAGACCCCTCGCAGCATGTGCTGAGCGGGGGCTTGCCGCCAGAGCGCTGACTTCGGTAGATGAAGCATGGTCTGGACGACGGCCATGCCTCGTTCAGGCGACACTGTTCGACGTCGTTCTTTGGCTACCCAGTAAGGACTCGGTCACCATGCTTGTCTTTGCGTTCAAACGTTGCTTCCTCCTCTCTGGCTGAGGGAAGCTGCGCCGGTTGGGCTTGTTTGTCATCTCCTGCACGTACCACTTTCACGAGAGCTCTGGAACGCTTCGCGCCCACGCCGAGCCGCTTTCTCAGCGTTTCCGCCGAGATCGGTCGCTGATGCACCTCCCGGTGGCGCGCGTCTTCCCATCGGGCGCGCTGCAAGAGTTCGGGATCCAGTTCCCGGCTCTGCTTCTTGCGAGATCGGCGTGTCGAGTGTGGAGGCGGTTGTGAGGGCTTGGCTGGTCGGGCTAGAGCATCCTGGGGCCCCTCGTCGGTGGCGCGGAACTCCGCGTCTGAGGCTATCGCCGTACTGCTGATGGATTGGAGCAGGCCTGGGCCGACCTCGGCCCAGCCGATCAGGAGAATGGGCCCGACCGCGTCGAAGGCAGCTTTGCCGTAGTGGCCCGCGAGAACCGGTTCCGTCACGTTCAAGGCCAGCGTCATCGCACTGGCCAGGACCAGCAGCCGGCGGGCCGGGAGTATCTGCTCGCGGGGGGCGTCATTGAGGGCGAGGTAGCGGACGCCGAGGAGCAGACCGAGAACCGAGAGGTCTACCGCAGGAGCGACCAGAGGTGCGATATATGCCGGCACTCCCAGCCGCAATCCCAGCGCGAGTACGTTGCCGAAGCCGAACAGGAACGTCAGCCCGATCACCGCTGCCATGGTAATGGTCACGCAGCGTATAGCTATCTTCTGCTCGAAGGGCCTAGTATCCCTTCGCCCTGCGGATGGCGTCATCAGCGACCTCCATTCCTCGCCGAAAGCCCGAAGGGACCTTGGATGACGAGATGGCCAGCAAGAACGTGCTGGCCAGGCACGCGACCATCTGTGTGGTGCCCCGCCGGGGGCACTCCTGCGGAGAAGGAGGTCGTCAGTCCGGACGAGGAGCAACCGCACCCAGCCTTCCGAGGACTCATCGTGCGAAGTCTCATCACGCAGTCGCTGATCGCAACTTCGAAGGCGTGTACGTAGGCGTGTCGTCCGTGACCGCACCCAACTACACACTCGGTGGAGGCGCCCGTGTCAACGACGCCAGCGTGCGGGTGAAGGTCTTGGTTCTCCATCAGCTGCCTCGCTTCTTCTTCAACGGCTTCTCGTTGGGACTCGAGCGCTACAGAAGCCGCAGTCCCGGATCGTCACTGCGTGGCGGGCGCACTCATGCGCCCGCCACGCGAGCCGGCCGCGTGAACTGTGGCCCCTGGTGTCCTGGACCGGTGGGGCTCTGCTCACAGGCATGGAGGCAGGGAGTGGCGACTCCGGGGCGGTCGGCGGAGTGCTCAAGATCCGAACCAGTGCACATCCAGTGCACAGTTGCCCGGGAACTCGCGGGAAATCCCGGGAAAAACAGGGCAGAGAGACCCAACAGCCGAGGGCCCTGACCAGGGCATAAGCGCTGGTCAGGGCCCATTCGGCGGACGAGTCGGCCTGTACGCCGGGTTCTGTCTCCCGTCGGCCTCGCGGCCGGCGGGGAGGCGGTCATCCATCTGGGACCGGTGTCGCCACCGGCCTCAAGCGGTCTACCCGCGGACTCGGGCGAGCAGCCCTCGGTCGTCCGCGCAGGAGCACGCAGTGCTCCCTCTTGACCTTGCTCCGGGTGGGGTTTACCGAGCCGCCCAGGTCGCCCTGGGCGCTGGTGGTCTCTTACACCACCGTTTCACCCTTACCGGGTGCCGCTCGCGCGGCCCCGGCGGTTTGCTTTCTGTGGCACTTTCCCGTGGGTCGCCCCAGGTAGGCGTTACCTACCACCCTGCCCTGTGGAGCCCGGACGTTCCTCGGCGGGATCAGGGATCCCGCCGCGACCGCCCGGCCGGCTCGTCCGCCGTGCTGGCCATCCTACCTGCGCCGACGGGTAGTCTGGGGCGATGCTCGTGCTGCTACCGCCGTCTGAGGGGAAGGCCGGGGCCGTCAGGGGAGCCCCGCTCGATCCCGGGGCGTTGTCCTCGCCGGAGCTCGGTCCGGCCCGGGAGGCCGTGCTCGACGAGTTGGTCGAGCTGTGCGCCGGGGACGAGGTGAAGGCGCGCGAGGTCCTGGGCCTGAGCGAGCGGCAGGGCGCCGAGGTGGCGCGCAACGCGGCGCTGCGGAGCGCGCCGGCGCGGCCGGCCGGGGAGATCTACACCGGGGTGCTGTACGACGCGCTCGACCTGGCCTCGCTCGACGCGGCGGCCAGGCGGCGGGCGCGCGCCTCGTTGCTGGTGTTCTCCGGCCTGTGGGGCGTCGTGCGGATCACCGACCGGATCCCGGCCTACCGCTGCTCGGGCGGGGTGAAACTGCCGGGCCTCGGCGCGCTGACCGCCCACTGGCGTGGGCCGCTGGCCGCGGCGCTGCCCGCCGTGGCGGGCGAGGGGCCGGTGCTCGACCTGCGGTCGTCGGCGTACGCGGCGATGTGGCGGCCGGCGGGCGAGCTGGCGGACCGCACCGTCACGGTGCGGGTGCTCCAGTCCCGGATCGTGGACGGGGTCGAACGGCGGTCCGTGGTCAGCCACTTCAACAAGGCCACCAAGGGCCGGCTGGTGCGGGACCTGCTCACGGCCGGCCCGCTGCCCCGTACGTCGCGCCGGCTGGTCGAGGTCCTCCGTGGCCTGGGCTACCGGGTGGAGGAGGCCGCGCCCGGCCGGCTCGACGTGGTGGTCACCGAGCTGTGAGGCCACCCTCGCCCGGATCGGCCCTCAGTCGCCCCCGGCGGGGCTCTGCGTGAGCGGACCGCGGAGCCCTTCGGTGATCTGCCACAGCCGTTCCGCGCCGGCCCGGCTCATCGACTGCGCGGAGGAGGCGGTGGGCGTGAACCGGTCGTGGTAGCGGCCGTTGGCCACCCGGTCGGCGGTGGCCAGGTGGACGAGCGGCCTGGCGCCCTCGGCGGGGCGGGTCAGCGTCAGCCGCCCGACCCGGTTCAGCAGCCACAGCGCCGGGTTGCGCACGCCGCGCAGCAGGCGGGTGCGGACCATGCCGGGGTGCACGGCGACGATGGTGAGGTGCGGGTACCTGCGGTGGAACTCGTAGGTGAAGAGGAGGTTGGCCAGCTTGGTGCGGCTGTAGGTGAGGAAGAGGCCGTAGTGCCGCTCGCTCTGCAGATCGTCGAAGTCGAGGTCGACCCCGCCGCCGGTCATGGTGGTGCGGTGCCCCTCCGAGTTGGTGTTGACGATCCGTCCGTCGCCGCGTTCCAGGAGCGGCAGCAGCAGGCCGGTCATGGTGTAGGGGGCCAGGTGGTGGACGGCGAGGTTGAGTTCGTGGCCCTCGCTGGTGACCTGCCGCCTCGGCACCATCACGCCGGCGTTGTTGATCAGGGTGTCCACCGCGTCGGTGCGGGCGCGGATCCCCCGCACCACGGCCTCGATGCCGGCCCGGGTGGCCACGTCGCCGCGGAGGAACACCGAGCCGGGGTCGGCGCCGCGGGTGCCGAGGACCTCGGAGATGATCCGCTCGCCGCGCCGCCCGTCGCGGCCGACGAGGATCAGCCGGTGGCCGAGGGCACCGAGCCGCAGGGCGGCGTGCCAGCCGATGCCCGAGGTGGCGCCGACCAGGACGATGGTGCGGCGCTCGCCGGGCGCCGCGGGGTCGGGACGCGTGCTCATTGCCGTCACCCGGCGGCCGGCACGTTGTGCAGGCCGAGCATGCGGGTGATCAGCCGGTCCCTGGTGCGCAGCGACAGGCGGGAGAGCAGGCCGAGCAGCCGCACGTCGGGGCCCACGGTGTACCTGGGCTTGGGCCTGCCGGTGGTGAGCGCCTTGACGATGGCGTCGGCCACGATCTTCGGCGGGGACATCTTGAGGTTGGCCTGGCTGGCGGCGACCAGGTCGAGCTGGGTGCGGTAGAGCGCCAGCCGGTCCGGGTCGGCGGTGGCGAGGGCCTGCTGGGCGGCGTCGGACGCCTTGGTGAAGATCTGGGTGTCCATGGCGCCGGGCTCGATCACCACCACGGGAATGCTCCAGGGCCGCAGTTCCAGGCGGAGCGCGTCGGAGATCGACTGCACGGACGCCTTGCTGGCCGAGATGGGCGCGAGGAAGGGGACGGCGAGCCTGGCCGTGCCGGCGGTGATGTTGACCAGCCGGCCCCTGCCCTCGCGGAGCAGCGGCAGGAACGCCTGGGTGACGCGGACCGGGCCGAGGACGTTCACCTCGAACTGTCGGCGCAGCTCGGACTCGGGCACCAGCTCGAGCGGCCCCTGGACGATGGTGCCGGCGTTGTTGACCACGCCGGCCAGCTGGGTCTCGCCCTGGGCGCGGACCTCCTCGACGGCGGCGGCGACGCTGCCGGAGTCGGTGACGTCGAGCTTGACGAAGTGGACGCCGGGCGTGCCCGCCAGCTTGTCGGCGCCGCCGCGCGCGGCGGCGTAGACGCGGAATCCCCGTGCGGCGAGGGCCTGTGTGGTGGCGAGGCCGATTCCCGCCGTCGCGCCTGTGAGGAGTACCGCCCGTGACGTGCCGAGATCGGACATGAAGGCCGCCCATATAAATGAGGGAACATGTACAAGTGGACATGTATCAGGGTAGCTATGCGGGAGCGCATGTCAAGATGGGGCAAGGGGCGTTGATCACGAAGGAGCCTGGGATGTCGCTGCGCCACGGCCTGCTCGGCCTGCTCGCGGAAGGCCCGGCCAGCGGGTACGACCTCGCGCGCCGCTTTCAGGAGGCGCTGGGCTCCGTCTGGCCCGCCCAGCATCCGCGGATCTACGCCGAGCTCTCCCGGCTCGCCGAGGCCGGGCTGATCGAGGTGGACAGCCACGGCCCGCGCCGCCGCACCGCCTACCGGATCACCGAGGCGGGCCTCGCCGAGGTGCGGCGCTGGCTGGTCGAGGAGGAGGTGGACCACACCTTCCGGATGGAGCCCCTGCTGCGCGCCTATTTCTTCTGGCTGATGGAGCCGGCCGAGCTGCGGACCGTGCTGGAGCGCGAGCGGCGCTTCTACACGGAGACCGCGGAGACGCTGCGCTCCTACGCCACGGCCAAGGACAGCGGCGCCTGGGGCACCAGCCCGCAGACCAGGGCCATGCGGGTGGCCATCGAGGCCGGCATCCGCGTCAACGAGGCGCTCGCCTCCTGGGCCGAGTGGGCCGAGAAGACCGACGTGATGGGCGACGAGGACTTCGGCACGCGCGGACCCGCTACGCCGGGGGACGCCGGAGGGAGCCAGGAGGGCGCGGCGCCGGCCGGCGGCTGACGGCCGCGCCTCCGGCACGTCGGCCAGCAGCCGGTTGCCAGGGCGGCTGAAGGTGAACGTCAGCGCGAATCGCTCCCCGTCCACGTCCGCCAGGATCGCCGGCGGGTCAGCGCGCCGGGACGGCCCCCAGGTGGCCGGTGTCGTTGAAGCGGCGGACGGACGCGTTGCCGTCCGGGTAGTAGGCGACCTCGGAGAGCGCGGCGGCCGACAGCTCCATCCGGAACATGGCGATCGGCGGGGCGTCGAGGGCCAGCCGCAGCAGCGACTTGATCGGCGTGACATGGCTGACGACCAGCACCGTGCGGCCGGCGTGCCGTGCGATGATCCGGTCGCGGGCGGCGGCGACGCGGCGGGCCACGGCGGTGAAGCTCTCGCCGCCGTCGGTGGGTCGGGCGTCCGGATCGCGCAGCCAGGCGGCCAGGTCGGCCGGGTGGCGCTGCTGGACCTCGGCGAAGGTGAGGCCCTCCCAGGCACCGAAGTCCGTCTCCCGGAGGGCGTCGTCCGTCCGCACGGGGAGGTCGAGCCGTCGTGCGACGAGCTCGGCGGTCTGTAGGCAGCGGGCCAGCGGCGAGCTGACGACGGCCTCGACGCCGCCGGCCTCGGCGAGCGCCCGCGCGGCGGCCTCGGCCTGCCGGTGGCCGGTCTCGGAGAGTTCGGGGTCCCCGCCGGTACCGGAGAACCGCTTCTGCGGGGTGAGCGGCGTCTCCCCGTGCCGAAGCAGCAGGAACGTCGTGGCCACCCCGGCCGCCCTCCCCCAACCAGGGGCCGCCACAGCGCGCGGCCCGCCGGCTCCGGGCTGCGCCGGGCCGACGGGGCTGGCGGCGGCGCTCGCGACATCTTCCGGAGGGCGGGGCGAAGCCTCGCCCTCGGCGTCGCCGGCGGCGGGCCGGCCCGCCGGGCCGGATGCCGCCGGCCCGGCGTCAGCCGGAGCCTCCGGTCTCGCCCCTTCGGCACCGCCGCTCGCGGCACGGCCCGCCGGACCCGTGCCGACGTCGGCCCCGGACTGCCCACCGGCCGCGGAGCGCCCCGCGGCCGCCTCCGGGAGGCAGGGCGCAGCCCCGCCGTCCGCGTCGCCAGCGGACCGGCCCGCAGGGCCGGATGCCGCCGGCCCGGCGTCAGCCGCGGAGCGGCCCGCGGCCGCCTCCGGGGGGCGGGGCGCAGCCCCGCCGTCCGCCGCGGACTCGGGCCGGCCGGGGCCGAGGTCCCTTCGAGCCGCGAAGCCGGCAGGCGTGTCCGCAGGGGTACCCCGGTCCATCGCCTCGTTGGCGAGCCGGTCGGCGTGCTTGTTGCGCTCGCGGGGGATCCACTCGTAGCTGACCGCGCCCGGCTGGAAGACGGCGCGGGCCTCGGCGGCCAGCGGCCGCATGTCGGGGTGCTTGATCTGCCAGCGGCCCGACATCTGCTCCACGACGAGCTTGGAGTCCATCCGGACCCGCACCCGCGCCTGGGGGTCGATCGCGTGCGCGGCCCGCAGGCCGGCGATCAGGCCCCGGTACTCGGCGACGTTGTTGGTGGCCCGGCCGATGAACTCCGCCGTCTCGGCGAGCACTTCGCCGGTTTCGGCGTCGGCGACGACCGCGCCGTAGCCGGCGGGCCCCGGGTTGCCCCGGGAGCCGCCGTCGGCGTGCACCACGAGCTCCACCGGGCTCACAGCCCGGATTCTGGCGTCCGGACGAGGATGCGGCGGCAGTTCTCGCACCGCACCACGGTGTCGGGCGCAGCGGCCCGGACCTCGTTCAGTTCGGTGATGTTGAGTTCGAGCCGGCAGCCCTCACAGCGCCGCTGGTAGAGCCGGGCCGCGCCGATGCCGCCCTGCTGCTCGCGCAGCTTGTCGTAGAGCTTGAGCAGGTCGGCCGGGACCTCGGCCGCCACCTCGGAGCGCTCCTTGCGGACGGCGGCCACCTCGGCGTCGATGTCCTGGGTGGCGGCGTCCCTGCGCTGGGTCGCCTCGGTCGCCGTGGCCTGCAACTCGTCGAGCCGGGCGGCGAGTTCCTTGGCGCGGGCCTGGGCGGCCTCGTGCCGCTCCATGATCTCCAGGACGATGGTCTCCAGGTCGTCCTGCCGCCTGGCCAGCGAGGCCAACTCGCTCTGCAGGCTGGCCAGGTCCTTGGGGTTGGTCACCAACCCGGAGTCGAGGCGCTGCTGGTCACGGGCGGCACGCTGCCGCACCTGGTCGACGTCCTGCTCCGCCTTGGTCTGGTCGCGGGCGGTGTCGCTCTCCTCGGTCTGCGCGGCCACCAACAGGTCGCGCTGCTGGGTGAGATCGGCCTCCAGGGCGCGGATCTCGGCGTGCTCCGGCAGGTTTTCGCGCCGGTGCGCGAGCTGGGTCAGCCGGACGTCCAGGGCCTGGAGGTCGAGCAACCGGATCTGGTCGGCGGGCGCGGCGTTCAGTTGGGGGCTCCTTCACTGCTGCTGGGGGCTGCGGGAGGGGTGGTGGGTGACCCAGGGGTCGGTGATCCGGTGGGACACGTGGGTGCGCAGGCCCCACCCGTGCCGTTCCGAGACGGTGTCGAGCTGGGCGGCGGCCAGCGCGCACCACGGCCATTCGGTGGCCCAGTGGGCGGCGTCGACCAGGCCGAGGCCGCCGGCGTGTTCGCGGGCC
Organism: Streptomyces millisiae; assembly: GCF_031845425.1. Taxonomy (NCBI): domain Bacteria; kingdom Bacillati; phylum Actinomycetota; class Actinomycetes; order Kitasatosporales; family Streptomycetaceae; genus Streptomyces; species Streptomyces millisiae. The sequence goes on from NZ_JAVREM010000084.1 coordinate 14,369, forward strand.
TCGGAGGCGGGGTGGTGCCGCAGGTCGGCGGTGACATAGGCGTCGACGCCCGCCGCCCTGACGTGGTCGAAGAGGCTGTCGCCCGAGCCGCCGCAGACGGCGACCGTGCGGACCGGCAGGTCGGCGGGGCCCGCCGAGCGGACGCCCTGCGCGGTGGCGGGCAGCCGGGCGGCGACCAGCGCCGTGAACTCGCCGAGCGGCAGCGGGTGGTCGAGCTCGCACAGCCGGCCGAGGCCGCGCCGCCCGGCCGGGTCGGTGGGGTCGGGGACCAGCGGCCCGGTGACGCGCAGGTCGAGCGCGCCGGCGAGGGCGTCGGAGACGCCGGGGTCGGCGCGGTCCGCGTTGGTGTGGGCGACGTGCAGGGCGACGCCGTGCCGGATGAGGGTGTGCACGACCCGGCCCTTGAAGGTGTCGGCCGAGACGGTGGTGGTGCCGCGCAGGTAGAGCGGGTGGTGGGTGACCAGCAGGTCGGCGCCGATGGCCACCGCCTCGTCGACGACCTCCCGCACGGGGTCGACGGCGAACAGCACCCGGCTCACCTCGGCGTCCGGGTCACCGCAGACGGGACCCACGGCGTCCCAGTCCTCGGCCCGCTCGCGGGGCCAGAGGACGTCGAGCGCGGCGATCACGTCGGAGAGTACGGGCACCCGCCCAGGCTACCGCCCCCCGCCGGGCCGGGCTCCGCGCTTCCCGCGACCGGTCCGCCGTACGCACACCCGACCCCGGTTGATCATGGGAATCGGGCGACCGTCACCCTTATGCGTGAAGCAACACAAGCCGAGTTGTTCGGCTGGCAGTACGAACCTAGCGTCCTCGCTGGAGGTGAGCGTCCCGTGTACCAGAGGTCTTCCGTCCTTCAGGTCCAGCACGTTCGACGCCGGGCCCGCCGGCTGCGGGCGCGAGAGGCAGGAGAGTCATGACGGCCGAGGTCACCGAGCCCGCGCGCGTGCCGGGACCGCCCGCGTTCCGCCCGGCACCGTTGACGATCGCGGCGGGCGGCGGCTATGCCGCCCGCCTCGTCCTGGTGGACGGCACCGACTGCTGGTGTCCCGAGCGCTGGACGCTGGACGGCCCGGAGCCCTACGCGGTGCGGCTGCCGGGGACGCAGCCCGAGGACCCGGGCAGCGAGCTGATGCCGCTGGCCGACGGGCGGGTGCTGATCGGCCGCCGGGCCGACGGCCGCCACCACTTCTCGCTGCTCTACCCCTCGGGGCCCGAGACCGGTGAACTGCCGCTCGGCGCCGTCGAGTCGGAGGTGCTGACGCTGCTGCCGCCGGCGCCCGACGGGGCCCGTGTGTACGCGCTGGCGAGGCAGGAGGAGACGACGGCGCTGTGGCTGGTGTGCGGGGGCGCCTTCGGCCCCGAACTGGTGACGGTGCTGGCCGGCCGCTGCTCGGGCGGCGCCTGGCTCGACGCTTCGGGACGGCTGCTCGCGCTCGACCGGACGGACGCGGACGGCCGCACCCGTACCGTCACCGTGGACGTCGAACACGGCGGCGAGCCGGCGGAGTTGTTGCGCATCGCGGAGGACAGCAACGACCGGCTGCTGCTGGCCGACCCGGACAGCGGTCTGCTGCTGGTGCGGTCCGACGCGCCGGGCGCCGACCGGATCGGCTGGGGCGTGCTCGGCAGCCAGTCGCCGGTCCGGTTCCCCGAGGCCCTGCACCCGGAGAACGTGACGGTGACGCCGTTCGCGCTGCAGCCCGGGCAGGTGCTGATGCCCGAGGCGTGCGCCGTGGCGCTGCGGATGACGACGGCGAGCGCCGACTGGGTGGCGGTGTGGCAGCCGAGGCAGCGGGAGTTGCGTCACCTGGCCGCGCCGGACGGCTGGCTGCCGGGCACCGGCCGGTGGACGACGGACGGCTTGCTGCTGCTGCCGTACAGCACGGTCGCGGTGCCGTGCGGCCTGGCCCGCACCGCCGCGCCGGAGCCGGAGCCGATGCCGGCGGCAGCGCCGGCGGAGACCGGGACGCCGGCGCCGGCCGAGCCGGTCCCGACGCCGGCGGCGGCGCCGGCCGGCGCGGAGGCGAGCACGGCCGGGCCCGCCGAGCCCGCCTCCGTGACGGTGGCCGATCCCCCGGCGGCCGACCCCCCGGTAGCCGAGACGCCGGCCCCCGCCGTCCCGGAGCCGACGCCCACCGCGGCGCCCGGGCCGGCCGTCCCGGCCACCCCGGGCGGTCCCGCGCCGGACGGCGGTCCGCCGGCCCCGGTGATGGCCGTCGCCAAGCCCGTCCCGCTGCAACAGGCGCCGCTCGCCCGGGTCGGCTGACCCCGCTGGCTCCGCCGCGCCACCCATAGGGCAGCATGTGACGGCAAGGAACCGGACCACAGGGGGACGCGTGACGGGACCGGGCACGATTCCGGACGCGGAGGAGACGGAGTTCGCCGTCTTCGCCGCGTTCGAGGCTGCGAAGGGCTTCATGCCGGTCGACGAGGGCCGGGCGCTGCACGCCGCGGCCGTCGAGGCGGGGCGCCTCGGCCTGCCGTTGCTGGAGATCGGCAGCTACTGCGGCCGCTCCACGCTGCTGCTGGCCGACGCCGCCCGCCGGGCCGGCACCGTGGTCGTCACCGTCGACCACCACCGCGGCAGCGAGGAGCAGCAGCCGGGGCAGGAGTACCACGACCCGGAGCTGCTCGACGCCTGGGACGGCTCGCGTCTGGACACGCTGCCGGTCTTCCGGCGTACGGTGGCCGACGCCGGTCTCGAAGCGCACGTCGTGGCGGTGGTGGGCGGATCCCCACAGGTCGCCGCGGCGCTCGGGGGCGGTGGCGGCGGCCGGTTCGGGCTCGTCTTCGTCGACGGCGGCCACACGGACGCGCACGCCACCGCCGACTACGAGAGCTGGGTGCCGCAACTCGCCGAGGGCGGGCTGCTGGTGATCCACGACGTGTTCCCCGACCCGGCGCTCGGCGGCCAGGCCCCGTACCGGATCTGGCGGCGCGCCGTGTCGAGCGGCGCCTTCGCCGAGGTCTCGGAGCACGGCTCGCTCCGGGTGCTGAGACGGCTGGCGCCCGGCATCTGACCTGCCCGGGTCAGGCGCGGGCGAGGCACGTCACGGCCGTATCACAAGCGTGTCGCGTAGGAAACAGTCCTGCTGTTCCCCGGGCCCGGTTCAGAACTTCATACATACGATGGGGCCCGCCCTGTCTGACCAGACCATGACGACGAGAACCACGAAGGATCTGACGTGAACAACCGCTCGCTCTCCCGAGGCGACGCTGTAGTAATCGGAGCAGCGGTCCTGCTCTTCATCGCCTCGTTCCTGGACGTCTACACCGTTGACTACTCCGAATTCGGCGGCGGCAGCGACGGTGTGACCGCTTGGGAGTCCGACCTCTTCCCGGTCCTGCCCTCGGTCTTCCTGGCCGGTGTCCTGGGCGCCGGCGCGATCGTCGGCTCCCGCTTCCTGCCGCGACCGGACAGGGAGTTCGGCGGTCTGAAGCTGAACCAGTGGGGCACCGCGCTGGCCGTGACCTCGGCCTGGGCCGCGCTCTGGTCGCTGGGCGGCGGCATGGGCGCCGACGTGGGCGTCGGTCTGATCATCGGCCTGCTGGCCGCCCTGGTGCTGGCCGCCGCCGCCATCATGACCCCGCTGGTCCCGGGCCTGAAGGCCCCGCTGACCGGTGGCCCCAGCACCCCGCAGCCCGCCGGCTACGGCTACCCGGGTGCCGGCGCCCCGCAGCCGGGCTACGGCTACCCCGGTCCTGGCACCCCGGCGCCGCAGCAGTCGTTCGCGGCGCCCACCCAGGCCGCGCCCGCCTCGGGGCCCGGCGCGTCCGCCGACCCGAACTTCCAGCCGTTCTGGTTCGCCGTCCCGGCCACCCGCCCGCTGTACGGCGAGGACGGTTCGCCGACGCCGATCGCCGAGCTGGCTCCCGGCACCTGGTACCTGGCGGTCGAGCAGCGCGGCCAGCAGCTGGTGGCGCAGACGCAGGACGGCCGCCGCGGCGTGCTGCAGGACACCTCGGGCATCCAGCGCGGCTGACCCGCGCCGGACTGATCCGATTCGGGCGAGGGCCCGCCGGGACGCGTTCCGTCCCGGCGGGCTCTCGCCGTGTCCGGGGTCAGGCGCAGCAGTCGGTCTCCAGGCCGCGCGGCAGGCCGGCGCCGCCGAAGACCGCGCGGGTCGGGGTGTCGCCGGCGAGCGCGGCGACGGCGAGCAGGACGGAGCCGGCGGTCCAGGTGGTGCGTTCGGGGGGCCAGACCGCGTCGTCGGCGAAGACGTAGCCGGTCCAGTACAGGCCGCCCTCGGCGCGCAGGTGGCCGATCGAGCGCAGAATCTCCACGGCGCGCCGTTCCATGCCCATCGTCCAGAGGGTCAGGGCGAGTTCGGCGCTCTCGCCGCCGGTGACCCAGGGGTTGGTGCGGACGCAGCGGACGCCGAGGCGCGGGACGACGAACTCGTCCCAGGCGGCGGCCAGCCGGGCGCGGGCGTCGGGACCGCGCAGGGCACCGCCGAGCACCGGGTAGTACCAGTCCATCGAGTACCGGGACTTGTCGAGGAAGCGCTCGGGGTGGCGGCGGATGGCGTGGCCGAGCCGGCCGACCGCGAGCTCCCAGTCGGGCTGCGGCGAGCCGGCCAGTTCGGCGAGGGCGAGGGCGCAGCGGAGCGCCTGGTAGACGGACGAGCAGCCGGTGAGCAGGGCGTCGGCGACGGGCGTGCCGTCGGGGTCACGACGCCAGCCGAGCTGGCCGCCCTCCTGCTGGAGGCCGAGCGTGAACTCGACGGCCGCGTGCACGACGGGCCACATGCGGCGGCGGAACGCCTCGTCGCCGGTGGCGAGGTAGTGGTGGAGCACGCCGACGGCCGGGTACGCGCAGAAGTTGGTCTCCCGGCCGAGGTCGGTTGGGCGGGCGGCGTCGCCCTCGGCGTAGGCGGCGTACCAGGAACCGTCCGGGTTCTGGTGGCGCGCCAGCCAGTCGTAGGCGGCGGCGGCGCGGTCGTGGCGTCCCGCGGTGTCCAGGGCCATGGCGGCCTCGACGTGGTCCCAGGGGTCGAGGTGGTGGCCGCCGAACCAGGGTATGGCGCCGTCCGCGCGCTGCTCGGCGCCGATGGCCAGCGCGGTCTCCTCGGCCTCGGCGGCGCTGAGCACCCCCGGCAGCGCGAGCCGCTCGACGCCACGCTCGGCGCTGGTCACGCGGCGCCCGTGCGCGGCTTGGTGGCGTACACGACGAGGCTCTTGCCGAGCACCGGGTCCAGCAGCCGCTCGGCGGCCCGGGTGGCCAGCGGCCGCTTCATGATGTCCCAGACCAGCAGCCGGTGGTAGGCGCGCACCGGCAGGGCCCGGTCGTTGTCGACGCCGAAGGCGCACTTCAGCCACCAGTAGGGCGCGTGCAGGGCGTGCGCGTGGTGGGTGCCGTACGGGCGCAGCCCGGCCTCGCGCAGCCGGGACACCAACTGGTCGCCCCGGTAGATGCGGATGTGGCCGCCCTCGACCTGGTGGTAGGCGTCCGACAGCGCCCAGCAGACGCGTTCCGGGAAGTAGCGCGGCACGGTGACGGCGATCCGGCCCCCGGGGCGGAGCACGCGGACCGCCTCGGCGAGCAGGCCCTTGTCGTCGGGGACGTGCTCCATGATCTCGGAGACGATCAGCGCGTCGAAGCTGTCGTCGGGGAACGGCAGCGCCAGTGCGTCGCCCCGGAGGGCGAGCGCGCCCGCGCCGTCGGGCGCCTCGCCGGCCTCCCGCATGGCGGCCAGCCAGCCGGCGGTGTGCCGGACGTCGTCGCCGTTCCTGTCCAGCGCCACGACGTGCGCGCCGCGCCGGTAGCACTCGAACGCGTGCCGCCCCTGCCCGCATCCGAGATCCAACACACGGTCGCCTGCGGCGACCGGAAACCGCGAGAAGTCCACGGTCAGCACGAGATCATCCCCTGTCCATCGTCACGACGAGTCGCCGCCTTGGCCCCGTGCGCGGGGTGGTTGTCCCCCACCCACCCGCCCTTCCGCGCTGTGCGCGGGTGGAACCGGGCACCGACCGGTGCGTCGGCGCCGCGCACGGGGTTTGCCCCACCCACCCGCGCTTTCTCGCGCTTCGCGCGGCACACGGGCAGAGCCGGCGCGCTCCGCGGGGGGGCCGGGTGCCACGCACCCACCCTTCCGCGCTCCGCGCGGAGGAGGCGGCGCGGAGCGCGGCCCGGCCGCGGCCTCCGCTCCGCGACGGATGCCGGGACGAACCGCCGTCACGTGTACCGGCGACGGATCGGGGCGTCGCGTCGCTGCCGCGCGAGGTCGCCCGCCGAGGGCGGGCGGGTGGGCGCGGCACCGCGACGTACGGCCGCCGGCCCGCTCAGCCACGCCGGCCAGGCGCCGGCACCGCGACGTACCGTCGCCGGCCCGCTCAGCCACGCCGGCCAGGCGTCGACACCGACGTGTCCGCGTCCGCCGCCGCGGCCGCGTAGTGCGTGGCCGTGGCGCGCGCCGCCTGCTGCCAGGTGAAGTAGCGGAGGACGCGGTCGCGGCCGGCCGCGGCGATGCGCGCGCTGAGCGCGTCGTCGCCGAGCAGCCTGGCCAGCGCCACGGCCAACGCGCCGGCGTCGCCCGGCGGGACGGCGAGGCAGGTCTCCCCGTCCGGTCCTGCGACCTCGGGGATCGCGCCGCCGGTCGTGGCGACCAGCGGCGTGCCGGCGGCCATCGCCTCGGCGGCCGGCAGGCAGAACCCCTCGTACAGGGACGGCACGCACGCCACCCGCGCGCCCCGCACCAGGTCGGCCAGTTCCGCGTCGCTGATGCCCTTCACGAACTCGACCGCGTGCCCGAGGCCGAAGCGGTCGATCGCCTCGGCGACGGGCCCGTGCGCGGGCCGGTCGCCGACCACGACCAGGTGCGCGCCCGGCCGCTCGGTCCGCAGCTTGGCCAGCGCCTCCACCAGGTGGACGAGACCCTTCAGCGGCGCGTCGGCGCTCGACGTGGTGACGATCCGGTCCGGGACCCGCGCCACGCTCGGGTCCGGGTGGAAGATCCGGGTGTCGGCGCCGATGGGGACGACGTGCACCCGCTCGGGGGCCACGTCGAAGTCCTCGATGATCTCGCGCCGCGAGGCACCGGAGACGGTGAGCACGGTCGGCAACCGCCGCGCGACCCGCCGCTGCATGCGGGTGAAGCCGTACCAACGCCGCACCGAGTAGCGCCGCTTGCGGCTGTCGGCCGCCGCGAGTTCGAGGCGGCGGTCGACGGTGATGGGGTGGTGGATGGTGGTGACCAGCGGCAGCCCGAGCCGCCGGGTGGCGCCCAAAAGCCCGTAGCCGAGCGTCTGGTTGTCGTGCACGACGTCGAACTCGTGCCGCCGCCGGGCCAGTTCGCGGGCGGCGCGCAACGCGAACGTCCGCGGCTCGGGGAAGCCGCCGGTCCACATCGTGGCGACCTCCAACACGTCGATCCAGTCCCGGTATTCGTGGAGCCGCGGGGTGCGGAACGGGTCGGTCTTGCGGTACAGGTCGAGGCTCGGCAGCTCGATCAGCTCCACGCCGTCGTCGAGCACGGGGTAGGGCTGAGCCCCGATGACCCGCACCTGGTGGCCCAACGCGGCCAGCTCGCGGGAGAGATGACGGACGTAGACGCCCTGGCCGCCGCAGAAAGGATTCCCCTTGTAGGTGAGCAACGCGATCCTGAGCGGGCGGTCCACACCGGGGCGGTCCCCACCGGCCTCAGCCCCCACGCGCATGCCCCCTCGGTGTCCGTTGCTACTCACGGGTATCGACCCTAACCCGCCACCGCCTCCGGCGGATACGCCCCGGACCTGGTGATTATCACCACGTGCGGACGCCCGTCCCTCCCGACCCGTTCGGCCGACAAGCGCCGCCCCGGGCGCGGGAGTCGGCGTATCACAGCCACCGACCCGCCCGCCGGGATCGAGCCGGCCGGGCGCGGCCGGCCGGATAGAGTGACGGCCGACACCGCCCGGACCACGGCGCCGAGCCCGGTGCCGCACCGCGTCGCCGCGTGTGCCGGTGAGTCGTCCCGGCGGACCAGCACAGCGAAAGGCTTCCAGGTGATCGACCACCACGCTCGTCGGCGGACGCTCCGCCGTGCGGCGCTGGCCGGCGGAGCGGCGGCGCTGACCGCCGCCGTGGCGCTGGCCCAGCCGGCCACGGCGGCGGCCGCGGCCGTGTCCGCCGCGCCGGCCGCCGAGACCCCGATCGGTCTCTTCGGGCGCAGCGACCCGACGTACGACGGAGTGCTGCGGCAGTCGATCGCGCTGCTGGCCCAGGACGCGGCCGGCTTCGAGCCGGGCACGCCGGCCGTGGACTGGCTGCTCGGCCAGCAGTGCGCCGACGGCTCCTTCCTCTCTTTCCGCGCCGACCCGCAGGAGCCCTGCCCCGACGTGACGGCGGCCGACTCCAACGCGACGGCACTGGCCACCCAGGCGCTGGCCGCGCTCGGCGGGCACGAGGAGCAGGTGTCGGCCGCCCTCGACTGGCTGGCCGGGGTGCAGAACGCGGACGGCGGCTGGAGCTTCAACCCGGGCGGCCCGAGCGACGCCAACTCGACGGCGGTCGTGGCCAGCGCGTTCTCGGCCGCCGGCCAGGACCCGGCCGAGGTGCGCCGCGAGGGGAACTCGCCGTTCGACGCGCTGTCCGCGCTCCAGCTCGGCTGCGACGCCCCGGAGGGCGAGCGCGGCGCGTTCGCCTGGCAGCCGGATCCGGAGTCGGGCGAGCTGAGCGCCAACGACGCGGCCACCGTGGACGCGGTGCTGGCCTCGGCCGGCAGCGGCCTGCTGGTCGACCCGGACGCCACGCCGGCGGTCGCGCCCACGGCCGAGCCCTGCGGCGTCGGGGACGAGGGCGAGGATCCTGAGGGGACCGAGGAGACGGAGCAGGAGGAGGAACCGGCGGGGCAGGAGACGGGCGAGGCGGCCGCCACGGACGGCGCCTCGGGCGAGGAGCCGCAGGCCCCGCAGACCCCGCAGCTCGCCTCGGGCGCCGCCGGCGCGGCCCGGCTGACCGCCGCGCTCGACGACAACGGCCAGTACCTGGCCGCCCCCGCCACCGGCACCGACCCCGGCGAGGGTGAGGACCGGCTGCCGGACTTCGGCAACACCGCGAAGGCGGTCATCGCGCTGGCGGCGCTCGGCGACGACGCGGCGCTCGCCGGCCCCCTCGGCTGGCTGAGCGAGCACCACACGGAGTGGCCCGACCACACACAGAGCCCGGCCGCCCTCGGCCTGCTGGTGCTCGCGGCGCACGCGGGCGGCGCCTCGCCCACCGACTTCGGCGGCAGCAACCTCGTCGACGCGCTCAACGCCCTGGGCCCGGCGCCGGGCGACGGCTCGGCGGGCGACGGCGACGACTCCGCGGACGACGACAGCGGCGGCGGCCTCGGCGCGGTCCTCTGGGTCATCGCGCTCGGGCTGCTGGCCGGCATCGGGATCGGCGTGCTGCTGAGCGTGCGGCGCGCCCGCGCGCGCGAGACGGACGCGGCGTTCGGCCCCGCGGAGGGCGGCGAGGGCGGCAAGGCCGAGGAGACCGAGGAGAAGCCGGCTTCTGCCACGGAGCGGAAGGCGGAGGACGACGACGCCAAGCCGGCCGACGAGAAGGACGGGAAGGACGGGAACGACACCGCCTGACGCCGCGCCGCCCGCCGCCCCCGGGCGGTCGGCGGGCGGGCCACGGGGCTGGACGCCAGAACCGCCGCAGGTCACAGGCGGGCGCCCCGGGGCCTGACGGCTGAGCCGGGCGACCCCAGCGGAGCCAGCCGCGCCCCGCCAAAGCGACCACACCGGCCGGTGACCGCCGACGGCTCGCCGAGCCGTTCACCGCGCGAAGCGCGAAGA
>NZ_JAVREM010000085.1:0-23161 GCF_031845425.1 Streptomyces millisiae
TGGAGGTGTGCGCGGCCAGGTAGCCGAGGGTCGTGTAGCACTCGAGCATGGCGAGTTCGGGGCCGCCCAGCTGCTCCATCTGGAAGTAGTGGTCCATCACCGACAGCCAGCTCGCCCCCGCCGCCTCAGCCGCCGCTCCCGCGGCGGCCAGCTCGGGGCCCAACGCCCCCGGCCCGTCCGGGTGGTCGAACCCCATGATGTGAACGCCCAGCCGCATGTTCCCTCTTCTCCTTACCGTGTGAGCCCGTCGAGAAGTCGTACGAGAATCACCCGCTCGGCCGTAACGGAGGCGTCCCGCTCAGGCCGCGAGGACGCCCCCTGAGCAGGCACGCGCATCCCTCGTCGATGGCCGGACCGGGAGGCGGATCTCCCCGTGGACGGCCACGATAGGCACATGCGGACACCAGGGAGTCGACAACCGCCGACGCGGTGGGTGGGAGAGATTCCTCCCTGGATGACACGCCCTCAGAATGAGACCCTCCCCGTTGCGCCGGCCGCCGACAGGATCAGCGGCTGTGCCGGGACCGGAAGGAGATTGCGAACTGGTCCGGGAGACACCGATGCCCTCACCCGCGAGAAGGCATTGCGCCCCGGCGGCCGTCCCGACCGAATCGCCGAGGACATCCGTCATGAGCAAAGGTGCCCAGCATCGCCATGGTCGGGAGCCGGAACCGGCCTGGGAGCCGCCGTCCCGCGGCAGTGCGGCCGCGAGGGCTTCGAGGTCGTTCTCATCGCCGGGTCCCAGGAGCATGTGGACGCCCTCGCCGCCAACCTGGTCGAGCGAGGCGTCACAGCCCGGGGGTTCACGGCCGATGTGCGCGCCCCGACACCCTCACGGCCGCACCGGACGCCGCCACCGCCAAGCTCGGCCCTGTCGAGGTGCTGCGATACAGCCCTCTCCCGCACCGTGACTTCATGCAGACGGTGCTTGACACGACGGCCGCCGACCTGGCCGGTCCGGTGGAGTTCACGGTCTACGGGCCGGCCACCGCCGTCCAGCAGGTGCTGCACGGGATGCGCCACCTCGGCTGGGCACCATCTTCATCGTCAACGACGGCACAGCGGTCAGACCCCACCCCGAACGCAGCGGCACCTCTCTGGCGTTCGCCGCCGAAAGCGCCAACCACCAGCCGCTCCACGAGGCCCTCGCCCCGAGAGCATCCGCGTCGCCCCGCCGGTCATCCCCGGCGGCATCACCCCGGGCCATCCGGCCCACGACCCCTACGTGCTCGCCGACACCCTGTCGTCCATCCACCACGGCCGCGATGCCTTCCGGCTCTTCGCGGGCCAACCGTGAACCCCGGCGCGCCGGGCCGCCCCGACCGACACCAGAAGGAGAAGAGCCATGCGTGGTGCGGTGATGTACGCCCCGGGCGACGTCCGGGTGGAGGAGCGTCAGGACCCGAGGATCGTCGAGCCGACCGACGCGGTCATCCGGCTGTCCGCCACCTGTGTCTGCGGGTCCGACCTGTGGCCCTGGCGCGGGATCGACCCGCTTCAGGAGCCCTCCCCCATGGGCCACGAGTACGTCGGCATCGTCGAGGAGGTCGGCGACCAGGTGCGGAACGTCCGGCCGGGACAGTTCGTGGTCGGGTCGTTCTTCGCCTCGGACAACACCTGCGAGATCTGCCGCGCCGGCTACCAGAGCTCCTGCGTGCACCGCGTCCTGATGGGCCCGCTCGGCGCGCAGGCCGAGCGTCTTCGGGTCCCGCTGGCCGACGGGACCCTGGTCGCCACGCCCGAGGTCCCGCCCGACGACCTGATCCCGAGCTTCCTCGCGGCCTCCGACGTCCTCGGCACCGGCTGGTTCGGCGCCGTCGCGGCCGAGGCCGGCCCCGGCAAGACCGTCGCCGTGGTCGGCGACGGCGCGGTCGGGCTGCTCGCCGTGCTCGCCGCGAAGCAGCTGGGCGCCGAGCAGATCATCGCGATGAGCCGGCACGAGGCCCGGCAGCGGCTCGCCGTCGAGTACGGCGCGACCGACATCGTCGCCGAGCGCGGCGCCGAGGGCGTGGAGAGGATCAAGGAGCTCACCGGCGGGCTCGGCGCGCACTCGGTCGTCGAGGCCGTCGGCACCCAGGAGTCGATGATGCAGGCCATCCACGCCACCCGGCCCGGCGGGCACGTCGGCTACGTCGGCGTCGCCCACGGCGTCGAACTCCCCGGCGAGGAACTCTTCTACTCCCACGTCCACCTGCACGGCGGGCCCGCCCCGGTGCGCCGCTTCCTGCCCGAGCTCGTCGACCTGATCTGGAACCGCCGGATCGACCCCGGCAAGGTCTTCGACCTCGCCCTCCCCCTCGACCAGGCCGCCGACGGCTACCGCGCCATGGACGAACGCCGCGCCACCAAGGTGCTCCTGCGCGTCTGACCCGCCGCAGGAACCGCTCCACACCATCAGCGAACAAGAAGGACAAGAGAGAAGAGAATGGGACCGACCTACGACTTCACCGGGCAGGTCGCCCTCGTCACCGGCGCCGGCTCCGGCATGGGCCTGGCGACCGCCCGCGCCTTCGCCGAGGCCGGCGCGGCGGTCGTACTCGCCGACATCGACGAGGACGCCGTCCAGGCGGCCGCGAACGACCTCGTCACCGCCGGCCACCAGGCCACCGGCGTACGCTGCGACGTCTCCGTCGAGGACGACGTCGCGGCCCTGGTCGCCACCGCCGTACGCGTCCACGGCCGGCTCGACATGGCCTTCAACAACGCCGGCATCCAGGTCCCGCCCAGCGACGCGGCCGACGAACCCGCCGACGTCTTCGACCGCGTCAACGCCGTCAACCTGCGCGGCGTGTGGGCCTGCATGAAGCACGAACTCGCCCAGATGCGCCGGCAGGGCAGCGGCGCCATCGTCAACTGCTCCTCGCTCGGCGGCCTCGTCGGCATCCCCGGCCGCGCCGCCTACCACGCCTCCAAGCACGGCGTGCTCGGCCTGACCAGCAGCGCCGCCCTCGAGTACGCGCCACGCGGCGTCCGCATCAACGCGGTCTGCCCCGGCACCATCGAGACCCCCATGGTCACCGACATGATCGACAAGGGCGAACTCGACCTCGCCGAGGCCGTCGCCAACCAGCCCATCGCCAGACTCGGCCGCGCCGACGAGATCGCCGCCGCCGTCCTGTGGCTGTGCAGCCCCGGAGCGAGCTTCGTCGTCGGCGTCGCCCTCCCCGTCGACGGCGGCTACACCGCACGCTGACGCACTGCCCTGCGGCTGGTCGGGAGGAAGTGTTCAGCCGCGGAGAGTGATGGTCGCACCTGCGTCAAGGTCACGACGACGCCGAGAACGCCAAGATCGCCGCCCGCCTCGCGGCCTGAGACCAAGCGATCAGCCGCCCCGTTTCTGCCCACACATACCCCACACGCACTGGTCAGCACGCGAGATCGGGTGAGACGGATCGGGACAGAAGACACAATCCGCCGGACGGGGCATCAGAAGAAAGAGAACGACCCCTGTCCGCGTTTCCGCAGGTCAGGGGCCGTTTTTCGCTGTGGCGGCGCCAGGGTTCGAACCTGGGTAGGCTGAGCCGGCAGATTTACAGTGGGCTCAGCCTCACCGGGCCACATCACCTCTGACCTGCGCCTTTCCCACTCCGAGCGACCAAGACCGCGTTCCTGGGGAACACCTGGGGGACGAACTCCGAATGGCCCTCCCGGGAAACCCCGATCGCCGTGCCCCAGACCGCTCTCGCGTTCCCTGTTCGACGGACCTGCTGTACCAGTAGTTTCAGCGCCGGCCGCAGGTGATCACGGTGCGGTCCGGTGTGCTGTGTCATGGGGAGCTGGGCCGCGCTGCTGAGGGGCGGGGGCGGTCGACTCGCGGATGGTGAGTTCAGCCGGCGGTGGGTCAGGGAGTGGCTCGACGGGTTCGCCGAGCAGGGTGAGCAGCCGGCGGGCCGCGGTCCTGCTGATCGCTCGGGCGTCCTGGCTGATCGTGGTGAGCCGGGGGTGGAACCAGCGGCCGAGCGGCAGGTCGTCGTGTCCGATGACGGAGAGGTCTTCCGGTACTCGCAGCCCCATGCGCTGTGCCGTGGCGATGCCGGTGAGTGCCATGGTGTCGTTGGCGTAGATGATCGCTGTCGGCCGGTCGGACGGATCGTCCAGTAGGCGGCGGGTCGCCTCGGCGGTGGCCTCGTTGGTGAGTTCCGTGTCGACCAGGGCCCGCAGGGTGAGTCCGTGGCTCGCGAGTGACCGCTCCAGTCGGTGGCGGCGCAGTCCGATGTGGACGCGGTCGGCGGGGCCGGCCAGGTAGGCGATGTCGCGGTGGCCGAGCTCGACGAGGTGGTCCGCGGCCGCCGCCATGGCCTGTTCGAGGCCGGTCGAGTGCACGCACTCGACGGCGCCCTCCCTCCAGGGGCGGCCGATGAGCAGGCCGGGGATGCCGAGCCGCCGCAGCAGGTCGGGACGTGCGTCGCCAACCCGGCTGTCGGTGAGGATGAAGGCGTCGACCCGGCGCTCGCGCGCCAGTCGCTCGTAGAGGGCGGTCTCCTGTTCGGGGTCGGGGCCGATCACGTGCAGCCGTAGCCCGTACTCCCGGGGTCCGAGTTCGTGTTCCAGGCCGACGACGGTCTCGGCGAAGAACTGGTCGGCGGCCAGGGCGTCCGGGTCTTGGACGATGACGAGGCCGATGGTCCGGGTTCGTTCCCCACGCAGTGCCGAGGCGCTGGCGCTCGGCGACCATCCCAGTTTGCGTGCCGCCTCCTGGATGCGTTCGCGGGTCGGCTCCGAGATGCCGCCCTGGCCGTTGAACACCCTGGAGACCGCAGACTTGGAGACACCCGCGAGAGCCGCCACGTCGCGGATCGTGGGCCGGGAGCCGCGCCGGGGAGCCGGCGGCCGTCCGGCGTCGTCACGCTTGGTGGTCATGCGTCTCCGCCCTCGTTGTCGCGGGTGCGGCCCCGCGGTCGACCGTCACATCTTCACAGCGCCACTGATCAGCGCCTGTTCCATCCTGCGCTGGAGCAGGAGGTACACGATATAGACCGGGACGACGGTGATGGCGGTGCCGGCCATCAGCACGCCGTACTCGGTGGCCTGGTTGGCCTGGAGCGTCGGGAGCGCGACCTGGATCGTCCGTTGGGCCGTGTCTGGGCCGATGATGACCAGGGAGTACAGGTACTCGTTCCAGAAGTTGAGGAAGTTCAGCAGCAGGACGGTCGCGATGCCCGGCATGCTCAGGGGGACGAAGACGCGCCACAGGATGGACCAGGTGCCGGCGCCGTCGACGCGGGCGCTCTCCTCCAGTTCGGCGGGTACGGCCCGCATGAACTGGGTGAGCACGACCACGGACAACGGCATCGCGCCGGCCGGCAGCAGGAGGACGAGGAACATCCGGGTGTGGAACAGGCCGGTGTAGGCGGCGAGCAGGAAGGTGGGCACGAGGGCGGCGAAGGTGGGCACCAGGAAACCGAGGCCGAAGATCCGCTCGAGCACGGTGGCCACCCGGCCCCGACTGCGCGCGAGAGCGAAGGACGCCGGGATCGCCAGCAGCAGCGTCAGCACGAGTGCGCTCGCGGTGACGAGGGCCGAGTTGACCAGCGCCAGGTCGAGCCGCGCGTAGCGGAAGGCGTCGGCGAAGTAGTGCCACACCGGATCGATCGGCGGCGTCAGCGGCTGGTCGAAGATGGCGGTGGTCTCCTTGAAGGATGAGACCAGCACGTAGTAGAGGGGCACCACCAGGATGAGGGCGTAGAGCCAGACCAGGCAGTGGCTCAGGGTCCACAGCGCCCTGCTCCGCCGGCCGCCCCGCCGGGCTCGGCGGCGGGTCCCGGCAGCCGGGGAACGCTCGGGTCGACGCCGCCGCTTCTCGTTCGGGCGGAGGTCTCGGGTGTGCGGGGAGGTGTCGGTGCTCGACATGAGTGCTCCGGGTGGTCAGTAGTTCTGGCGCAGCACGCGGCGGATGGCGAGCATGCCGAGGAGTCCGGCGAGGAAGAGCAGGACCCCCGCCGCCTGGCTGTAGCCGAGGTCCGATTGCACGAACGCCTTGTTGTAGACGAGGAAGGAGAGGTTGGTGGTGGCGTTGCCAGGGCCGCCCTGGGTGAGCAGGAGGACGTTCTGCGCGGAGCCGAAGAAGATCCACAGGAACTGGAGCATGGTCACGACGCCGACGTAGTCGCGGGTGACGGGGAAGGCGATGCGCCACAGGCGCCTCCAGTGCCCGGCGCCGTCCAGCTCCGCCGCCTCGTAGACCTCGCCGGGCACGTTTCCCAGCCGGGCGGCGAGCAGCACGGCGGTGAAGCCGATGCCGTTCCACAGGTCGATCGCCATGACGCAGGCCAGCGCGGTGTCCGTGTCCGCGAGCCACGCCCGGGTCTGCGACCCCAGCCCTCCGCTCGCCAGCATCCCGTTGAACAGGCCGTCGGGGGCCAGCACGCTGTAGGCGATCATCGCCTTGGCCGAGGCCGAGATCAGCGCGGGGGTGAACAGCACCACCCGCAGCACCCGGTGGCCGCGAGGGCGCAGCGTCAGGTAGTAGCCGAGCAGGAACGCCAGGGTGATCATGACCGGGAGCACCACGGCGAGTTGGACCGCGCTGATCCGCGCCGCGTCCCAGAAGAGCGGGTCGCTGAGGACCGTGCGGAAGTTGCCCCAGCCGGCCCAGGACCGGGGGGCGAGCATGCCCGGCCAGCTGACGCCGCTGATGTAGAACATCGCGGCCAGTGGGCCGATGGTGAAGAGCACGTACCAGACGAGGGCGGGCACGGCCAGCAGGGTGACCGAAGAGCCGCGGCGTGCGGTGCGCGGGGGGCGCGGGCCGGACGCGCCGGTTCCGGCCCGCGCGGGAAGCAGAGAGGTGTCGTGCGTCATCCGGATGCCCCTTTCCGCGGGGTGGTGTTGCGAAGAGTCAGCTGCGGTAGGCGGTGTCCAGGTCCGCCGCGATGGACTGGGCGTCCCGACCTGGCGTGAAGGCCAGGCTGGTGGCACGGATCAGGGGCTGGGACACGGCGGGCGGCACGTGCAGATCGGGCAGCACGGCGTAACTGACGGCGGACTCGGGGAGGTTGACGGCGGCGGCGACGAGCGGGAAGTCCGGGCTCTCCGCGGGGCCCCTGAGTGCCAGCACCTCGCCGGCCTCCCGGACGAAGCGCTGGGCGGTGGCCTCCCGGTAGAGATGCCGGATGAAGCGTTCCACCAGGTCGATCTTCTCCTCGCCGTTGGGGCTGATCCACAGGCCGGCCGAGGTGTAGCCGCGCAGGGCGGTCGGCTTGTCGTAGACGCCGCCGGCCGGGACCGGCCAGCCGCCGAGTTCGACGACGTCCGCCACCTCGGGGGGCACGCTGGCCAGGCTTCCGGAGATCATCGAGACCACGGCAGCCTGACCGGTGTAGAAGTCGGAGTTCATGGAGTCGGCGTTGATCCCCTGCGCGCCGTCGAAGAACACCCCGGCGTCCCGGAGCTCGACGAAGTGCTCCAGGCCGCGCAGCGCCTGGGCGTCGGAGGCGAAGCCGGCCTCGGCGAACAGCCGCCGGGCACGTTCCGGGGGCAGATGGGCCTGCATGATCTGCATCAGCAGCTTCTGGCCCGACCAGTCGTTCCCGCCGATGCTGACCAGGCCCCGGGCGCCCCGCGCCCGCACCCGGTCCGCCGCGTCGACGAGCTGCGCGGCGGTCCGGGGGACGCCGCTCACGCCGGCGGCTTCCAGCAGCCGCGTGTTGAAGGCGACCGGCCAGGAGAATCCGCTCCACGGGAAGCCCACCAGTCGTCCTTCGGCATCGGTCCACTCGGGCAGCGCCTGAGGCAGCACCCGGTCGCGCAGCCCCCAGCGCTCCAGGTAGCCGCCCACCGGCACGGTCGCGTCGTAGTCGGTCCACGACAGGGACTTCTCCGCCAGGTTGACCAGGACCACGTCGGCCTCCTTGCCGGCCAGACGGGCGGTCTCGTAGACGTTGATCAGGTCGGTGCCCCCACTGACCAGGTCCTTGACCCTGGCGCCCGGATTCTCCCGCTCGAACTCCGCACGCACCGCGTCGTACACGGCGAAGCTCGCGGAGCCGGCGGTCAGGCTGTGGTGGAACACGAGCGTCTCGGGGTCGTCGTCGCCCGGATCGAGCGCCCCGCAGCCGGACAGCGCCGGCGCCAGGATGGCCGAAATCGTGCCCGCGAGCATGACTCTGCGCCGCATCAGCACATCCCTCCTCTGAAGTGGAACGGTCCAGCGGATCGTAGGAAGGCGCAGCAGGGGCGTCAATGAGTCGCGCAAAGATCCTTGTTAATCAGCGAAAAGTGCTGCGGGAACCTTGCCGCCAGGAAAAGTGGAACGATATACCTTCGGTTGCCGCAGCGGACGTGGTCACGCCCCGGCGGCAACGAACGGACGGGTCCGATCCAGACAACCCCAGGAGCTGGCACTCTCATGTACAACGTCATGGACTTCGGCGCCGTGGGCGACGGCACGACCGACGACACCGGCCCGGTACAAGCCGCCGTCGACGCCTGCGCGCAGGCCGGCGGAGGGCGCGTGGTGATTCCCGGAGGCCACGTCTTCCGCACGGGCACCGTGACGCTGCGTTCGCACGTCGAGCTGCACCTCGAACACGGCGCGACGCTCGCCGGCAGCCCGAACTTCGAGGACTACTCGGTGCGCTTCGGCGGCGTGGTGCGCAACGACGGCTCCAGCAGTTGGGGCGACACGCCCACCACCGTGCTGCTGAACGCCGAAGGCGCGCGGAACGTCTCCGTCACCGGGAGCGGCACGATCGACGGCGCTGGGCGGCACTACGTCACAGGCGACAACGGCCACATCTACGAGATGGACCAGCGCCGCCCCTTCACGGTCTACTTCCGCGACTGCCGGAACGTCACCTTCCGCGACGTCACCATCGTGGACGGCGCCGTGTGGACCCTGCGGCTGTCCCTCTGCGACGACGTGCTCATCCACGGCATCCGCATCCACAACGACCTCAAGACCCCCAACAGCGACGGCATCGATCTCGACTGCTGCCGGCGGGTGCGGATCAGCGACTGCGACATCGTCGCCGGCGACGACGCGATCTGCCTCAAGGCGTGCCTGGAGACGGTCGAGAACGCGGGTGAGCGGGAGGCGGTCTGCGAGGACGTGACGGTCACCGGCTGCACCATCACCACCACGTCCAGCGCCCTGATCGCCGGCGTGGAGGACCAGACCGCCATCCGCAACGTGGTGTTCTCCTCCTGCGTCATCCGGCAGAGCGCCCGCGGCCTGGCGGTCCGTCTCGCCGAGGGCGGGGAGGTGGCGAACGTGCTCTTCAGCGACATCGTCGTGGAGACCCGCTTCTTCCACTCCGGCTGGTGGGGGCGTGGCGAACCGATCGCCATCATGGCCGTGCCGTGGACCGACCGGTGCGGCACCATCCGCAACGTCCGGGTCCGCAACGTGCTGTGCCGCTCCGAGAACGGAGTGCTGGTACTCGCCCAGGAGCCGGGAGCGATCGAGGGCCTGGTGCTGGAGGGCGTCCGGGTCGAGATCGACCGGTGGAGCCGCTGGGAAGGCGGCCACGCGGACCTGCGCCCACGCCGGGCGGAGCCCTTCCCCGCCATGCCCACCGACGCCTTCCACCTGGAGAACGTCCAGGGAGCCGTGCTGCGCGACTGCGAAGTGGTCTGGACCCGACGGCCGGACGACGGCCGCCACGCCCTCTACGCCGAGAACTGCCCCGGCCTGGTCAACCGGGACTTCCGCGGCGAGGCGGCCCACCCGTCCCGCGAGGTTCCCGTCGTCCTGGCCTGACTCCCCCGCCCGGCGAGGCTGACGAGCCCGCGCCCCTGACGGCCGGGACGCGCCGCTCCCGCCGAGCGACAGGGTCAGTTCGAGAGCTCGGCCTCCGTGGGGAGGCCGAGCTCGGCGTCGATCGACTCGTCGAAGCAGACGCACGGCAGCGATCGGCGTCCGCCGACCCGCAGGGCCTCAGGTCCATGCGGCAGCGGACTCTCCGGGCGGATGGTGCGCTGGCCACGCGACCCGGAGATCCATCGATGGAACGGTTTCCTTGAAGCCATGAGCCAGAGGCGTCTTCCGCGTCACCGAGGCGACCACACCCAAGGAAGTCACCCGGCGAACACGTGCCGAACCCCTTGCCGAGGACCGTGTGGAACGGTATACCTCCTCCAGCAAAACCTGACCGCCGACCGTGCCATCACCGATGCTGGCCGCCCCCCGACCCGACGCAAGCGGCGCAGCGCGGCTCGAACTTACTTAAGTCACCAACCGATGTTTTCGGGTGGAGGGGTCCGATGATCCGCAGTTCGCACCTCCGACTGTTCGCCTCCTGCGTCGTCGCCGCCGCCTTCGGGCTCGCGGCCTGTACGACAGGCGCTACCAACGAGTCGTCCCAGGGCGCCCCGGTTCTCGACGCCTATGCCGGCGCCAGCGGAACCTTCGTCGCCAACTGGAACCCGCTCTCCCCCACCGTGCTCACCGGCACGCAGGGCATGATCTATGAGCCCCTGTTCTTCTTCAACAACCTCCAGCCGGCTGGTGACGGGCCCACGCCCCTGCTCGGTACCGAGTACTCCTGGAACGACGACGGCACGGTGCTCTCGGTGAGCACCCGAGAAGACGTCACGTGGAGTGACGGAGAGCCGTTCTCGGCGAGGGACGTGGCCTTCACCTTCAACCTCATCAGGGAGACGCCGGAGCTGAACACGACCGGCACGTCCCCGCGGGCCGAGGTCGTCGACGACACCCACCTCACGCTGACCTTCGAGCAGCCGTCATTCGTCAGCGCCCCCACGCTGCTGGGTGGCACCTACATCGTTCCGGAGCACATCTGGGCGGAGAAGCCCGACCCGGCGACGGACACGAACGCCCACCCCGTGGGCACCGGGCCGATGATGGTGGAGGACTTCAGTCCGCAGTCCTACCTGCTGACGAGGAACCCGGAGTTCCGACAGCAGGACGAGATCCGCGTGGGCGGGCTGCGCTTCCACTCCCTCTCGGGGAACCAGGCGGCGACCGACAGGTTGCTGGCCGGGCAGCTGGACTGGGCGGGGGTCTTCATCCCCGATGTCGCCACGGTCCTCGACAGCCGCCCGGACATCGGCTACACCTTCTACGGCAGCCAGCAGGTGGTGCTCGCCGCCTGTTCCAACGCGGACCTGGGCTGCGAGGGCCCGCAGACGGAACGGGCCGTCCGCCAGGCCCTCTCCGCCGCGCTCGACCGCGACCAGGTGAACACGCTCGCCTACTACGGCAACGCCCGGCCGATCTCGGCGACCTTCGCCCTCGTGGACCGGGATCGCGACCTGATCGCACCAGGACTCGAACAGCCGGAACCCGGGAGCGCCGATGTCGCGAGAGCGGAGCAGATCCTCGAGGACGCGGGATGGCGCAGGGGCGCGGACGGCGTCTACGCCAAGAACGGCGAACGCCTCTCCCTCACCGTCCAGGTGACCACGGGATACACCGACTACATCACCGCCCTGGACGCCATGGTGCAGCAGTTCAGGGCCGCTGGCATCGAGATGGAGGTTCGGCAGGTCGCGAACTCGGAGAACATCAGCTCGCAGGGTCTTGGCGACTACGAGCTCGCCATCGGCGCGATCTACCAGGGCCGAGGGCCCGATCCGTACTACGTCTACGAGGGCTACTTCTCCTCCGAGAACACCGGTCCGGTCGGCGAGTCGATCAATCCCTACGGAAACGTCGCCCGGTACGCGAATCCCGAGGTCGACGCCGCGCTCCAAGCCGCGGCGAGTACCGAGGACATGGCCGTCAGAGCCGAGCAGTACGCCACGATCCAGCACGAGATCGTCGATGACCTGCCCTACATCCCGGTCATCGACAACATCACGGCGGCGACCTACAGCACGGTGCGGGTGACGGGCTTCCCGGCGGAGGACGACCTGTGGGCGAGTCCCAACATCGGCTCCGCTCCCGACAACGGCCTCGTCCTGCTGCGCCTGCGGCCCGTCGACTGAGAACCGTCCCGCGAACGTAGCGGGTCCGCTCCCCCGCCACCCGGCGCGGTGACGTGCACGCCGGACCCCCGGCGGCTCACAGCCCGGTGACCGGGGTCGTCCAGGACACCTCCGGCACCGTGATCACGCCAGCCCACCGCACGACATCCCGCCCGTGACCAGCGGTCACGGGACAGCCCTTGGCGCCGCTCGCACTGTCTCGAGGCCACCATCACATGTATCTCGTCAGGAAAATCAGCTTCTATCTCGTGGCCTTCTGGGCCGCGGTGACGCTCAACTTCCTCATACCGCGGATGCTCCCGGGCAACCCGGTCGACATCCTCATCGGCAAGCTCGCGCAGCAGGGGCCGGTCGCCACGGGAACGCGGGACTCCCTGGAAATGCTCCTGGGCTCCGACTCCTCCGAGCCGCTGTGGTCCCAGTACGTCAGCTACCTCGGCGGTCTGGCCAGCGGTGATTTCGGGATCTCGGTCACCTACTTTCCGACATCGGTGATGGACATCATCGGTCAGGCCATCCCCTGGACGCTGATTCTCGTGGGCATCTCCACGTTGCTTGCGTTCGTCATGGGCGTCGCGCTGGGGGCATTCGCCGGCTGGAAGCGAGGCACCTGGATCGACTCCGTCATCCCGGCGACCGCTCTGCTGCAGTCCGTGCCGTACTTCTGGCTGGCGCTGGTGCTGGTCTACTTCTTCGCGGTCAACCTGGGTTGGTTCCCGCTGAGCGGCGGCTACGACGTGAGCTCCGTCAGCCCCGGCTTGAGCTGGCAGTTCATCTCCAGCGCGATCTCGTACGGCACGCTGCCCGCGATCACGATCGTGGTCAGTTCCATAGGCGGCTGGCTGCTCGGCATGCGCAACATGATGGTCTCGACCCTCTCCGACGACTACGTGGTCGTGGCGGAGGCCAAGGGACTGAGCCCGATCAGGGTGATGATCACCTACGCCGCCAGGAACGCGGCGCTGCCTTCCATCGCTGGGTTCGCCATTTCGCTCGGCTTCGTCGTGGCCGGATCGATCGTGACGGAGCAGGTGTTCTCCTATCCGGGTATCGGGAACGCCATGCTGCTGGCGGTGTCGAACAACGACTACGCGCTCATGCAGGGGCTGTTCCTCGTGATCACCGTTGCCGTGCTCCTTTCGAACCTGCTGGTGGATCTGTTCTACGGGCTCATCGACCCCCGTACCCGGACACGGAACTGAGAGGCATCCCATGTCCAGCGCTCTCAATGACACGATGGCTGCGGCGGAGGAGGGGGCCATCGACCTGGTGGCGGTCCGGCGCCGACGCTGGCGCGACGGCAAACTGCTCACCGGCGCCGGCATCGTCGTCGTCATCGCCCTGTTCGGAGTGGTCGGACCGTTCCTCACGCAGGACCCGAACGCGGTCGACAACATCGGGATGACTCCGCCGGGCGGCGAGCACCTCCTGGGCACCACGCAGACAGGGCAGGACGTTCTCGCCCAGCTTGCCCACGGGACTCGCGGCTCCCTGCTGATCGGCGTTCTCGTGGGCGCCATGACGCTCTCCCTCTCGGCCTTCTTCGGCGTCCTCGGCGCTTTCGTCGGCGGACTTCTCGACGAGGCGTTCTCGTTGCTGACCAATGTCGTGCTGGTCATCCCCGGACTGCCGCTCATGATCGTGATCGGGAGCTACGTCGAGCAGCGGAACGTGTACCTGGTGGCAGCCGTCCTCGCCCTCACGGGATGGGCCGCCGGTGCGCGTGTCGTGCGAGCCCAGACGCTGTCGCTGCGCGACCGGGACTACGTTCTCGCCACACGGGTCGCCGGGGAGCCGACCTGGCGCATCATCTGTGTCGAGATTCTGCCCAACCTGCTGCCCGTCCTCTCGTCGGGTTTCGTCTTCTCCATCGTCTTCGCCGTTCTGGGCGAGGCCGGGCTCGCCTTCATCGGCATCGGCGCGTCGGATTCCCTGACCTGGGGCACCATGCTCGCGGACGCCCAGAACGGACAGGCGCTGCTGCTCGGCGGCTGGTGGTGGTTCGTCGCGCCAGGGCTTCTCATCGCGCTCCTCGGCTGCGGTCTCGCCCTCATCAATTTCAGCCTCGACGAGATCATCAATCCCAAGCTGCGTCCGGCGCGCGCTCCAAGGAGGTCGCTGTGACGGCCAAGGAACCCGTTCTCACCGTCGACAGCCTGTCCGTCCACTACGCCACGGACCGAGCCGTCCCGGCCGTCGAAGAGGTGAGCCTCCAGATCCGCCGGGGCGAGATACTCGGCCTGGCCGGTGAGAGCGGGTGCGGGAAATCCACCCTCGCCCTCGGAATCAACCACCTCATCCGCCCGCCAGGGTACGTCTCGGGGGGAAGGGTCACCTTCCATGACGATTCCGGAGAGGATATCGACGTCCTCGGGCTTTCCGGCCGCGTCCTGCGGACCTACCGCTGGAACAAGGTGTCCACGGTGTTCCAGGGGGCCATGAACTCACTGAACCCGGTCATCCCCGTCTTCGCTCAGATCAGCGATGTGCTGAAGACGCACCGGCCCGGCATGAGCAGAGCACAACGCCGCGACAGGGCGCAGGAGCTGTTCGAACTCGTGGGTGTCCCCCCGAGTCGCCTGCGGAGCTACGCACACGAGCTCTCCGGCGGCATGCGCCAGCGAGTCATGATTGCCATGGCCCTCGCTCTGACCCCGCAGCTGATCATCATGGACGAGCCGACGACGGCTCTTGACGTGGTGGTCCAGCGAGGCATCGTCAGAGAGGTCTCCAGATTGCAGCGAGAGCTCGATTTCGCCGTCCTCTTCATCACGCATGACCTCCCCCTGCTTCTGGAGATCAGCGACCGGATCGCCATCATGAGAGACGGAAAAATCGTGGAGATGGCTGGCGTGGAGGACATCTATTTCGCGACTCGGCACCCGTACACACGACAACTGCTGCGTTCCTTCCCCAGCCTCACCGGAGCACGGGGGGACTTCATCCGCCATGGTGGCGAGCTCGACGAAGAGACGGCGGTATGAGACATGGCTACCCTCGAAGTGCGATCACTGCGCAAGGAATACCCGTCCCGTACCGGCGTGCGGAACTCACCGATCTCCGCGGTCAGGGGTGTCGACCTCGAACTCGACGCCGGCAGGACGGTGGCCCTCGTCGGCCAGAGCGGCAGCGGCAAGTCCACGATCGCCCGGATGATCGCGCGGCTCGAGAAACCCTCAGGCGGACAGATCCTGCTCAACGGACACGTCGCGGCCGTCCGGGGGCGCGGAATCAGGGAGTACCGGAAGCAGGTGCAGATGGTCTTCCAGGACCCCTTCGCCTCACTGAACCCGTTCCACACCGTCGCGCACCACCTGGAGCGCCCGTTGCGACGTCACGGAGAGGACCGGAGCAAGGCGGCGGCACGGGCGAAGGTCGAGGAACTGCTCGAACGCGTCAACCTCAAGCCCGCGGCCGCCTTCACCGAGCGCCGGCCACACGAACTGTCGGGGGGCCAGCGACAGCGAGTCGCCATCGCCCGCGCGCTGGCGCCCAAGCCCTCGGTCCTCATCGCCGACGAGCCCGTCTCCATGCTGGACGTGTCGATCCGCCTGGGCATCCTCCACCTGCTGTCCCGCTTGCAGCGCGAGGAGAACCTGGCGGTCCTGTACATCACGCACGATCTCGCGACCGCCCGCCACTTCTCCGACGAGATCCTCGTCATGTACGAAGGGCGAGTGGTCGAACGCGGCGCGGCGGACGAGGTCATCCTGCGCCCGAAAGCCGAGTTCACGCGTCGCCTCGCCGAGGCGGCACCGGAGCCGGGACGCAACGCGCGGTTCCTGAGCGCGGCCGCGCGGTACACGGCCCCAGGCGAGTCCAAGTGACCCCGGTCGGCGTGGGAAGCCCAGGGCTGCCACGCAGCGCCCGTCTACGCCTCACCGCACTGTGTTGACCGCAGCTCAGGACGACGACGCGACGGAGGAGCCGGGTGGCGACCGTGGAGGGGTGGGGGCTCCCTGGTCAGTCCCGCGGCAGCAGGCGCACCGTGACCTGGCGGGCCTGAGGGCCGACGACCGAGCCGACGATCGCGGGGCCGTACCGGTCGTACTTGGCGTGGTAGGCCGCGTCGATGCCCTCGTGCGCGTCGGGGGGCGCTTCGGCGAACGTCACGTCGCGCTCGACGCCGCCGGCCCTGACGCGCCCGCGGCCGGCGGCCCTGGCACGCCGGAACCAGCCGCTGTCGGGACCGTAGGCCGATCGCACGTAGATGTCGTTCCCCACCCGCACCACCCAGATGGCGGTGTAGGGACGCGTTGTTCCGTCCCGCCGCATGGAGGTGATGTGCAGTTCGGTCGCCGAGCCGACGCGGCTCAGTTCGTCAGGAGTCCATTCGGCCATGGCGTCTCTTCCTCATCGGGCTTCGGAGCGTCCGGGCGGCCGGCCCGCCTCCGCGGTCCTCCCTGGCTGTCATGCGTGGCGTCGGCGGGCCGCGGGGGTGAGCTCGGCTTCGCCGTAGCTGTTGTCGGCCGGGTTGATCGTGACGCCCGGCGCGACGAGCTCGTCGATGCGGTCCAGGACATCGGATGTCAGGGTGACGTCGGCGGCGGGCAGCTGGGACTCCAGCTGTTCCATGGTGCGGGGGCCGATGATGGCGGCGGTGACCGCCGGGTGGTTGATGACGAAGGCGATCGCCAGCTCGATGAGGCTGAGCCCAGCCTCCTCCGCCAGCCCGGCGAGCGCCTCGGCGATCTCCAGCTTGCGCTGGTTCTCGGGCAGCGACATGTCGAACCGCCCGGCCAGGCGGCGCCTGGCCTCGGAAGCGGGGGCCTGCGTGTCTCGGCCGGTGCGGTAGCGGCCGGAGAGCCAGCCGCCGCCGAGCGGACTGTAGCTGAGGATGCCAATGCCGTGCCGACGCGCGGTGGGCAACACGTCCGTCTCGATGCCGCGCACCAGGATCGAGTACGGGGGCTGCTCGGTCACGAACCGCTCAAGCCGCCGCTCACGGGCGACCCACTGCGCCTCCACGATCTGGCTGGCGGCGTAGGAGGAGGAGCCGACGTAGCGGACCTTGCCCTGCCGCACCAGGTCCGTCAGGGCCCCGAGGGTCTCCTCGACGTCGGTGTCCTGGCTTGGCCGGTGCACCTGGTAGAGGTCGATGTGGTCGGTGTTCAGCCGGCGCAGGGAGTCCTCCACGGCCCGCATGATCCAGCGCCGGGAGCCGCCGCGCTGGTTGGGGTCGGTGCCCATCGGCATGAAGAACTTGGTGGCCAGCACGACGTCGTCGCGGCGCCCGGCCAGCGCCTTGCCGACGATGCGCTCGGACTCGCCCTCGGAGTAGACATCGGCGGTGTCGACGAAGTTGACGCCGGCGTCCAGCGCCCGGTGGATGATCCGGATGGACTCGGCCTCGTCCTCGTTGCCCCAGGGGCCGAACATCATCGCCCCCAGGCAGAGCGGGCTGACCGACACGCCGGTCCTGCCCAGGATTCGCCGCTCCATGCTCATGCCTCCGGAATCTCGCGGCCGTAGTTGTCGAGGGTGATGGAGTCCGGCTCCGGGCCGCGCCGCACACCCTGGTCGAGTCCGTCGATCGCGGCCAGTTCGTCGTCGGTGAGTTCGAAGTCGAAGACCTCGAAGTTCTCCGCGATGCGCTCGGGCCTGGTGGACTTGGGGATCGCGGAGCGCCCCTGCTGGAGGTGCCAGCGCAGCATGACCTGCGCGGGGGTCCTGCCGTGGGCGCGCGCGACGCGGCCGATGACCGGGTCGTCCAGCGTGCTGGTGCCGTCGCCGCCGAAGTAGAACGTGATGCCGCCGATCGGGGACCACGCCTGGGAGAGGATGCCGTGCCGGGCGTCGACCGCGAGCAGCTCGGACTGGCGGAAGTAGGGGTGGACCTCGATCTGGTTCACGGCCGGCACCACCGAGACGGAGGCCAGTAGGCGGTCCAGGTGCTCGGGCATGAAGTTGCTGACGCCGATGGCGCGGACCCTGCCGTCGGCCTGCAGCCGCTCCAGGGCGCGGTAGGCGGCGATGGTGCGCTCGAACGCGCTGGGCAGGGGCTGGTGCAGGATGAGCAGGTCGAGGTGGTCGACGCCGAGCTTCCCGACGGCCTTCTGGAACGCGTGCAGGGTCTCCTCGTAGCCGTAGTCGTTGATCCAGACCTTGGTCTCGAGGAACAGGTCGTTGCGCCGGAGGCCGGAGCGGCGGATGGCCTCGCCGACCTCGCGTTCGTTGAAGTAGGCCGCGGCCGTGTCGATGTGCCGGTACCCGATCCGCAGCGCGGTCTCGACCGCCTCGACCGTCTGCTCCGGCGGGGTCTGGAACACCCCGAATCCGAGGGCGGGGATGTCGACGCCGTTGTTCAGCGTGAGGCTCGTCAGGCTCGTCGTCATGACCGCAGGCTAGGCCGACGGCCGGGCCCGGAGGCAGGCCCTGACACTGCCAGGAACCACATTCACCCCCACGCCGGGTCCGGACAGAGCAAGCGCTCCAGCCCTGCCAAGCCAGGGTGCCGGCAGCGGCGAGGACGAGCGCCGTCGGCGCGCCGGCCGTGCCCCGTGGGGGCCGCGCCAGACCCGGGAACGCCGCTCCCCACGGGGCACAGGCTGGATGGCGGGTTCGTGCGGCCGTCGCCGGCTGCCGGGCCACGCAAGCCCCCTCGCCCAGGCACGAGATCTCGTCATGCCCTCTTCCCCGCCACCGCTGAGCGCCGGGCCGCCAGACCGGCGCTGGTGGCCGCGTTCATCGAACAGCTGGATGTCTTCGGCCTGTACTGAAGCGTGGCCCCAGGTGCCTCCGGCCGCGCAGGAGACACGGGCTGCCACACTGGGCACATGGCGCGTGAGCAGCACGGCGGGGACAGCGGCGGGACCGAGCTGGGGCATTTCCTGCGCGCCCGCCGCGGGCGGGTGCGTCCGGAGGACGTCGGCCTGCCCGCCGGCGCCGGGCCGCGCCGCACCCCCGGCCTTCGGCGGGAGGAGCTGGCCACCCTCGCGGGGATCAGCATCGACTACTACGCGCGCCTGGAGCGTGGGAAGGAGACCCACCCCAGCCCCTCCGTGGTCGACGCCCTGGCCCGGGTTCTCCGCTTGGACGAGGCCGAGCGTCGACACCTGCGGGGACTGGTGGCGGGCGCCGAGCGACAGACACGCGAGGCGACCGCGCCGCCCAGTCGGTCGCTGCCTCCCGGAGTGGACCTGCTGCTGGAGAGCATGCGGCCGCACCCGGTGTACGTGGTCAGTCGAACCTTTGACCTGCTCGCCGCCAACCCCGGCGCGCTGCGCCTGTTCGTGGGCATCGAGGACGAGCCGGCCGAGCGGCGCAACCTGGCCCGGTACGTGTTCCTGCACCCCGTGGCCCGCGAGGTGATGGCCGACCGGGAGGCGGTACTGCGCTCCCCCGTGGCCTGGCTCCGCCAGCTGGCGGGCATGGAGCCGAACGCGCCCGACCTGACCGCCCTCGTTGACGAGTTGCTCCACGCGAGCACGGAGTTCGCCGAGCTCTGGGAGCGCTACGACGTCCAGGGAAGCGCCCGGGGGCAGCGCACCTTCCACCACCCGGACGTCGGCGATCTCACCCTGGGCTTCCAGGGAATGGCGCTGAGCGGCACCGACGGCCAGCACCTGGTCGCCTTCTACGCGGAGCCCGGTAGTCCCGACCACGACGCCATGGTCCTGTTGGACAAGGCGGCGCAGCAGCAGCACGGGCCGGCGCCGTCCGTTCCCCCGGGGCACTGAGCGGGCCCGCGCCCGGTTCCTGACCTCTGGGAAGAGGCCTGGGGTGCCCTGTCGCACCGCTGATCGCTCCTCCACGGCGTGCCTCGGCCTGCCGCCACGGCCTCCACGGCAGCACTCTGGGGAACTGACGGGATCCCCGCCCGCCCTTTACCGGGCGTGGTGTCAGTGCCGACGTTGCGGGCATCCCGGCCCGACGCCCGCCAGCCCCGGACACGAGGCGGTGGCGCGGCCCCGTCACCGCAGCCGTACAGGAAATCCCGGACGCATCATGTCGACACCCCCTGCCTCCCAGGCACCCGCGCTCGATCCGCAGCGCTGGAAGACCCTCGTCTTCATCGCCATCGCCCAACTGATGGTCGTTCTCGACGCGACGGTCGTGAACATCGCCCTCCCCCAGGCCCAGCGGGACCTGGGCATCTCCGACGGCGGCCGGCAGTGGGTGATCACCGCCTACAGCCTGGCGTTCGGCGGCCTGCTGTTGTTCGGTGGGCGCGTCGGCGACCTCTGGGGTCGCAAGCGTTCCTTCGTCGTCGGCCTCGCCGGCTTCGCCCTCGCCTCCGCGCTGGGCGGCGCCGCCGCCAACACCGGCATGCTGCTCGCCGCCCGCGCCCTCCAGGGCGTCTTCGGCGCGCTGCTCGCCCCGGCGGCACTCTCGTTGCTGACCGTGGCCTTCACCGAGGCGAAAGAGCGGGCCAGGGCCTTCGGCATCTTCGGCGCCATCGCGGCCGCCGGTGGAGCGGTCGGTCTGCTGCTCGGCGGCGCGCTGACGGAGTACGTCGACTGGCGCTGGTGCATGTACGTCAACATCGTCTTCGCCGTCGTGGCGGCGGCGGGAGCGGTCCTCTTCGTCCAGGACCGCGACGACCGCAACCGCGAGCGGCTCGACGTCCTCGGCGCGGTCCTGGCCACCGCCGGTCTCGTAGCCCTGGTGTACGGCTTCGCCCGGGCGGAGGAGGACGGCTGGGGTTCGGGCGTCACGATCGGCATGTTCCTGGCGGCCGTGGTACTGCTGGCCGTGTTCGTGCTCGCCGAGTCCCGGGTGAGGTCCCCGTTGCTGCCGCTCCACGTGATCACGGACCGCGACCGGGGAGGCGCCTACCTCTCCGTCGGCCTGGCGATGATCGCGATGTTCGGCCAGTTCCTGTTCCTGACCTACTTCCTGCAGCTGAACAAGGGCTACTCGCCGGTCATGAGCGGCATCGCCTTCCTCCCCCTGGTCACCTGCCTGGTCATCGGGTCGACCCAGCTCAGCGCCCGCCTCGTCAACCGCGTCCCGGCCCGCTACCTGATGGGCCCGGGCTTCCTGCTGGGCTCCCTCGGCATGCTGGTGCTGACCCGGCTCGAGGTGGACAGCTCCTTCTGGACCCACGTCCTGCCGGCCGAGATCCTGCTCGGCCTCGGCATAGGCATGGCCACGATGCCCGGCATGAGCCTGGCCACCGCCCGCATCCGCCCTCAGGACGCCGGGGTAGCGGCCTCGCCCCCGCCGCCGGCGAGCGCCTGCACGAGGCCGGAATGCGACTCGTCAACCACTGACGCGCCGACCCGCGCGCCCCCTGCCGGACCCGCCCCGCACGCGGAACGTCGCGTGCCGGATCAGCTCAAGCCGTGGAGATCAACCATGAAGAAGGACATCGCGGTCATCGTCGGCTCGGGGAGCATCGGTCGTGCCATCGCCCGCCGAGTGGGCAACGGCCGCACCCTGCTGCTCGCCGACCACAACGAAACAAATCTCGGCGCCGCCGCCGAACGACTGCGCGGCGAGGGCTACGACGTGACCGTCCAGGCCACCGACGTCGCGGACCCCGCCGCGGTCGCCGCTCTCGCCGACGCGGCCAGCGCCCTTGGCCCGGTCACGCAGGTCGTGCACACCGCCGGCGTGTCCCCCGTCCAGGCTTCCACTGAGCGGGTCCTGCACGTCGACCTCCTCGGCACCGCGCTCGTCCTTGAGACGTTCGGCCGAGTGATCGCCCCTGGCGGGGCCGGCGTCGTCATCTCGAGCATGGCCGGGCACATGCAAAGCCCCTACGCGCCCGAGATCGAGCACGCCCTCGCCTACACGGAGACCTCGCGGCTGCTCGGCCTGCCGTTCCTCCAGCCCGAGGAGGTCGGGAACTCGGGTGACGCCTACGCGCTGTCGAAGCGGGGCAACGCTCTGCGCGTGCGGGCGGCGGCCATCCCGTGGGGCGAACGCGGGGCCCGCGTCAACTGCGTCAGCCCCGGGATCATCCTGACCCCGCTGGCTCAGGCCGAGCTGTCGGGCCCGGGCAGCGAGATCTACCGCGAGATGATCGAAACCTCGGCCGCCGGGCGGGTCGGCACACCGGACGAGGTCGCCGAGGCGGCGGCGTTCCTCCTCGGCCGGCAGGCCGGCTTCGTCACCGGATCCGATCTCCTGATGGACGGCGGTGTCATCGCGGCCATGCGCGCCGGGCTGCTGTCCTGGGCCTCAACGGAAGAAGGCTGAACAGCAGGGGCTCAGCCGACCATCCGGCTGTCCGGACCGAGCGCGGCGAACGCCTCGTCCAGGAGCCCCTCCAGGTCGAGGCGGCCATCGGAGGCGGTCCAGTGGTCGAGGGCGACGTTGAGGCAGTCCAGCGCGGCGGCGGCCCGCACGGTCAGGGCCACGGTCACCGGCCGGGCGGACCCGGCGCGCTCGGCGAGGGCCTGGGCCAGTGCGGGGCGCCAGCCGTGTTGCTTCTCCAACTGCCGCGCGCACAGCGCCGGGGTCTCCCGCACCAGGCGGGTCATGGCCAGGGCGCTCTCCGGGTCGCTGCGGTAGTGGCCGACGACGGCATCGAGCGCGCGGCGCAACGCCGTCCAGTCGTCCTCCGCCGCGGGGCGGTCGCGTACGGCGGCGGCGACCTGCCGACCGTGTGCGTCGAAAGCGGTGAGGACGGCCTCCTCCTTGCTTCCGAAGTAACGCAGGAAGGTGCTGCGGGACACCCCAGCGGCCGTCGCCAGATCACCGACGGTGACCTTCTCGAAGCCCTCACGCAGGAACAGGTCGAACGCCACCTGCGACAACCGGGCCCGCACGGCCGCCCGGGCGATGTCTCTCGTGCTGGTGCGCGCTCCTCCGTCCACCCGGCGATCGTACCCTCCGGTCCGCCCCCGAGGCACAGATGTGACTTCGAGCGTCTACTCTAACACTGAGTTTCATACTTGGAATCGAGAGGCGCCGTTATGACCAAGACACTCGCGCTCATCGGCAGCGGCATGATCGGCGGCGGTCTGGCCCACCTGGCCGTGGCCGCCGGCCTCGACGTCGTCCTGAGCAACTCGCGCGGCCCCGGGACGCTCGCCGAGCTGGTCAGGGAGCTCGGCGACCGCGCCCACGCGGCCACCCCCGAGGAGGCCGCCGAGGCCGGCGACCTCGTGGTGGCCGCCATCCCCCTGGGCGGCTACCAGCAGTTGCCGGCGACCGCCCTGGCCGGCAAGACCGTGATCGACACGATGAACTACTACTGAGGTTGAACTCGCGATAGCGGCTGGTCGTGACGGCTCGTGATCCCTGCGGTATGCCGTGTTCATGAGGTATGCGCAGGGAGGCGGGCTGACGCCGAAGGGGCAACAGGCCCGGGAACGGGTGC
>NZ_JAVREM010000086.1:0-22880 GCF_031845425.1 Streptomyces millisiae
CTTTCCCGGCCTGCGGGGTCGGCGAGGCCGACCGGCCGCGGCCGCGGTCCGGCGCTTCGCGCCGGTGCCGCGGCCCCGCCCGCCGCGCACCCGGCCGGGCCCGGGCGACCGACGCGCCGACCGTGCCGCGCTGGCGGCCAGGGCCGCCGAGCGCGGGCGGTTGGGGTCGGGTACCGGCGGGTTTCGCGGCCGAGGCCGAGCGCCAACGGTTACGCCGCGGCCGGGGCGGCCGGGGTGGCCGCCGCGGGCCCCGCCGGGGCGGGGCGGTGTGGGGCGCGGCGACGGCCGGCGAGCACGGCGGCGACGCCGGCCGCCGTCCAGGCGAGCAGGACGACGAGTGGGAACGCCGCCCCGTGCCCGTCGAAGAAGGAGACGGAGCGCAGCAGGGTGGCGCCGGCGCCGGTGGGCAGCAACTGGCCGAGCGCGCCGACCGGTTCCGGCAGCAGCTCGGGCGCGGAGCCCGCCCCCGACCAGGGGTTGCCGAGCAGCATCAGGAGCAGCGCGCC
This sequence comes from Streptomyces millisiae, assembly GCF_031845425.1. Lineage (NCBI taxonomy): Bacteria > Bacillati > Actinomycetota > Actinomycetes > Kitasatosporales > Streptomycetaceae > Streptomyces > Streptomyces millisiae. The sequence goes on from NZ_JAVREM010000086.1 coordinate 507, forward strand.
GAGCCCGATGCCGCGCGGGCCGAGCAGCGCCGCCGCGCCGGCGACGGTGGCGGCGCCGGTCAGGGCGAACAGGCTGAGCGCGGCGGTGACCTGCCACCACCCGCCGCCGAGCACGTCGAGCCAGCCGTGGCCGACCGCGGCCGCGGCCAGGCCGATCAGCGGCGCTGAGCAGGCCAGGGCGAGCAGCGCCCAGCGACCACGCAGCCGGGTGGCGGTGATCGCCGCCCCGGTGGCGAGGCCGGCGAGGGCGAGCGGCAGCACGCCGGCGGTGAAAGCGGCGCCGCGCGGGTCGGCGGCGGGGCCCGGCACCACGTCGACGACCGTCACCTCGGTGCCCTCCGCCGCCTGGCCGGTGGCGATCGACTGGAGCAGCTGGGCGACGGCGGGCCCGGCGGCGGAGGCCGTGAGGAGTCGCGGCCCCTGGCCGTCGGCGACGAGCGCGCCGTAGATCTCGCGGTGCGTTATCGCCTCGCGGGCGGCCGCCTCGTCCGGGTAGCGGTGTACGTCGAACGCGCCGTCGGCGTCGGAGAGTTGGCTGGCGATGCGGTCGGTGGCCACGGGCGGGCCCGCGACGCCGACGGGGAGGTCGTGGGGTGCGGAGCGGGCGACGGGCCAGGTGAAGGCCCAGAGCATGAAGGTGATCAGCGCCGGCACGAGGAGGCCGACGATCAGCAGGCCGCGGCGGTGAGACACGCGGAGCCTCCGAACATCAAAGAGAAGGATCATTCGTTCTGCGTTATTCACCGTGCGCCCGCCGGGCGCGGCTTGTCAAGAATGAATGTTCGTTTTATCGTCTCGGGTATGGCACGCGTCTCCCAGGAGCACCTTGAGGCGCGCCGTCGACAGATACTCGACGGCGCCGCCCGCGTCTTCGCCCGTGACGGCTTCCACGGCGCCTCGATGCAGGACGTGTTGCGCGAGAGCGGCCTGTCCGCCGGTGCCGTCTACCGGTACTTCCCCAGCAAGGAAGCCATGATCACGGCCCTCGCGACCGAGGTGCTCGGCGCGGTGCGTGCGGCGTTCGAACCCATCGCGGCCGCCGAGCGGCCCAACCTGCCCGACGACATCGTCCACGCGCTCGACCGGATCTGGTCCACCCTGCCCTACGCGCCCGCCCTGCTGCCGCACGTGTGGACGGAGACGCTGCGCAACGAGGAGTTGTCCACCGTCCTCCAGCAGGGGCTCGGGGCCCTGCTCGACCTGTGGGAGGGCCTGGTGGCCGGCTACCAGCGCAACGGCTGGATGCGCGACGACATACCGCCGCGCGACGTCGCCCGCACGCTGCTCGCCTGCGCCCAGGGCTTCATGCTCCAGCGGATCATCTTCGGCGAGGCGGACGTGACGGTCCTGGCCAACGGCCTGCGCGGGCTGATGACCCTGCGGCAGCCGGAGTCGGTGGAGGGTTAGCCGCCGGCCGGCGGCTGGAGTTCGGCGCCGAGGCGGCGGTCGACGGCCAGCGTGATCGCCGCCGACACCGCCCGCTTCACCAGCGGCCGCAGCCGCTCCAACACCTCGGTGAGCCGCCGCACGTCCTCGGCCGACAGCGGATGCCGGTCGCCGTCCCCCAGCACCTCGGGGACCACGTGCGCCCGCAGCACCTCCGTGAACACCCCGGCCAACTCCTCGGCATGACCGCGCAGCACCTGCCCGGCGGCCAGCACCACGGGCAGCGGCAGGCCCTCCTCGACCAACGCGGAGGTCGCCTCCAGCAGTTCGCGGCTGAAGTGCGTGATCTCGTCCCCGGACACCGTGAGATACCCGGTCTCCACCGCCGCCGCCAGGTTCTCCGGGGAGTCGCCGCCCGGCCAGTACGCGGCGAGTTCGGCCCGCGTCAGCCGCACCGGCCGCTCCTCGGCCCAGGGCGGCGGCTCGGCCGGCGCCGGCAACGGCTCGGCGAGGCCCAGGAGTTCGGCGGTGCGTTCGGTGTCGTGGCCCGCCGTGAACGCGGCTATCAGCTCGGCTATGCCGCCCAGCGTGTGGCCGCGCGCCAACAGCGCCGCGATGGTGCGCAGTCTGGACAGGTGGCTGTCGTCGTACCAGGCGACCCGGCCGACGCGGCGCGGCGGCGGCAGCAGTCGGCGCTCCCGGTAGTAGCGCAGGGTGCGCTCCGGGATGCCGGCCGCCTTCGCCAACTCGGCGGCCCGGTACTGGCGTGGTGCCTGGGGTGCCTCCGATGCGTGCACGAACCGCAGTCTAGAGAGCGCTCGCACCCTACCGGGCGGTAAGAAGCTGCCCTACACTCCCGGACACGCCAGTGATGACTGGCTGGTTGCCAGACCCTGTCCCCACGGGAGGAGCTGAGCGGCTGATGCATGTGAAGGTGGCGGTCGTCGGGGCCGGCTTCGGCGGCCTGGGCGCCGCGGTGCGGCTGCGCCGGCTCGGCGTCACCGACCTCGTCATCCTCGAACGCGCCGGCGCGGTGGGCGGCGCCTGGCGCGACAACACCTATCCGGGCTGCGCCTGCGACATCCCCTCGCACCTCTACTCCTTCTCCTTCGCCCCCAACCCGCACTGGCCCCGCAGCTTCTCCGGGCAGCCGGAGATCCGCCGCTACCTGGAGCACCTGACCGACGCCTTCGGGCTCCGCCCCCACCTGCGGCTCGACTCCGAGGTCACCGCGGCCCGTTGGGACGCGGACGCGCTGCACTGGGAGATCGAGACCGGCACCGGGCCGCTCACCGCCGAGGTGCTGGTCTCCGCCACCGGACCGCTCTCCGAGCCGAGCCTCCCCGACCTGCCGGGCCTGGACCGCTTCCCCGGCGCCGTCTTCCACTCCGCGCGCTGGGACCACACCGTCCCGCTGCGCGGCCGGCGGGTCGCCGTCGTCGGCACCGGCGCCTCGGCCGTCCAGTTCGTGCCCGAGATCCAGCACGAGGTCACCGAACTCACCGTCTTCCAACGCACCCCGCCCTGGGTACTCCCCAAGCCCGACCGACCCATCACGGCCGCCGAGCGCGCCCTGCACGCCAGGATCCCGCTCACCGGCACGCTCCGCCGCCAACTCGCCTGCGGCGTACGGGAGCTCCAGGTCGGCGCCTTCACCGGACACCCCGCGCGGATGCGGGCCGTCGAACGGCTCGCCGCCCTCCACCTGCGCCGCGCCGTCGCCGACCCCGAGCTGCGCCGCCGGCTCACCCCCGACTACCGGCTGGGCTGCAAACGGGTCCTGCTCTCCAACGACTGGTACCCGACGCTCGCCCGCCCCCATGTGCGGCTCGTCGACTCCGGGCTGCGCGCGGTGCGCGGCGCCACCCTGGTCGCCGAGGACGGCCGCGAGACCACCGCCGACGTCCTCGTCCTCGGCACCGGCTTCCGGATCACCGACCAGCCCATCGCCCACCGCGTCACCGGCGCCCACGGCACCACGCTCGCCCACGAGTGGCGCGACGGGATGGCCGCGCTGCGCGGCACCACGGCCGTCGGCTTCCCCAACCTGCTCACCGTCATCGGACCCAACACCGGACTCGGCAACAACTCGATGATCCTCGTCATCGAGGCCCAACTCGCCTACCTGGCCGACTTCATGAGAAAGCTCGCCGCCCTCGCGCCGCCCGGCGGGCGGGCCGCCCTCACCCCGCGCCCCGAGGCGGTCCGCGCCTGGGGCGGACTGATGGCCGCCCGGCTCGCGAACTCCGTCTGGAACACCGGCGGTTGCCGCAGCTGGTACCTGGACGCCAGGGGCCGCAACACCACGGTGTGGCCCGGCACCACCGCCGCGTTCCGCCGCGCCACCGAGCAAGTGGACCTCGCCGAGTACGAGGTGCTGCGCCGCGAGGCGGTGGTCGCCCGTGGCTGAGACGATCCGGCGGCTGAGCGTCGTCTCCACCGGCGGAGCCCGCCTGCACACCGAGGTCCACGGCCCGGACGACCGGCCCACCGTCCTGCTGGTGCACGGCTGGGCCTGCGACACCGGCTTCTGGCGGCCGCTGCGGGATTTGCTGCTGCCCGAGCACCGGGTGGTGGTCTACGACCAGCGCGGCCACGGCCGTACCCCCGCCACGCCCGGCGCCTGCTCGCCCGAGGCGCTGGCCGACGACCTGTGCGCGGTGCTGGCCGCCACCGTGCCGGCCGGCGCGCGGGCCGTCGTCGCCGGCCACTCCATGGGCGCCATGACCGTGGTGGCCGCCGCCGGGCGGCCGGAACTGCGCGATCTCGCCGCCGCGACCCTGCTCTGCTCCACCGGCGTCGAAGGACTCACCAGCGCGTCCACCGTCTTCCCGCTGCCGCCGGGCCCCGCCCGCGCCCGGGCCCAACGCCTGCTGCTGACCACCCGGTTGCCGTACGGCCCGGTCACCCCGCTCAGCCGCCAACTCGTCCGCTACGTCACCATGGGCCGCGCGGCCACCGCCGAACAGCGGCGGCTGGTCGCCCGGATGGTCGCCCGCTGCCCCCGCCCGGCCCGCGCCGAGTGGGGCCGGGTGCTCGCCGACCTCGACCTGTCCGCAGCGCTGACCCGCCTCGACCTGCCCACCACCGTGGTGCACGGCACCGTCGACCGCCTCACCCCCCTCGTCCACGCCCGCCGCACCGCCGACCGGCTGCCCCGCCTCGTGGAGCTGGTCGAACTGCCCGACATCGGGCACATGGCCCCCTTCGAGGCCCCGGACCGCGTCGTGGCACCGTTGATCGCCCTCGTGAAGGAGCACCTGCTATGAGCACACGCCGGCACGCGGTGCGCGGTCGGGTCGCCGTCATCACCGGAGGAGCGCGCGGCATAGGCGCCGCGCTGGCGCGCACGCTGTCCGAGCGGGGCGCCACGGTCGCCCTCGTCGGCCTCGAACCCGACGCGTCGCGGGCCGTGGCCGCCTCCCTGCCGGGGCCCGCCGAGCACTGGGACGCGGACGTCACCGACGAGGCCGCCATGGCCGAGGCCGCCCGCCGCGTCGGCGAGCGGTTCGGCCGCGTCGACGTCGTGGTCGCCAACGCCGGGGTGGCCGCCGGCGGCCGCTTCGCCGACTCGGACGACGCCGGCTGGCGGCGTGTCGTCGAGGTCAACGTCGTCGGCTCCGCCGTCACCTGCCGCGCCTTCCTGCCCGCGCTGCGCGACAGCCGGGGCTACTTCCTGCAGATCGCCTCGCTCGCCGCCCTCACCCCGGCCCCGCTGATGACCGCCTACTGCGCCTCCAAGTCCGCCGTCGAGGCCTTCGCGCACGGCCTGCGCCCCGAGGTCGCCGACGACGGCGTCCGGGTCGGCGTCGCCTACCTCAGCTGGACCGACACCGACCTGGTGCGCGGCGTCGACGAGGACCCCCACCTGCGCCTGGGCCGCTCGCTGCTGCCCTGGCCCACCAACCGCACCAACCCGCTCCAGCCCGCCGTGGAACGGCTCGCCGACGGCATCGAACGGCGCGCCGCCCACGTCTACGGCCAGCGCTGGGTGCGCGCCGCGCAGCCGCTGCGGCCGCTGATCCCCGCCGTGCTCTCCAGCCCCTGGGCCGTGCGCCGGCTGCGCCGGGTGACCGGCAACCCGCGCCACACCCTCGTCGGCCCGAGCGGCCGGGCGGCGACCCGGCCGGGGAACGACGGGGACTAGACGGGGACTAGAACCGCCAGCGCGTCTGGGCGTAGTCGCCCTTGCGGAAGCCGAAGGCCACCGAAGGACGCAGCCGGTAGACCAGGGCCCGCTGGTCCAGGCGGTTCCGGAACGCGCCGTCACGCACCTCGTACCGCCACTCCTCGCCGTACTTGGCGACGAACGCCTCCGCGACCCGGCGCAGCTCCGCCTCGTCGCCGACCAGCCGCGCGCTGCCCTGGACCACCAGGTCGAGCCCCCGGTCGAGCGCGCTGTCGCCGGTGGTCAGCACGCAGCGCGGATTGGCCGCCAGGTTCCGCACCTTCCGCTCCCCGGCGCCGCTGGTGAAGTGCGGCGCCCCGGCGACCCAGACGCTCAGCAGCGGCGTCACGTGCGGCTGCCCGTCGGGGCGCACCGTGGACAGCCAGTACACCTCGGCCTCGGTCAGCCCGCGCAGCGCCTCGGCCCAGGGCGTCGGCTCGGCGCCGGGGGCGCTGTAGCGGGGGTCGAGCTCGGTGCTCCTGGGCTCGCTCTCCCCGAAGTCGGCGGGCGGCATGGGCGGCTCCTCGTGCTCCTCGGCCGGGTGGTCCTCGTCCAGGACCGGGACGTGTCGGAATGCCGACCGCCGCCGGCCGGGGAACTCATCGGTCGCCCCACGTTGTCAGCCGCTCGTCACCGTCACCGTCACCGATCGCGGTCCTCGCGGTTCTCGTCCAGGGCGCTGCCGCGCAGGTCCCTGCCCCGCTGCGACATGTCGCCCTGGCCGGGGCCTCCTCCCCCCTCCCGTCTGTGCCGGCCGCCCTGACCGCCCTGACCACCCTGGCCGCTCATCGCCCGCCTGGCGCGCTCCTGCAGCTGCTGGGCCTTCTCCTTGAGCTGGTCCGCCATGCCCATGCGCCGCCACTCCTCACCATCGCCTCGAAGAAACCGGTGACTGCCGGTGCCTGCCACCCCCAGGCTGACACGACTGGACGAAGCGTGCATATCGGGCTAGCCGGTGGTGCGCGGCGGCAGCGGCGGCCGGCGCCGGTCGGGGATGTCCCGGTAGCCGGGCGGCGAGGCCGCCGGCCGCCGCTCCAGCAGGTCGAGCGCCACCCGCACCGCCGTGTCGAGCACCACCGAACGCCCCTCGGCCCAGTCGATCGGCGACCGCACCGCCTCGATGTCCGGCTCGACCCCCCGGTTCTCCACGGCCCAGCCGTACGTGTCGAACCAGGCCGCGTTCATCGGCACCGTGATGTCCGTGTCGTCCGCCAGCTGGTGCTCCCCGGTGATGCCGACCACCCCGCCCCACGTCCTGCCGCCCACCACGGGCCCCAGCTTCAACAGCCGGAACGCCGCCGTGATCATGTCGCCGTCCGACGAGGTCGCCTCGTCGGCCACCGCCACCACCGGGCCGCGCGGCGCGTTCGAGGTGTACGAGACCGGCTGCGCGTTCCGCGTCAGGTCCCAGCCCAGGATCGTGCGGCTCAGCTTCTCGATCACCAACTCGCTGATGTTCCCGCCCGCGTTGCCCCGCACGTCCACGATCAGCGCCTGCCGGGAGAACTCCATCCGCAGGTCGCGGTTGAACTGCGCCCAGCCGGAGCCGCCCATGTCCGGGATGTGCACATAGCCGCAGCGCCCGCCGCTCAACTCCCGCACCAGCTCGCGCCGCCTGCTCACCCAGTCCTGGTAGCGCAGCGGCCGGTCGTCGATCAACGGCATCACGGCGATCCTGCGCTGCCGGCCGTCCTCCTCGGCGAAGGCCAACTCCACGCTGGTGCCGCCGGTTCCGGCCAGCAGCGGCCAGGGACCCGCCACCGGATCCACCGGCCGGCCGCCGACGTGCGTCAGCACCGCGCCCTCCCGCACCCCGCTGCCGGCCAGCGGCGAACGGGCCCTGGAATCCGAGGAGTCGCCCGGCAGGATGCGCGTCACCTGCCACGAACCGTCCTTGGTGCGCGCGAAGTTGGCGCCGAGCAGGCCCTGCGCCCGCTGGTAGTGCGCCGGCCCCTCGTTGCGGCGCGCCGGGGTGACGTACGCGTGCGAGGTGCCGAGCTCGCCCAGCGTCTCCCACAGCAGGTCGGCGAACTCGTCCGGGCTGGCCACGCGTTCGACCAGCGGCCGGTACTGGTCGAGCACGGCCGACCAGTCCACGCCGCCCATCCCCGGCTCCCAGAAGTAGTCGCGCACGATCCGGCCCGCCTCGTCGAACGCCTGCCGCCACTCGGCGGCCGGCTCCGCCGTGTGCACGATCCGGCGCAGGTCCACGTGGACGGTCGAGTCGCTGTCGCCGCTCTCGGTCGCCGGGACGGCCCGCAACTCCTCGTCCTCGCACACCACGAGCCGGGTGCCGTCGCCGCTCGGCACGAACCAGTCGACGTCGTCGGTGAGTTCGGTGCGCTTGTTCTTGGCCGGGTCGAAGTGCTCCAGGGTGGGCTTGCCCGAGGTGTCGTCCGGATTGACGAACGTCTCGCCGAGCGCGCCCGAGATCGGCCACCGCAGCCACACCAGGCCGCCGCCGGCCACCGGATGCAGCGAGCTGTACTTCGACGCGGCCACCGGGAACGGCGTCACCCGGCTGCCGAGCCCCTCCGCCTCCACCTGCACGGCACCCTCGTCGCCACCCGCGTCGTCCGGATCGAGCCCACCGGCGGCCGGCCGCCCCTCGGGCGTGATCGCGAACGGCGAGCGGGTGGCGGAGGTCAGCGGCACCAGGTACGGGCGGCAGCCGAGCGGGAAGGACAGGTCGCCGGTGTGCACGTCGTACACCGGGTCGAAGCCACGCCACGACAGGAACGCGAGATACCGGCCGTCGCTGGTGAACACCGGCTCCTCGTCCTCGAACCTGCCGTCCGTGACGTCGATGATCGTGACCTCCTCGACGCCCAGCTTGGCGATCTTGATCTGCGTCAACGACCGGCCGATCCCGGGGTGCGCCCAGGCCAGCCACTGCGAGTCGGGCGAGAACGCGAGGTCCCTGACGGGACCGTTGACGGAACGAATCACCTCAACGGTGCCGGCCTTGCGGCCTACCGCCTCCTCCCCGCCTCCGTCGGCTTCCGAACCCGCCGCGGGAGCCCCTACGTCCCGCGCCTCCGCCCCGACCACCGGTCCGGCTGCGCCGGTCGCGGTTCCGGCTGCGCCGGTGGTTGGCTCCGCGCCCTCGGCGCCACGCGCCTGCGGCGCGGCCACGACCGGCCCGGTCACGGGGCCGGCTTCGCCGGTTGCGGTTCCGGCTTCGCCGGTGGCCGGCGCCTGCGGCGCGGCGGCTCCGGGCTGCCGCCCGGTGGCTGGCTCCGCGCCTTCGGCGCCACGCGCCTGCGGCGTGGCCACGACGGGCCCGGTCACGGGGCCGGCTTCGCCGGTTGCGGTTCCGGCTTCGCCGGTGGCCGGCGCCTGCGGCGCGGCGGCTCCGGGCTGCCGCCCGGTGGCTGGCTCCGCGCCTTCGGCGCCACGCGCCTGTGGCGGGGCCACGACGGGCCCGGCCATGGGCAGGCCGGCTGCGCCGGTGGTCGGCGTCCGCGGCGCGGTGCCGTTGGGCTGGTGCTCGGCTGCGCCGCTGGTAGGTTGCGCGCCCTCGGCGCCCGGTGCCTGGCCGGCGGCCGGGCTGGGGGCGGTTCCGGCTGCGCCGGCGGCCGGTTCGGCGCCCTCGGCGCCCGGTGCTTGCGGCGTGGCCACGACCGGCCCGGCCATGGGCAGGCCGGCTGCGCCGGTGGCCGGTGCCTGCGGCGCGGGTCCGGGCTGGCGCTCGGGAAGCACTGCGCCGGAGGTGGTCGTGGCCGGGGTGGGGAGGTTGTCGGCCGGGAGGCCGGCGTCGGCCGCCGCCGGCTCCGGCACGGGGCCGGTCGGCTGGCCGTGCCCGGCCTCCGCCGAGCCGGCGGCCCCCGGCTCCTCCCGCGCCTCCGGCGCGGTTGGCGCCTCCGGCGCGGTTGGCGCGGCCGGTTCCTCCTCCGTCTCGTCCGCCGGGGGGACCTCGATGAGGAGGAGGCGGCCGTCGTGGGTGGCGGCGGCGAGGAGTTCGCCGTCGGGGGAGGCGCGGAGTTCGCGGACCCGGCCGAGGTCGCCGGTGGCGAGGCGGAGCGGCTCGGTGTCGCCGCTGGCGCGCGGGAGGTGGGCGATCTCTATGGCGTCCTCGCCCGAGGCATCGGTGACGTACGCGATGCGGCCCGTGTCGCCCAGCATCTCGGGGAGCCGGACCCGCACGCCCGTCGTCGCGGACAGGGCGCGGGCCGGGCCGTCGCGGTGGGTGAGCCAGTAGAGCGCGCCCCGCACGCAGACCGCGCTCGCGCGGCCCGTCGCGTCGACGGCGAGGGCGTCGACGTTGGCGGCCGTCCGCACCTGGAAGGCGCGGCGGCCGGTGCGCGGGCCGCCGAGGCGGACGTCCAGGCGGCGCGGGCGTGACCCGGGGATGAGCTCGTCGACCAGCCACAGTTCGCCCCCGCACTGGTAGACGACCCGCCGGCCGTCCGTCGCCGCGTGGCGGGCGTAGTACGCGTCGTGGTCGGTGTGCCGCCACAGCTCCGTGCCGTCGGGGCGGCAGGAGTACAGGTTGCCGACCCCCTCGTGGTCGGAGAGGAAGGCGACCCGGTCGCCCACCAGCATCGGGCAGTCGAGGTGGCCCGCGAGGTCGGCCAGCAGCCGGGTGCCGTGGTACCAGAGCTTGCCCGTCGCGCCGCCCCGGTACCGCTTCCAGGCGGCCGGCTCGTGCGGCGCCTTGCCGGTCAGCAGCAGGGTGCGGCGGTCCGCGCCGGCGCCGGTGACCGCGATGTCGGCGACCGGTCCCCACGGCAGCTGCTCGCCCGGGCCGCCGACCGTCGGCACCGTGTAGGACCAGGTGAAGTGGGAGAACGGCTGGTTGTGCGAGCTCACGGCGAGCACGCGGCTCTCGCCCGACGCGTCGGGTGGCGTCCAGCCACGGACCCGCGTGTCGTAGGAGGCCCAGTGCGTCAGCTGGCGGGCCGGGCCGCCCCCGACCGGCAGCAGGTGGATCTCCGGATCCAGGGTGCGCCAGCTGGTGAACGCGATCAGGTCTCCGTTGGGGGAGAATCGAGGATGTCCGACCTGGGTCCGGTCGGCGGTCAGCCGCCAGGCCCGCTCGGACGTCCGGCCGGGGGCTGGCAAGGGGGCCAGCCAGAGATCGTCCTCGGCGACAAAGCACAGCGAGTCGCCGTGCAGGTGCGGGAAGCGTGGATACGCGTCGGCAGTTGAGTTGGATTCGTCGCTCACGGGTCCATGCTTCGGCTCGCTGAATACGGCGGCAAGTCACCGAAGGACGACAAGAGGCAGGAAATGTGACCTGAGTCACTTTTTGCCCAGGTGGCTCACCCTGCCCGGCTGGCGCCGCGTCTCGTGGCATGAGCTGACAAGTCTCATCTCCCGATCATGAATCACACCACGACACCCGGACAGGAGACCCTGCCCCGTGGCCACCTTTCTCTACAAACTCGGCCGGCTGAGCTTCCGGCGGCGCTGGTGGATGGCGCTGAGCTGGCTGGTACTGCTCTTCGCCATCGGCACCGCCGCCTCCACCGCCGGCGATCCCCCCGAGGAATCCTTCTCGCTGCCGGGCACCGAGACCGAACAGGCCCTCAACCTGCTGGAGAGCGAGTTCCCGGCGGCCAACGCCGAGGGAGTCGGCTCCACCGTCGTCTTCCAGGCCCCGGAGGGCCAGGAGCTCACCAGCCCGGAGAACGAGGCCGCGGTCCGCGAGACCCTCTCGGCGCTGCAGGGCGCCGACCTCGTCATCTCGGTGGGTGACCCGTTCGTCGAGGGCTCGGGCCAGGTCAGCCCGGACGGCAGCACCGCCTTCGCGGACATCGAGTACGACGCCTCCTACGAGGACATCACCGAGGAGCTCCAGCAGGAGCTGTTCGACGCGATGGACCTGGCCCGTGACGCCGGGCTCACCGTCGAGGCCCAGGGCGAGGTCGCCATGGGTCCGGCGGAGCTGGGCGGCGCCGCCGAGCTGATCGGTGTCGGGGTCGCGGCCGTCGTGCTGATCCTCACCTTCGGCTCGCTGATCGCCGCCGGCGTGCCGCTGCTCACCGCGCTGATCGGCGTCGTGATCGGCTCGATGGGCATCGCCGCCCTGGCCGCCCCCCTGGGCCTCTCCGGGGAGACCGGCATCCTGGCGACGATGATCGGCCTCGCGGTCGGCATCGACTACGCGCTGTTCATCGCCTTCCGCTACCGGGCCGAGCTGGTCGAGGGGCACAGCCGCGAGGAGGCCGCGGGGCGGGCCGTCGGCACCGCCGGCTCCGCCGTGGTCTTCGCCGGCCTGACGGTGGTCATCGCGCTGGCCGGCCTCGCCGTCGTCAACGTCCCGATGCTCACCAAGATGGGCCTGGCCGCCGCGGGCGCCGTCGTCATCGCCGTCCTGATCGCGCTGACGCTGGTCCCCGCCGTGCTCGGCATGGTCGGCAAGCGGATCTTCGGTCGCCGGGTGCGCAAGGCCAACCCGGAGACCGGCGTTCCGGCCCCGGTCCCCGTCGACGGCAAGCAGAACGCGGGCACCCGCTGGTCCCGCTGGATACTGAGGCGCCCGGCCATGGTGCTGGTCGCCAGCGTGCTCGGCCTCGGCGTGCTGGCTGTGCCGGTGGCCAGCATGGAGCTGGGCCTGCCGGACAACAGCACCCAGCCCGAGGACACCACCCAGCGCCAGGCCTACGACATGTTGAGCGAGGGCTTCGGCCCCGGCTTCAACGGGCCGCTGATGATGGTGCTCCAGGGCGGTGACGGCACGGACCTCACGGCCGCCGCCGAGACCCTGCGCTCGGAGCTCGAGGGCTACGACGACGTGGTGGCCACCACCCCGGCCATGCCCAACGAGGACGGCACGGTCGCCATCGTCAACGCCTTCCCGGGCTCCAGCCCGGCCAGCACCGAGACGACCGACCTGGTCTCCCACCTGCGGGACGACTTCGCGCCCGACTTCGAGGCCGAGACCGGCGTGCAGCTGTACGTCTCCGGCACGACGGCGATCAACAGCGACTTCTCCCAGGTGATGAACGACGCGCTGGTGCCGTACCTGGCGCTGGTGGTCGGTCTGGCGTTCATCCTGCTGGTGCTCGTCTTCCGGTCGATCCTGGTGCCGCTGAAGGCCGCGCTCGGCTTCCTGCTCTCCGTGCTGGCCGCGCTCGGCGCCGTCGTCGCGGTCTTCCAGTGGGGTTGGGCCGCCAGCCTCATCGGGGTCGAGGAGACCAGCCCGATCATGTCGATGATGCCGATCTTCATGATCGGTGTGATCTTCGGTCTGGCGATGGACTACGAGGTCTTCCTCGTCACCCGGATGCGGGAGGCCCACGTCCACGGCGAGGGGTCGCACCAGTCGGTGATCACCGGCTTCCGGCTCAACGCCCGGGTGGTCACCGCCGCCGCGGCCATCATGATCAGCGTGTTCGCCGGCTTCGCCGTGACCGCCACCGAGGACATGATCAAGATGATGGGCTTCGGCCTCGGGACGGCCGTCCTGCTGGACGCCTTCGTGGTCCGGATGACCATCGTCCCGGCCCTGATGGGCCTGGTCGGCGAGCGTGCCTGGTGGCTGCCGAAGTGGCTGGACCGGATCCTGCCCAACGTCGACGTGGAGGGTGAGTCCCTGGAGAGGTACCTCAAGGCGAACGGCAAGGGCCGCGACGCGCTCGAGAAGGAGCGGGAGCCGGCAAGCGTCAGCTGAGCCGCGTCGATCCCGGCCGTTCGAGCCGCACACCGGGAGTCGTGAAGGGAGCCCGGCGCTCCGAACCCCCTCGGGGGCTCGGAGCGCCGGGCTCCGGCGTTACCGCGATCGAACAACGGTTCGGTGGGGAGTGCCGGCGGACGCCGGCTGACCAACGGGCTCAGCCACCGCCCGGGACACGCCGCACCGTCCGCAGCAGGTACTCCTTCCGGTTCAGGGGGTTGGCGTCCGTCCGTGGCCGCTCGGGCGCCGGGCCGCGCACCGGGCGGTAGCGGTGGAAGGCGGCCTCCAGCAGCCCCTCGCCGCTGGTCAGCGTCGGCAGCCGCTGCTCCAGGTCGTGGACGCGCGCGGCCGGGATGTCGCCCTCGATCACCACCAGGTCCCCGCTGTTGGCCGTCGTGTGCGGCACGGCGTCGAGCCGGGCGAGCACCGGGAGCAGCACGCCGGTGCTCGCCTCCGGGGCCTCGATCCGGAACCGGTGCAGGGGCTCGTGCACGACGGTGCCGGCCCGTCGCAGCGCGGTCATCAGCACCAGCGGGGTCAGCAGCCGGAAGTCGGCGCCCGTGCTGGACATGGACTTGTCGAAGATGGCGTGCGCGTGGCTCTGGCGCGGCGCGTAGCCGGAGTGGGTCATGGTGACCACGCAGTCCGGGACCGGCCAGCCGTGCGGACCCTGCGCCAGCGTCTCGCGCACGGTGTCCTCGACGGCCCGGAAGAAGGCGTAGGGCATGGAGCCGAGTTCGACGCCGAGCCGGAAGGCCACGCCGGCGCCGGCCGGCGCCGGCGCCACGCGCAGGCCCACGGTGGCCAGGAACGGGTTGTCGTCCCTGCCCTTGAACTCCGCCGCCTCCCCGACCCCGGTCAGCCGCTCCACGTGCAGGGTCGTGGTGGCGTGGCACACCACCTCGACGCCGAACTCCTCGGCCAACGTGGCCTGGATGACCTCCTTCTGGACCTCGCCGTAGAGCGACACATGGATCTCCTGGCGGAGTTCGTCCCGCCGGAGGTTGATCAGGGGATCCTGCTCGGCGAGTTGGGTGAGCGCGGCGTGCAGCGCCGCCCGGTCGGCGGGACGTACGGGGGCGACCACCGTCTCCAGGGAGGGCGGCGGGAAGTGCCGCTCGGGCGCGCCGGCCCGGCCGGGGTCGCCGAGGGCGTCGCCGATCCGGACGTCGCCCAGGCCGGTCAGCAGGCCGATCTGGCCGGCCGTCACCGCCTCGCGTCTGACGGCCGCGCCGTGCTCGAAGACGGCGACGCCCGTCACCTTCGCCGCGCGCTCCCCGTCCCGGCCGTAGCGCAGCGTGTCGCGCACCGACACCGTCCCGAGCCGCATCCGGACGTAGGCGGTCTTCTCGCCGCCCGGGCCGCGTTCGATCTTGAAGACGGTGCCGGCCGGCGGGCCGTCGGGCGCCCCGCCCGCGGTCGGCAGGAACTCCCGGATGCCGGCGGCCAGTCGCTCGGTGCCGGCGCCGGTGATGGCCGAGCCGAAGAAGACCGGGTGGACCAGGGCCCGGGCGGTCTGGGCGGCCAGCGCGGCCCGCAGCCGGTCGGGGGCGAGCCGCCGGGGGTCCCCGTCGACGTACGCGGCGAGCAGCGCGTCGTCGTGCTCGGCCAGCACCTCCGACAGGCGGGCGGTGAAGGCCGGTTCCGCCGGGTCGAACGGCGCGTACGCGGCGTCCCGGGTGCCGAGCCGGCGTGGGACGCCCATCGGGACCACGGCGGGGCTCAGCCGCCGGGCGATCTCGTCGAGCAGCGCGCCGTGCCGCGCGCCGGAGCGGTCGATCTTGTTGACGAAGAGCAGCGTGGGGATGCGCAGCCGGCGCAGCGTCCGCAGCAGCACGCGGGTCTGGGCCTGCACCCCCTCGACGGCCGAGACGACGAGCACGGCGCCGTCGAGCACGCCGAGCACCCGCTCCACCTCGGCGATGAAGTCCGGGTGTCCTGGGGTGTCGATCAGGTTGACGGTGCGGTCGCCGAGCGCGAAGGAGACGACGGCCGACCTGATGGTGATGCCGCGCCGGCGCTCCAGCGCGAGCGAGTCGGTCCTGGTGCTGCCGGCGTCGACGCTGCCGACCTCGTCGATGACGCCGGCGTCGTACAGCAGCCGTTCGGTCAGGCTGGTCTTGCCGGCGTCAACGTGGGCCAGGATGCCCAGGTTGAGAAAGACGGGTGTGCTCACAGAGCGTCAGGTCCTCTGGTTCGAAGGGGGTTCCCTGCTTCGCGGACGCGGACGCTGTCCTCATCTCCGACTCCTCTCTCCTGGTGTTCCTGGCGGTCCTGGTGCCCCTGGTGGTGGCCGGGGGAGTACAACAGACGGCCGTCGGGGCGGCAACCGATTTGCGGAGTCGGGGCTATGGTTAAGTCGACAAGGTGATCGGAACCGGGAGGCGATGGTGCGACGCGAGCCGGGAAAGACCCTGGTACGGGCCTTGTTGGCGGCCTTCGTGGGCCTCGCGCTCGGCGGCGCGCCGGCCGCGGCCGCCGCCGCGGGCGCTCCGCCGTCCGGGTGTGTCCCGGCGATCTCCCTGGACGACGCGGCGGGCGCCGAGCGGCTGTTGGCGCGGGTCGACGCGTTGGAGGCGGCCGGCGTCGGCCGGGCGGAGATCGACGCGGCGCTCGCCGATGAGGCGTGCCTGGTGCGGGTCAGCGCGGCGACCGAGGTGCCGCCGACGTCCGCCCTGGTGGTCTCCACGCCCGACGTGTACCGGATCGCCACCGTCAACGGCCGCGACCGCTGGGTGGCGATGACCGACTGGGCCTTCCAGTCGCTGCCCGCCTACCCGATGACGGGCCGCCAGGCCGTCACGACCTGGTTCGACTCGGCGGTCACCCCGATCCTCCAGGTGGTCCACCACAGCGGCACCACCGACGAGTACCCCAACACCAGCAGCGAGGCGGCCGCCGCGGTCAACGCCTTCGGCGTCGGCTTCCTGATCACCCCGGCCAAGTCGGCCACCGACATGAACGTGGCCACCGGCCGCTCGGCCCTGGTCTTCGAGGGCGCCGGCGGGAGCTGCAAGACGCTGACGGCGCGCGGCGCGTTCGCCCACACCTGGTACGGCACCGACATCAACGCCATGTCGATCGCCGCCACGGGCCCCACCTTCGGCTGGACGGACACCCTCTACCGGGCCCTCAACGTGAGCCAGCCGGCGACGGTCAGCAACGTGTGCGGCTGACCGTCGCCGGCTGGTCGCGGCGCGGGGGGATGGCGGACTACGGCGCGGCGCTCAGGACGTCCGCGACGACCGGGCCCGCGTTGCTGCCGCCGTGGCCGGAGTTGGGGACGACGGCGGCGACGGCCAGGTCGTTGCGGTAGGCGGTGAACCAGGCGTTGGGCTTGTCCTGGCCGTCCACCTCGGCGGAGCCGGTCTTGGCGCCGATGTCGCCGCCGAGCCCCGCCATCGCCTCGGCCGCCGTGCCGTTGGTCGCGGTGCGGTTCATCAGGCCGCGCAGCTCCTCGGCCGTGGCGGCGCTCAGCCCGTTGGCGGTGGCGAACTCGCGGTCGTCGAAGGACTGCGGGACCAGGTAGGGCTGGAGGAAGCCGCCGTTGCGGACGGTGGCGGAGACCGAGGCCATGGTCATCGGGTTCATCCGCACCCCGCCCTGGCCGATCAGCGAGGCGGCCATCTGGGCGTCCGACTGGGTGGGCACCGCGCCGTCCATGGTGGTGGTGCCGACCTGCCAGGTCATGCCGAGGCCGAAGGCGTCCCGGGCCTGGTTGCCCAGGGCCTCGTCGGACAGCTCCGGCGCCTGGCTGATGAAGGCGGTGTTGCAGGAGGCGGCGAAGCTGTCGGCGAAGGTGCCGCCCTCGATCTCGAACTCGTCGAGGTTCTGGAACCGCCAGCCGCCGACCTCGAAGTACTGCGGGCAGGGGTGCGGGGCGTTCGCCGAGGCCAGGCCCTCGTCGATGAGCAGCGAGGCGGTGACGATCTTGAAGGTGGAGCCCGGCGCGTAGGAGCCTTCGAGGGCCGTGTTGAAGCCGTCGGCCGGCGAGTTGGCGAGACCCTGGATGGCGCCGGTGCTCGGCTGGATGGCGACGACCGAGGCGTTGCTCTTGCCGGCGACGGCGGCCTCGGCCGCGGCCTGGATGGTGGGGTCGATGGTGGTGGGCACCTCGCCGGCGACGGGCTCGGCGAGCGCCAGCAGCTGCTCGACGGTCTCGCCCTCGGCGTCCACGATCCTGGTCTCGGCGCCCGCGCTGCCGCCGGACTGCTCCGCGTACCGCTCGCGCAGGTCGTCGAGGATCGGGGCGAGCGTCGGGTGGTCCTCGGCGGTGAGCGCGGCGCCCGTGGCGTCCAGCACCTCGACCGGGGGCAGTTCGTCGGCCGGTCCGGTGACGATGGACTGGCCCTCGGCGAGGCCCGGGTACAGCACGGTCGGCTCCCAGTCGACCACGGGCTCGCCGGTGGTGGCGTCCCGGGTGACGGTCAGCTCGGAGGAGTAGTTCCAGTCGGCCGGGTCGACCGCCTCGTCCTCCTCGTAGGCCACCACCGCGTCCACGGTGAAGGCGACCCGCTCGCCGCTCGGCGCCTCGGGCGTGACGGTGAGTTCGGAGACGGCGGCGTCCTCGACGAGCGAGGTCAGCGCCGCGGTGGCGGCCTCGGGGTCGTCGGTCAGCTCGGCCGCGGCGGCCGCGTCGCCGGCGGCCCAGGCGTCCAGGAAGGCGTCCGAGGCCTGGAGGACCTCCTCCGCGCTCGGCGGCCCGGACTCGACGCCCTCGCCCGGCTCGTCGTCCGAGGTGGCGGCGACGTTGCCCCGCTCGCCTTCCTCGCTCTCACCGCCGAGCAGGCTGTAGGCCCCGAACCCAAGCACCGAGACGACCGCCGCGCACGTCCCGGCAATGACGGCGACACGCTGTCCGCTCCGCATCTGCCCTACCCCTCGATCACCCCATGAGCGCCTCTGCGAGGCGTCCGTCCGGGCAGCCTACCCGCTACCCCTGGTATCGCTGACCGCAGCCCGGTGTCACGGTGGGGGCGGCCACCCCGCCGGAAGCGTGTCAATGATTTCTTGACAATCCCTTAAACGTCAAGGAAACCTTGACGCATGGAACCGACCCGTGAACCAGGCGACCGACCAACGCCCCACCCCGCCGCGGGACTTGCCCTGCTCTCCGCGCTCCTCTGCGCCTTCGGCGCCCTGCTCGCCCTCCAGACGGTGGTGGACAGCGACCTGATGCTGATCCCGCTCGGCCTGCTCGCGCTGACGATCTTCGCCGCCGGGATCGCGCTCGCCGCCAGGACGACGCGGGCCCGGGCCGACGCCGCCCGCCTCGACGAGCTCGAACCGCTCCCGCCCACTGGTGAACCACGCGACGGCGAGGACCGGGCATGACCGAACCGCCCGCCGAGGGCCTGACCGAGGCGGAGGAGACCGCGCTGCGCGAGGCCGTCGCCGAGGCGGTGCTCGCCGTCCGTGCCCAGGGCCGCGCCGGCCTCGGCAGCGACCCCTCGGCCCACCTGCTGATGGTCGCCGCCTCCCGGGTCGCCGCCGAGGAGACCAGCCGGCTGCTGCGCCAGTCCATCAACGGCGCGCGCGCCGCGGGACACAGCTGGGAGGTCGTCGGCCGGCTGCTCGGCATCAGCCGGCAGGCCGCGCAGCAGCGTTTCGGCACCCCGGCCGCCACCCCACCGCCGGCCGACCCGGGCGCGCACCGCCGGGTGCTCTCGCCGCTCAACGCCTTCAACGAGATGGACGCCCTGGCCGAGTCGGGCCGCCGTGGCTGGCACGTCGTCGACTACGGCCACCTCCACCACCTCGTCGAGTCCTCCCCACGGCAGTGGGAGCACCAGCGCCTGTGGTGGCCCACCCGCCGCCGGCGCCGCCGGATGGTCGAGCAGGGCTGGGAGCTGATCGTCCCGACCGCCTTCGACTCGCCCTGGGCCTACTACAAGCGCCCTCTCGACCTGCCGGCCGAGCCCGGCCTCTCCTGACGGGGGGTCAGGACGCCCCGGCCTGCTTGGCCTTCCCGTCGAGCTGGTCGCCGTAGCCGGCGCCGGTCCAGACGAGGTGCCGGAACTGCTCCGGGGTCAGCACCCCGGGCCAGTGGGCCCCGGAGTGGAACACGCCCCGGCAGCGGAAGCAGTAGCGCGCCCCGGCGCTGAGCGCGTCCGCCCGCGGCCTGCCGTCCCGCACCCGGCGCTCGTCCCGGGTCTCGCCGCGCACGATGGCGAAGGTGGCCGCCAGGATCAGCACCGCGGCGACGGCCCCGACCGCCGTGAGCCACGGCAGGTCACGCTCCTCGGCGTAGTACCCCCCGGCGGCGCCGGCGACGACGGCGATCAGGACGCCCTCCACGGCGTGCATGAACCGATCGCCACCCGGCGCCGGCGCGATCGCCAGCCGGGTCGGCAGCTTCTCCGCCCGCCCCCGCTCGTCCACCCGCGCCTCGGCCACCGGCACGTTCTCCCACGTCCGACACCCGGGACACCCCACCGGACCGCTCGTTTCCCCGTAGGTCATGCCGCCCATGGTCGCGTCCCACGAAGTGTCCACATCAACCGGGGTGGGGCTACACCCAGGTGTCCAACCACATCCGGGCCCGCCAGCCGTCGACCGGGATCTCGGTGCCGGTGTAGATCGGGTAGAAGTAGATGAAGTTCCACGCGATCAGCAGCACCAGCACCCCGCTGGCCACGATGCCCATCACCCGGCGGCGCTCCGAGCAGCCCGGCGGGCCGAGCAGCGCGCCGATCAGCATCGTCACCGCCAGGCAGAGGAACGGCGTCAGCACCACCGCGTAGAAGTAGAAGATGGTGCGCTCCTGGTACACGAACCACGGCAGGTAGCCGGCCGCGACCGCGCACAGCACCGCGCCGGCCCGCCAGTCGCGGCGGAAGAGCCAGCGGTACACCAGGTAGGCGAGCGCGAAGCAGGCCGTCCACCACAGCAGCGGGGTGCCGAGCGCCAGCACCTCCCGGGCGCAGCCGCTCGCATAGCGGCAGTCGCCCTCGCCGCGCTCCTCGGACGTGTAGAAGTAGGTGACGGGCCGGGTGGCGGCCAGCCAGCTCCACGGGTTCGACTCGTAGGTGTGCTCCGAGGTGAGCCCGACGTGGAACTGGTAGACCTCGGTCGTGTAGTGCCACCAGCTGCGCAGCGCCGCCGGCACGAAGGAGTAGTCGCTCTCGCCCGCGCCCGGCCGGTTCGCCCAGTTCCGGTAGTAGCCGCCCGAGGTGGCGAACCAGCCCGTCCAGCTGACCAGGTAGACCGCCAGCGCCACCGGCACCAGGGAGACGAACGCCGGCAGCGCGTCCCGGCGCAGCGCCGCGTGCCGCGGCCGCTTGGCGCCGGCCGTGCGGCGGGCCGCCGCGTCCCACAGCACCGTGAGGATGCCGAACGCGGCGAGCACGTACAGGCCGTTCCACTTGGTGGCGCACGCCAGCCCCAGGCAGACGCCGGCGGCGATCCGCCAGGGCCGCGCGCCGAGCCCGAGCCGCCCCGCGACGGTCGCGTCCGGCCGCAGCAGCCCGTCGGAGCCGGCGGGCAGCGCCGCGGCCAGCCGGGCCCGGGCCCGGTCCCGGTCGACCAGCAGGCAGCCGAACGCGGCGAGCAGCCAGAACATCAGCACCAGGTCGAGCAGCGCGGTGCGGCTCATCACGAAGTGCAGCCCGTCCACGGCCAGCAGCAGCCCCGCGACGCAGCCGAGTACGGTCGAGCGGAACAGGCGGCGGCCGATGCGGCAGACCATCAGCACCGACAGGGTGCCGAGCAGCGCCACCATGAAGCGCCAGCCGAACGGGGTCAGCCCGAACAGCCACTCGCCGACCGCGATGACCCACTTGCCGGCCGGCGGGTGGACGACGTACGAGGCGGCGTCGTCGAACGGGGTCCGACCGGCCATGATCAGGTCGTTGGCGTCGTCCGGCCACTCGGTCTCGTACCCGCGCTGGAGCAGGGACCAGGCGTCCTTCGCGTAGTACGTCTCGTCGAATATCACCGCGTCCGGCGAGCCCAGGTTCACGAACCTGAGCGCCCCGGCGAGCACCGCGACCAGCAGCGGGCCGCCCCAGCCCGTCCAGCGGGCCAGCCGGGCGGCGGCGGCCGGCGCGAAGCCGAAGTACTGCCAGAGGCGGGACCCCGGCTCGGGGAACGGCGGGACAAGACGTTCGCGGACCCCGGCGGATCTCGGCGGCACATAGCCGAAGCGGCGCAGCCGCTGCCCCCAGGTGGCGGGCTGCTGTCCCGGGTCCTGTTCGTGCGGGGCGTCCGTCACGGTCTGGCTGGTCATCACCGGCCATCTTGGCATCCGCCGCGCGGGGCGAGGGGGAGGATGGGTGAGGATGAGCGATATGACTGGCGCGCGCGGTAACCCTTCCGAAGCCACCTCCGGCACCCCCGGCACCCTCGTCCTCGCCGGAACCCCCATCGGCGACCTCGCCGACGCCCCGCCCCGGCTGGCCGCCGAGCTGGCCGAGGCCGACGTGGTGGCGGCCGAGGACACCCGGCGGCTGCGGCGGCTCGCCCAGGGCCTCGGGGCGCGGATCGAGGGGCGCGTGGTGTCCTACTTCGAGGGCAACGAGGCGGCGCGCACGCCGGAGCTCGCCGAGGAACTCGCGCGGGGCGCGCGGGTGCTGCTCGTCACGGACGCCGGCATGCCGTCGGTCTCCGACCCCGGCTACCGGCTCGTCGCCGCCGCCGTCGAGCTCGGCGCCCGCGTCACGGCGGTGCCGGGCCCCTCCGCGGTGCTGACGGCGCTCGCGCTCTCCGGGCTGCCGGTCGACCGCTTCTGCTTCGAGGGCTTCCCGCCACGCAAGGCGGGGGAGCGGGCCGCGCTGCTGCGGGAGCTGGCGGACGAGCGTCGCACGCTGGTCTTCTTCGAGTCCCCGCACCGGCTCGCCGCCACCCTGGCCGCCATGGCCGAGGCGTTCGGCGCCGACCGGCGGGCGGCGGTCTGCCGCGAGCTCACCAAGACCTACGAGGAGATCCGCCGCGGCCCGCTCGCCGAGCTCGCCGCCTGGGCGGCGGACGGCGTCCGCGGCGAGATCACCGTCGTCGTCGCGGGCGCGCCGCGCGGCGCGGCGGCGGCCACGCTCTCCACGGCGGACCTGGCCGCCCTGGTCGCGGCGCGGGAGTCGGCCGGCCAGCCGCGCAAGGCGGCGATCGCGGAGGTGGCGAAGGAGGCCGGCGTCCCGAAGCGGACCGTCTTCGACGCGGTGGTGGCGTCGAAGCCGTCGGCTTCGTGACGGCCGGGTTTTTCCCC
>NZ_JAVREM010000087.1:0-22385 GCF_031845425.1 Streptomyces millisiae
CCGAAAACTCGGGCGTCAGAGATCGGTCGGGTCGCGGCTCTCCAGCTCCGTGGTGAGGGTCTGTTGGAGGCGTTCCTGGGAGTGCCGCAGGCTGACGGCCACCGCGTTCAACTCTCGGAGGATCAGTGTGAGTTGTCGTTCGAGGTGGCGTTCGGGTGGTTCGTTGCCGGGGGTGAGGCGGGACCACCAGCGGGTGCGGAGGTAGGCGTCCACGGCGTCCGGCACGTCGTGTCGGACGGCGCGGGAGAGCTTGTAGACGTCGTCCGGGTTGGTGGTGAGTTCGTCGGCGACCCAGCCGGGGGCGAGCAGCGCGGTCAGCAGTTCGTCGAGTTCGGCGAGCGTGCCGGCCGCCGTCGGCGGCGCGTCGAAGGCGGCCAGATAGCTCCGCAGCGCCGTGAAGTCGGCGCGGATCGAGGCGAGTTCGGATGTCTCGGAGATCGGCGGCGGCGCCGCGCGGTCCGGTGGGGCGAGCAGCGCGCCCGCCCCGTAGAGTCCGCCCACCACGACCGGCCAGAGCGCGCCGGCCTGGCCGGCCAGCGTGAGCGCCACGCCGGCCAGGCCGCACACGCAGCCGGTCAGGTTCTTCCGGGACTCCACATACCTCAGCGCTCTACTGGTAGCCACGGATCTCCTGGAACGCCTGGTCGAGCGAGCCCTCCACGGCGTCGAAGAGCCGGCCGCCGGTCCGCTCCGCGATGCCCTCCAGCTCCCCGCGGTCCGAGTCCCCGAACAGCACCGTGAACACCGGCACCGTCCGCAGCGCGGGCGGCAGCGTCTCGTGGAAGTCGGCGAAGCCGTCCGGGCCGACCGAGTCGCCGTTCTCGCCGTCCGTCATCAGCACGATGGACGTGAACGCGTCCTCGGTGTCCTCCTCGGCCAGCAGCCGGTAGGCCTCGATCAGGCTCAGGTAGATCGCCGTGTCGCCCTCCGCCCGCAGCCCCTCGACGCCCTCCCTGATCCGGCCCAACCCCGGTTCGGGGTCGGCCGGTTCGACGGTGTACGTGTCGACGGAGACCACCTGCCCGGCGAACGGCATCAGCGTCACCCGTTCCCGTTCCCTGAATCGCTCGCCCGCGCCCGCGCCGCCGGTGCCGGTGAGCCGGCCCAGCGCGGCCCGTAGCGACTCGATCCGCTCGCCCTCCATCGAGCCGGAGGTGTCCAGCACGTACACGGTGCGCGACGGTCGGCGCAGCTCGTTGTCGAACGCGTCGAGCAGCCCGTCCGCGACCGCGAGCGTGCCCGGGTAGGGGAGTTCGCGCCGCTGGCCGTCCGGGATGGCCTCGGCCGGCGCGACGCCGCCGGCGACCGGGCGGCGCAGCGTCTCCTCGGTCAGCGTCCGCTGCGCCTCGGGGCCGCGCAGGTGCTCGGTGAGCGCCCGCAGCCCGTCGCGGGCCTCGGGCGAGGCCGAGGTGAGCGTCGTCAGCGGGTAGCGCGCCGTCACCACGCCGTCGAGCGGGCGGACGACCGTCAGCTCGGCGGTGCCGTCCCGTACCAACGACAGCAGCACGGACTCGTAGTTGATCAGCGCGTCGACGTCCGTCCGGCCGGCGAAGGCGGTCGCCAGCCAGCCGGAGGACCCCGAGGTGAGGCGCTGGCCGGTGAAGAACTCCCGCAGCCGCTCGGCGCTGCCGGTGACGTCCTCCTCGGTGAGCGCGGCCTCGGCGCCGGACAGCGCCGAGGTGACCGAGATCAGCGCGCTGTAGCCGGAGTTGGAGCGGGTCGGGTCGGTCATGCCGAACGTCAGCTCGCCGGCGGCCGCCGCCGCGTGCACCTGTGCCCAGGTGACCTCCTCCGGGTTCCAGCCGAGCCGGTCGATCACCTCGGTCCTGATGCCGAGCGCCACCGGGGAGGTCATCACGGAGGTCTCGGTCAGGATCCGGTCGGCCGCCTCGGGACGCAGCCGCAGGTAGTCGTTGGTGGCCAGCCAGAGCGCGTCGTACTCCTCGGCCTCGCCCGAGGCGACGAGCCGGGTGGCGTCCAGCGTCCCCGTCCAGGTGATCTCGACCCCGACCCCGGTCTCCTCCTGGGCCCGCGCCAACACGTCCTCGGTGTCGGCGAGTTCGCTGCTCGCGAGGATCCGCACGACGGAGCCCTCCCCGCCGTCGGGGCCGTCCGAGCCGCCCGAGCAGGCGGTGGCGGTGAGCGCGACGGCCGCCAGCAGCGCGGCGAGTCGGGTCCTCATCCGCGTCTCCCTTCGCCGTGCGCCGCGTCCCGCTCCCGTGAGCGTTCGAGCTGCGCGGAGGCGTCGGACAACTCGCCCGAGAGGGCCCGCACCGTGGCCGCCATCGACTCGGTGGCCTGCGCCTTGTAGGTGTCGATCGCGTCCAGCGTGCGGTAGATCTGCTGGAACGCGGCGCGCAGCGTCTCGACGCCGACCGCCGGGTCGGCGGCGATGCGCTGGATCTCGCCGCTCTGGGTGGCCAGCATGTCCGCGTTGGCCCGCACCAGGTCCTCGGTCGTCGAGCGCAACGCGTTGACCTGCTCGGTGACCCGGCGCTGGTTCTCCAGCGCGGCGGAGAGCATCACGCCGATCCGCAGCGCCGACACGGTGGTGGTGGCGGCCCGCTCCACGCCCTTGACCAGCTCGTCGTTGTTGCGCCTGACCACGTCCATGGCCAGGTATCCCTGGGCGCAGACGGCGAGTTGGGTCAGCAGGTCCTGGTGTTTCTGCCGGACCGGGAAGAGCACGTCGGCCCGCACCGCGGCCGCCCGCTCCGGGTCGGTCGCCTCCAAGGCGTCGACGCGGCGCTGGAGTTCGGTGTCCAGCGCCTCGGTGAGCACCGCGTACTCCTGGAGCTTGCCCATGGTGTCCCAGAGCCTGGACCGCTCGGTGTGCAGGGCCGCGCTGTCCCGGCGCAGCTCGTCCTGGCCGGAGCGGAGCGCGTGCACGATCTTCTGGAGCGTGCCCTGCGCGGAGGCGTAACGGGCCAGGTGGTCGCGGAAGCGGTTGCCGCCGGGCAGCCTGGACAGCAGCCGGCGTACCCCGCCGGTGGTGGCGTCACGCGGTTCCAGGTCCTCGACGGTGCGGCGGAGTTCGACCAGCGAGCCGGCGACCCGGGACTGGGCGTCGCCCGCCTCCCCGCCGGTGCCCCTGGAGAGCGAGCGGACGCTGCGGTCCAGCATCCGGTTGGACTGTGCCGCGGCGGCCCGCATCTCCTCGCCGCCGAGGGCCGTCACCTCGCCCACCCGGGTGGCGAACTCCGGTGAGCGGCTGTCGAGTTCGGTGAGCGAGTCGATGTAGGCGGCGGCTCGGCGGGTCAGCTCCTCGCGGGCGGCGGCGTCGATCGGGACGAGTCCCGACGCCTGCTCCGCCCTCACCTCGGGCACCGGTTCCGGCGGGGTGAGGATCAGCGGGGTGTCCTGCCCCGGGGGGTTCAGCTCCATGGTCAGCTCCCTTCGGTGCGCCCGGTGGCGCGCTCCGCCAGCTCCCGCAGCACGTCGGAGGTCGGCGGCGGGGCCTGCCTGACCCCGGCGAGGCCGGCGTTGAGGTGGGCGGCGTGTGCGCCGGCCGCCTCGGTGAACTCCGCGGTGGCGCCCTGCGGTCGGAAGCCGTGCCGCACCGCGAGCCGCCGCAACTCCGGGTCCTCGGTGAGCAGTCGGCCGAGCTCCCGGCCGGCGTCCGTGACGGGCACCAGGGTGTGGTCGCTGGAGACGGTGGTGTCCGGGTAGAGCACCACCACGTCGCCCGGGTCCTGGTCGGCCAGCAGCAGCGAGGCGATCTGCGACTCGTAGGCGAGCACCAGCGGGTTGCCGATGCCGCTGACGAAGTCCCGGAACGGGCCGTCGGAGCTGGGTTGTTGGGTGCCCTGCACCTGGACCAGGGCGCGCAGCAGGGGCGTCACGCGCTCGACGCCCTCCGGGTCGGCCACCACGGTGCCGTCGTTGGCGACGTAGGAGGCGGCGGCCAGGTAGAGGGCGCCGGAGTTGGAGGTCAGCGGGTCGGTGCTGGAGACGTACAGCGCGCCGGCAAGACCGGCCGCGGGTTCCGCGCCCGGCAGGTCCCCCCAGGCCAGGCCGTTCCCGATGGCCTCCAGCAGGCCGCTCATCGACAGCAGGCCGCGGTGCTCGTCCTCCAGGGTGGCCAGGCCCTCGGCGGCCAGCACCTCGGCCGCCGCGCCGCGCGCCAGCACCACCAGCGGCGAGTAGAACGGCCGCAGCGGAGCGCCCGGCGAGCCGGCCCGGGCGGCCAGCTCCTGGGCGGGGCCCTGGCTGGACGGGAAGGCGAAGTCGTAGCCCTCGAGGTCGACGTCGTCCATGGCCCAGGAGCCGACCGAGTCGGTCTCGACCTCGTACCCGCGCTCGGCCAGGACGTCGATCACCTCGGGGTCGGCGAAGAACTCGGCCTTCTCCGACCCGATCACGCCACGCACCGTCGTCGTGGCCGTTCCCCCGTCGTCGCGTCCCTGTACGAGGGCGACGCCGACGCCCCCGAGCAGCAGCGCGGCGAGGACGATCCCCCATATTCGTCGCACGGTCGTAGCGTCCTCACAACACGCCACGCACACACGGCGGTTGGGTGTCCGGTAGATGTCGGGGCGATGTCGACGCGGGGGTTGACTGTTCGCCGGTGCGCGCTTTTCTTGAATGACGTGCACCTGCCACTTCGAACCACTTTGAATCGTGAGCGATTCCGAGCGAGAGGGCAACTCTGGTGACCTCATCCCTGCTCCGCCGCCTCGCGGCCGTAGCCTCGCTGGCCGCCCTGGCGTTGGCCGCGCCGGCCCCCGCCATCGCCGCACCCGCCCCGCCCCCGGTCGCGAGCGAGCAGTCGGCCGCCGCCACCATCACCTGGCGACTGGAACGCGCCGCCAACCCCACCGCCGACCAACAGGACGCCTACAACCGCATCACCAGCGCCATGAACGCGGCCGTGGCCCGCTACAACGCGCTCAGCGGCGGCCTCGGCAAGGACATCACCGTCCGCTACGACCCGAGCGTCCCGACCGCCGACGGCAACATCAACGGCACGATCCGCTTCGGCGCCAACCGCTCCTACATGAGCGAGCGCACCGCCCTCCACGAGATCGCCCACACCATCGGCGTCGGCACCAGCTCCGGCTGGAGCCGCCTCGGCGGCAGCGGCACCTGGACCGGCGCCCAGGCCACCGCGCTGGTCCGCCAGTACGACGGCTCCAGCGCCCGCATCTCCACCGGCGGCGGCCACTTCTGGCCCTACGGCCTCAACTACGACAACGAGTGGTCGACCACCAACGCCGACCGCCACGTCCGCATCGTCGCGGCGATGGTCGCCGACGGCCTGTAGGCCCTGTCCGGGCGACCCGGGCTCGGGCCGCCCGGCCCGAGCCCGACAACCGATCCACCACGAGCCACAACGATCGGTTGTGCCCGCCTACGATCGACCGGTGGACAGCGAGGCACTGCGGTCGTTCGTTCGGGCGGCCGAGCTCGGACAGTTGCGGCACGCGGCCGAGGAGTCGGGCGTGACCCAGCAGGCGGTCTCCAAGCGGATCGCCGCCCTGGAGCGCGAGTTGGGCGTCCGGCTGTTCGTCCGTACCGCGCGCGGGGTGGAGTTGACGCTCGACGGCCAGGCGTTCCTCCCGCACGCGCGGAGCATCGTCGCGGGCGTCGAGCGCGCCGTCACCGCCGTCCGGCCCGGCGCGCGGGCCCTCCGGATCGACGTGCTCGGCCTGCGCAGCGCCCAGGCCGTCATGCTGCACGACTACTGGCGGTCGCGGCCCGGGACCGACCTCGACGTGGTGACCCTCCGGGTCGACGACCCGCGCGTGGCGGCCGCCGCCGTCGCGGCGGGCGACGTCGACGCCTCCTTCCGCACCGTCACAGAACCGGCCGCGCTGCCGCCCGACGTGCGGATCATCCACGCGTTCGACTCGCCGCTGGAGCTCCTCGTCGGCCCGAGACACCCGCTCGCCGCCGCGCGCAGCCTGACGCCGGCGCGGCTGCGCGGGCACCGGATCTGGGTGCCGGGCATCGCGCCCGGGAGCGAGTGGTCGGAGTTCTACGACCAGCTCGCCACCGCCTTCGACCTGCGCGTCGACGCGGCGGGCCCGCACTTCGGAGACGAGGTACTCCTCGACGTCCTCGCGGAATCCACGGACGTGGCCACGCTCGTCGGGGCACGCGACCGCTACCTCTGGCCGACCAGCCACGACCTGCGCCGCATCCCCGTCGTCAACCCGACCCTGGCCTACCCCCTCGCGCTCCTCCTCCCACGTGCCAGTCCCCATCCGGGACTCCGGGGACTCATCACCCACCTCCGGAACCTGCCGCGGCTCCCCGAGCCGGTCTGGCTCCCGTCCTGGGCGGCGAGACCATGACCAACGACCGCCTCCTGCGCATCCACAGCGCGGAGTTCCAGGCCATGGCCGAGCGCGTGCTGCGGGTCACCGAGCTCACCTCCCGGCTGAACGTCCTGCCCTTCGAGGACGAGGCCGGCAAGGCGGCGCTGTTCGAACGGATACTCGGCAGGCCGCTGCCGGCGAGGGTCACGATCTACCCGCCCTTCTACACGGACCACGGCCTCAACCTCGACCTCGCCGAGCGGGTGTTCATCAACCAGAACTGCACGTTCCTGGACTACGCCGGCATCCGGCTCGGCGAGCGCGTGATGGTCGGCCCCAAGGCCACGTTCATCACCGTCGGCCACCCGGTCGACCCCCAGGAACGACGCGGCTGGCTGAGCGGCGGGCCCATCGACGTGGCGGACAACGTGTGGATCGGCGCCGGAGCGACGATCCTGCCGGGCGTCAGCATCGGCCACGACGCCGTGGTCGCCGCCGGCGCGGTGGTGGCCGACGACGTCCCACCGGCGACCCTGGTGACGGGCACCAAGGCCACCGTCCGACGCCAGTGGTGACGACCGCGCCCCGTCGTTACCGCGCGCTCCTGACCAACCGGGAGTCGAAGCCGGCCCGCAGCAGGCGGTCGTGGGTGGTGTGCGTGTTGCAGTCGCCGACGGCCTCTAGCATGCCGGCTACCCCCGGGCCGCTCCACGGCCTGGGCGAGGCGTGGTCAGAGTTCCGGCTTCTGCTCCCGTGTCCGGTGCACCCACTCCAGTGGTCCGCGCTCCAGAGCCTCCCTCGCCAGCTGCTTGGCGGTGTCCGTGGTGAGAGAGGCGAGCGAGGTGTCGACCCATGGCTGCGTTTGCCGGCTGCCCTGCTCGCGGTACTCGATGGCCTGCAGCAGACACTCCAGCTTGTCGGCGTCCCTGGCACAGACTGCCTCCGGCGACTCCCGCGCCTCGTACTCGTCCACGGCGTCAGTGATGACTCCGGCCAGAGCGTCCGGCAGTCCCACCACCTGCTCGCGGGTGACCTCGGTGTTCGCCGTCGCCTTGAGGTACCGCTTGCCGAGGTGCGGGATGTCGGTCGTGCGTGTCTCCTGGCTGTCGTGGAAGAGGGCGAGGAACGCGGCGCGTTGCGGATCGGCGCCCTCCATGGCGGCGATGGCCGAGGCGATGACGGCCGTGCGATGTGAATGGTCGGCGATGCTCTCCGGCTCCGCGATACCGGCGATCACCCATCCGGTGCGTTTGTGACGCTTGAGCAGTCCGAGCTCGTACAGGAAGTCCACGACGCGGGCGTCGCGCTCAGCCATGATTCAGCCTCTCGTGCATCGTGGGGGACTACGCCGTATCCCGAGGTTTCCCGTTCTTGACCAGCCGGGAGTCGAAGCCGGCCCGCAGCAGCCGCTCGTAGGCGTCGTGCACGCCCGTGGGGACGGGCTGCGGGATCGCGAACCCGCGCGCCGGATAGTCGATCACGCGTTGCAGGTCGCCGACGATCATGTCGACCACCAGCTTCTCGTCCCCGATGGACTTGACGTAGTCATCGAGGGACAGCGGCTCCGAGGCGCACACGACCTCGACCTCCGGCCAGAGCTGACGGCAGGTGGCGAAGGCCCGCCGCTCCATGTAGGGCTTGCAGACCAGCAGGACTGAGTCGACCGTGATGCCGGCTCGTCGGAGCAGCCGACGGGTGAACTCGATGTTCTGGCCGGTGTTGGCCGCCAGCGGCTCCACCAGGATGGCCTCGTCAGGCACACCCAGGGCCAGCGCGTGCTCGCGGTAGTGGACTGCCTCGCCGCGCGGGAACCGGGCCAGGGTGGTGGGGCTGTTGCCTCCGCTGAACACCAGGGTGGGGAAGTACCCGGCCGCGTACAGCTCGGCGGCCCGCGTGGCCACGCCCAGATCATGGCTGCCGAGGCCGATGCCGACGGAGCAGGGCCGTGGTTCGTGCCCCATCAGGTGGTAGTCCCAGACCAGCCTGGCGTCGCTCCACTGGGCGTCCGTGACCACGACCTGATCCCGCTCCGGCACCACGCTGTTCCTCTCACCCCGTCGGTGCGTGCTTCTTCCGCACCACCGTCCCATAGCGGCGCGACATGGGTACCGTGATGAGCATGGTGGCGGAGCACTTGGGCGACCGGGTGGTGCGGCTACGGCGACTGGGTGGGCAGACCCAGGAAGGGCTGGCCGCGAGGTCGGGCGTGTCGGTCGACGTCGTACGGAAGTTGGAACAGCGGCGCAAGCACTCGGCGCGACTGCCGACGCTCCACGCCCTGGCGAGGGGGCTCGGCGTCGAGGTCACCGCGCTGCTCGGCGACCCACCGGGAGTCCCGTCCACGGGAGAGGTGGAGTCTCCCCAACTGGTCGCCCTGCGGCGGGCGATGACGCCGCCCATGTTCTCGGTGCCGCCGGTCCCGGAGTCCGTGGCCGGGCTGTCGTCGGGCGCGTTGCGCGCCGAGCTCGCCGAGGGGTGGACGCTGTACCACGGCGCGGGCTTCGACCGCGTGATGGAACTGCTGCCCGACCTGATCGCGCGTACCCGGCTGGTGTCCGCGGCCGGGGACGTGGATCAGCGCGCGGAGGGTCAGGCGCTGTTGGGGAAGACGCTCCAACTCGCCGGCCACCTGGCCATCAGGCTGGGGAAGACGGACCTCGCACTCGCCGGTCTCGAACGGGCGATGACCGCGGCCGAGGCCTCATCGGACCCGCTGCTTCCGCCGATGATCTGCAACTCCGTTGCCTGGGCCTACCAGCGTCAGAACCGGCTGGCGGACGCCTCGGAACTCGCCCTTCGCGCGGCGGATTCCGTGGAACGAGGCGGCCCGGAGAGTGCGACCGAGTGGCGCGTGTGGGGCGGTCTCCTGATGTCGGCCGCCACCAGCGCGGCCCGTGCCGGCGACTACGACCAGGCCACCGACATGATGACCACGGCCGAACGCGCGGCGGGGCGGCTCAGCCGGCTCCCGGCGCCGACGGACGGCCGGCTGGTGTCGGTGTTCAGCCGATCCTCCGTACGGATCGAGCGGGTTCGACTCGCCGTGCAGCACGGCCGGCCGGAAGAGGCCCTGACGCTCGCCCGGGGGATGCGGGTCAGCGGGTCGACACCGCCCTCATGGCGAACCTGGCTGCTGCTCGACGTGGCCCGCGCACACGCGGACCTCGGCGACGCGGCCGGCGCGGTCAGGGCGTTGGAGTCCCTGCGCCGATTCGCCCCGGAGTGGATGCGGCACCACACGCTTGCCGTGAGCATCGTGCTCGACCTGCGAGCGGGCCCCTCTCACCCACCCGGCCTCCGGCGGATCGCGGATTTCCTCGGCCTTGACGCGTAACGCCTCGTAACTGGGACGTTCCGTCCCTGGGCTTTTCTCCCTCCTCGCGTCACCGTAATCACATGCATACGGAGAGCGAGCTTCCGGCCGTTGGGGCGATGGCGCGTGACACGTCCCGTGCCGAGGTCGGTCGGGTGATGGCGCACGAGTGCGGCCGGGTCTGGCTGCGGCCGTTGGGCGGCGGGTGTGAGTGGGCCGTGTCGCCCGAGGATGTCGAGCCGGTCAGGTTGAGCGAGTCGCTGAGCCCGCTGGTGGCCGAGGCGAACCGGCGTTCAGCCGAGCCGAGATGAGCCGGCGTTCGCGGCAAGCCCTCGAGAGTTGTCCGTTCCGGGCGTTTGGATTTGGCCGTCCCCGCCCGGAACGGCTGCACCACCGGCACGAGGAGAGCCCTCGCGCCTTCGGCATGAAAGGAACGGTAACCGACGTGCGCGTTGATCCGGGAGACGACGACGAGCCCACCGAAGGTGGGCAGTCCAGCGGTTGCGGAGACGGCGACCGCCGCACCTACGACCAGGAGGGGCCGCGCCGGCCGGAGTCGCCCGCGTTCGCCACCAACGGCTGCACGCCGATCCTCATCGCCAACTGGCTGCTACGGCCGGCCAGCGCCATCACCGCCACGTTCCACGACGTCGACGACGCCGTCCGGTGGTTCGAGGAAGAGATGACGCGCGCCGCGCCCGGCTTCGCCAACCCACTGGAGCGTGAACCGACGGGGCTGGCCGCGAAGCTGGCGTACGTCGCCGCCACCCTCCACCGGGGAGGTGACACACACGCCGCTTGGTATATCCAAGCAACCGGCTACACCACCCTCGACCTCATCACCTGCTCGCCCCACCACCGCTACCCCGAACTACGTTGCCCCGTACGGGAGTAGCGCCCTGCGGGTGGCCTCGGAAGGCGCGGGCGGCCTAGCGTGTGGGCCACCACCGAGGACGAGGAGAAGCATGACCGACGAGCCGTCGTACCCCGACGCCGCCGCGCGGGCCGCGATCGACATCACGGTGCCGCATTCGGCCAGGATCTGGAACTACTGGCTGGGCGGCAAGGACAACTACGAGGTGGACCGGGTCGCCGGCGACGCGTTTCGGGACGTGTTCCCGGGGATCGTCGACGGCGCGCGGGCCGCCCGGTACTTCCTCGCGCGTGCCGTGCGGCACCTGGCCGGCGAGGAGGGTGTGCGGCAGTTCCTCGACATCGGCACCGGGCTGCCCAACGTCGACAACACGCACGAGATCGCCCAGCGGGTGGCCCCCGAGTCGAAGGTCGTCTACGTCGACAACGACCCGCTGGTGCTCGCCCACGCGCGCGCCCTGCTGGTCAGTTCGCCGGAGGGCAGTGCCGACTACCTCCACGCCGACCTCTTCGAGCCGGACTCCATCGTGGAACAGGCCAAGGCCATCCTGGACTTCGACCAGCCGGTCGCGCTGATGCTGATGGGCATCCTCGGCCATGTCGAGGACTACGACCAGGCGCGCGCCATCGTGAAGGAGCTGGTCGCGGCGTTGCCGTCCGGCAGTTACCTGGTGCACTACGACTCCACCGGCACCAGCGAGGAGTACCTCGCGGCCATCGGCCGGTACAACGAGGGCGGTTCCGTCCCCTACATCCTCCGCAGCCCGGCGGAGATCGCCCGCTTCTTCGACGGGCTCGAGCTGCTGGACCCCGGCGTCGTCTCCTGCTCCCGCTGGCGGCCCGACGCCCTCGCCTGGGGGTTGCCCGACGAGGTCCACCAGTACGGGGGCGTCGCCCGCAAGCCGTGATCGGCGGGAACCGCGGGAACCGCGGGAACCCGCGCCGTTCCGCTTCCGACTGTCGTGAGTGAGGGCCACGGACGTGGCCCGGTTCCGACCCGGGAGTGCTCATGTCCGTCACCGAGTCAAGCGAGTCGACCGAGACCACAGAACCGTCCTCCGAGGTGACGAGCAAGCCGCCCAGCCGCTCGGCCGGTTGGGCGGCGCTGCGGCCGCTCGTGTTGCGGCTGCACTTCTACGCGGGCGTGCTGGTCGCCCCGTTCCTGCTGGTCGCGGCGGCGAGCGGGCTGCTGTACGCGCTCTCCTTCCAGTTGGAGCGGGTCGTCTACGCCGACGAGCTGACGGTGCCGGTCGGCGACGGGGTCGAACTGCCGCTGTCCGCGCAGGTCGCGGCGGCGCGGGAGGCGTACCCGGACGGCACGATCTCCGCGGTCCGGCCGTCGCCCGAGGCCGGCGCCACCACCCGGGTGCTGCTGGCCGGGACGCCGGGGATCGACGACGACAAGACCCTCGCCGTGTTCGTCGACCCGTACACCGCGGAGGTGCGCGGCGCGCTCGAACAGTACGGTTCCACCGGCGCGTTGCCGGTCCGGACCTGGATCGACGAGCTCCACCGCGACCTGCACCTCGGCGCGCCGGGCCGGCTCTACAGCGAGTTGGCCGCCAGCTGGCTGTGGGTGGTGACGGGCGGCGGGCTGCTGCTGTGGCTGTCCAGGTGGCGCGCCCGCCGCGCCAGGGGCGAGAAGCGCCCGGCCGCCGGGCGGCGCCGCACGCTCGGCCGGCACGGCACGCTGGGCGTCACCGTGGCGGCCGGCCTGTTCTTCCTCTCCGCGACCGGCCTGACGTGGTCCACCTTCGCCGGCGAGAACGTCACCGAGCTGCGCGCGTCGCTCGGCCAGCAGACGCCCGACGTCAGCCCGACGGTCGGCGAGGCCGCCGGGGACGCGGGCGCCGGGCACGAGGGGCACCCGGACGTGTCGGGCGAGGCCGGCGAGGGCGACCGGCCGGCCTCCGGGCTCTGGGTCGACGAGGTGTTGGCGATCGCCCGCGCCCAGGGGCTCTCCAACCCGGTGGAGCTGGTGCCGCCGGCCGACGAGGAGTCCGCCTACGTGGTGCGCCAGATCCAGCGGAGCTGGCCGGAGAAGCAGGACGCCGTGGCCATCAACCCCAACGGGGGCGAGGTCCTGGACGTGGTGCGGTTCGACGACTTCCCGCTGCTCGCCAAGCTCAGCCGGTGGGGGATCGACCTGCACACCGGGGTGCTCTTCGGCCTGGTCAACCAGCTGGCCCTGGCCGCGTTGGCGTTGTCCCTGATCGTGCTGATCGTGCTCGGCTACCGGATGTGGTGGCAGCGCGGCCGTGCCGGCGCCTTCGGCCGGCCGCTGCCACGCGGCGCCTGGCGGCGCGTACCGCCCGCGCTGCTCGTGCCGTTGGCTGTCGGGGTGGCGCTGGTCGGCTGGTTCCTGCCGGTGTTCGGCGTGACCCTGGTGGGCTTCCTGCTGGTCGACGCCGTGCTGGGCCGGGTCGAGGGGGCGCCGCCCAGGATCGGGGAGGGGCGGGACCGGTAGCGGTCCCCGGACGGCGGCCGGTATCCGGAACGGTCCGGCCGCCGTCACACGAAGTCCCGTTACTCCTCGGCGAGTTGGGATATCAGGGTCTGTCTGGCCCGTGCCACGCGGGAGCGGACCGTGCCGACGGGGCAGCCGGTGGCGCGGGCCGCCTCCGCGTAGGGGAGGCCGAGGATCTGGGTGAGGGTGAACGCGGTGGACCGGTCGGAGGGGAGCTCGGCGAGCAGTTCGGCGAGGGCCACGCCCTCCTCGAAGCCGGGCTGCGCCCGGCACTGGGCGCCCTCGACCGCCGTCAACCAGTCGGCCGTGTCGGCGAGTCGGGGCCGGGAGCGCTCGTAGCGGATCCGGTCGACCACCGTGCGGCGGGCGATGGAGAGCAGCCAGGTGCGGGCCGAGGAGCGGCCCTCGAAGGCCGGCAGGGCGCGCAGCGCGCGCAACAGCGTCTCCTGGGTCAGGTCCTCGGCGGCCTGCGCGTCGCCGCTCAGCCGGGTGACGTAGCGCTGGACGTCCGCGCGCACCGCGCGGAGGAAGTGCTCGACCGCGTGCCGGTCGCCGGACCTGGCGGCCAGCGCCCAGTCGGTGACGGAGCGGTCCTCGTCGTCTGGTCCGGGCCCCTGCGGGCGTGGCGGGGTGAGTGTGGTCGTGGTCAACGTCCCTGTCGCCTTTCGCGGAGGCCATGCCGAGTCGTCAGGGCATGGCAGGGGAAGGCCGGGACGCCGAAGGGGAGTTGGTGTGATCAGCGAGGCAGATCAGACGGGGCGACGCCGGCCGTGGCACGGTGCGGGGACCTGACCGGTCGGGTCGCGGCCTCGGGCCCTCGTGTCTGCCGACAAGGGCCGCAGAGACACGCCGACCGCCCGGTCAGGGCGGCCGGCGGCGGGCCACGGGACGAGAGCGCGTACCCCAACGGCGGCCGGCGCGGCGTCCACCGGGCCCCGGCCGGGCGCGGGGCCGGGCGGGCCGCGGGCGGCGCCGCCGCGCGCGGCGGGCACAGCACCGGCCGCAGCACGCGCCACGCGGCCGAGCGCAGCAGCCGGAAAGCGGCCCGTTCGCCGCGCCACAGCCACACCGCGCTCAGCAGCGCGAGACCCACGTGCACGGCGGTCATGCCGCCCGCGCCGCCGTCCAACTCGGCCAACGACGCCGGGTGTCGGGCGTGCGCGGCGTGCGTGGCGTGCGCCGGGCCGAGCGGCGCGGCGGGGTCCGGCGTGGCCGGGAAGAAGGAGAACAGGCGGTGCAGCAGCGCCTGGGTGGCCAGGCTCGCGCCCATCACGGTGAGCGGCCCGCGCTCGCGGCCGGCGAACAGCCAGGCGCCGGAGCCGACCACGGTCAGCGCGAGGAGTACCGCCCAGCGGGCGACCGGGACCCCGGACATCGCCACGTGGCCCCAGGCGGCGAGCAGCACACAGAGCGCGGCGAACACGGCCGCCCGCGCTGCTCGCAATGCCAGGCCCGCTCTCATGACAGCCACATCGTGGCAGCGGGGGCCAAAGCGCGCAGTGGCGCGGACGTTAATTTATCCTCAGCCGAGCAAAACGGCGGCCGACAGGGAACTCCGCGGCCACTCCCGGCGACTCCTCGAGTGGGCCCCTTTCACCCCGGGTTGACCGATCCGAGGACCACCCGCAACGCAAACGCAACGTTCGACAACGTAAAGAACCCTAGTCTCGGGGTGTACCGCTGGCCGCCGTTGGAGTAGACCTGTTTCCAACGCCCCGTCAGAAAGCCACTGTTCACCCTGCCCGTCCACCCCACCCCGTGAGGCACCGTACCGATGCCGAAGCAACAGCCCCAGCGTTTCGTCGACGCCTTCGCAGACCGGCCGGCCGTGGCCCGTCGTGGACTCCTGCCGGGACGGCGGGTGTTCACCTCCCTCGGCTGGGCGGTGGCGGTGGCCACCGTGGTGTCGGTCACCGGATGGTCGATGGGGACCATCCTGTCCGGTGACGAAGGACCGACCGAGACCGTGGCGGCCGAGCGCCCGCAGCAGCCGGCTCCGGAGCCCGAGCCCGAGCCGACCACCGAGGAGCCGGAGCCGGAGCCCGAGGAGGAGCCGGAGCCCGAGCGCGAGGAGCAGCCGGAGCAGACCCAGGAACAGCAGCCACCGCCCCCGCCGCAGCAGGAGGAGGAGCCGGAGCCGGAGGAGGAGCCGGAACCGGAGCGCGAGGAGGAGCCGGAGCCGGAGACCGAGGAGGCCGAGACGGTCAGGCAGGAGAACGTGCTGCCCGAGGGCGTCTACCGGCTGATGCCGGGCACCACCGACGACCGCTGCCTCGACGTGGACAGCAGCGGCACCGACGCGGGGACCAACGTCCGCCAGTGGGAGTGCAACGAGACCGCCGCCCAGAACTTCGCCCTCCAGGCGACCGGGAGCCAGAACACCTACCGGCTCATCGGGCTCGGCGGCAACTGCGTGGACGTCGAGAACGGTTCGCTCGACGCGGGTGCGAACATTCGCATGTGGGGCTGCAACGGCGCCCCGGCCCAGCAGTTCCGCCTGGAGCCCAACCTCAACGGTTACATCGTGGTCTCGGTGCGCAGCGGCCACTGCATGGACGTCATGGACTCCAGCGTCGACTGGGGTGCCAACGTCCGCCAGTGGGAGTGCAACCGCACCCCCGCGCAGACCTGGAGGCTCGAATCCCGTTGAGCCACAAGCGAGTTGCCGAGACTCCGCCGCCACCTTCCGGTAACGTCCCGGTCATTCACAGTGGCGTAGCCTCTAAAGCCGCCCCGTCCGAGCGCTGTTGGAGAAGAGCGATGCCTGACGCTCATTCGCCTCACCCCATGGCCCGGCCGGCCGCCCGGCCAGCTTCGGTCCCCGCCGCCCCGGTCCCCGCCACCCCGGTCCCCGTACCCGCGGCCGTCCCGGCACCCGTCGCCAGGACCGCGCACTGCGCCGGAAGCAGGCAGCAGCCGGCCGCCGAGCGGTACCGCGGCCGCCTGCTGCGCTACGCCAACCGCCTCACCCCCGGTGATCCGCACCGGGCCGAGGACATCGTGCAGGAGACCATGCTCCGCGCCTGGTTGGCCGCCGACGAGTTCGCCGGCGAGGAGGGCGGGTTCCACGCCGACGACGACCACCTCGCCGCCTGGCTGCACACCGTCGCCCGCAACCTCGCGGTCGACGCCCGCCGCCGCGACCGCAGCGTGCCGATCGGCATCGTGCCGGCCGCCCTGCTGCACCGGGCCGCCGACGACGGCGGCGACGTGGCCGACGCCGTGGTCAACCGGGTCGCCGTGGTACGGGCGCTGTCCCGGCTCAGCCCGCTCCACCGCGACGTGCTGGCCCATGTGCACCTGTGCGACCGGTCGCGGGCCGACGCCGCCCGCCTGCTGGGCATACCCAAGGGCACCGTGAAGTCCCGCGTGCACTACGCCCTGGCGGCCCTGCGCTCGGAGTTCGAGGCCGCGCACGCGGCGGAGGCGGCGGCATGAGGACCACCGATCCCTTCGAGTTCATCGACCGCCACCGGGACACCATCTTCCGGGTGCTCGGCGTCATCGCCGTGCTGCTGGTGATCTTCCTGATCATTCGGTACCTGGCGATGCGGCAGGGCGGCTGGGCCAAGGCCTGGCGGCGGCTGCGCCGCGAGTTCGCGGTCACCGGGCACGCGTTCGCCGCGCCCTTCCGCGCCTGGCTGCGGCACCGGCGTTCGCTGCGGGTCCTGGTGCGCGGCCTGCGGGCCCCCGCGACCTGGCGGGACGCGGAGCGGGCCGTGGCCGCCGCGCGCGCGGCCGGCGGCCGGGCGTACGGGGCGCTGGTGGACG
Source organism: Streptomyces millisiae (assembly GCF_031845425.1). Classification (NCBI taxonomy): domain Bacteria; kingdom Bacillati; phylum Actinomycetota; class Actinomycetes; order Kitasatosporales; family Streptomycetaceae; genus Streptomyces; species Streptomyces millisiae. Next base: position 16,685 of record NZ_JAVREM010000087.1, read on the forward strand.
GCGACACCGTCACGGTCCTCGTCGCCGGAGAGCGCGGAAACGTTTCGCTGCCGGACGACCAGCGCTGGTGGCTCGCCGGTGACGACGCGGACGACCACTGGAGTGTCGCCCGGGCCGACCTGCCGCCCGTCGTGCCCGACCCCGACCAGGTGCACCCGGTGCTGGTCGCGGTCGGCGAGGTCGGCGGCCGCAGCGCCTTCCTCGACCTGGCCGTGGGGCCGCCCATGATCACCGTCGAGGGCGACCGGCGCTCCGCCGTCGCCCTGCACCAGGCGGTCGCCGCCCAGCTCGACGTCCGGCTGCCCGAGGGGCTCGTGGTGGTCGCCGAGGGCGTGCACCGCGGCTTCGCCGGGATGCCGGTGCGCGCCGCGCACCGGGCCGCGCGCGAGCAGCGGCCCGAGCTCGGCCTCTCGCCGGTCCTGGTCACCGCGGAACTGCCCGACCCGGTGCCGGCCGAACTCTCCGAGCCGCCCGAGGAGTTCCCCGCCCTGCGGCTGCTCCTGCTGGGCGAGGGGCGCGGCCACCTGCGCACCCTGCTGACCGACCGGCACGGCCAGATCGCCGTCGCCGGCACCCCGCTGCTCACCACGGGCAACGCCCTCAGCCGGGCCATCGCCAAGGTGCTCTCCGCCATCCCGCCCGTGCTGCCGCCCGCGCCGCCCGCCGGCGACGCCGCCGAGACCACCCGTACCTTCGCCGAACTGGACGAGGACGAGGCGGACGAGGAGGCCACGAGCGGCACCGGCGGCGACGCCGACGGCTGGGCGGGGTCCACCGCCGTCCGCACCGCGCCCCGGCCGCCGCTCGGCGAACTCGAGGACGAGGCCGACGACACCGGCGAGCACCGCCTCGCGGAGCCCGGGTCGAGGTCGGAGACCGCGCCGCGCGGCGGCGCGCCCGTCTCCACGGGGTCCGCGGGGGCCGGCCGGGACGCCACCCGCACGCTGCCGCACTGACGGCGCGCAACGCGCCACCCACCCGAACACTCCCCCACCGAAGCCGGTTGGACCGCCCGTGAAGCTCACCGTGACCACCGCCGACCAGCAGGGTCGGCTCACGGACCACCTGCTCGACCTGCCAGGCGACGCCACCGTCGCCGAGCTGGCCGCGGCACTCGACACCCCGAGGCTCTTCCTCGGCGAGCGCCTGCTCGACTCCGACGCGCCGCTGGGCGTCGGCGGCGTCCGCGACGGCGTGCTGCTCGGCCGCGGCGCGCCCGCGCCGCCCCAGCCCAGCGCCGCCCGCGCCTGGACCCCGCCCGCCACCGACCCGGCGCTGCTCGAACTGCGCCACGTGTCGGGCCCGGGCGCGGGCCGGGTCTGGCGGCTGGGCCCCGGCGCCTACGAGATCGGCACCGACCGCAGTTGCGCCGTCCGCCTCGCCGACACCTCGGCCGACGACCCCGACGAGGACGACGGGCTGCCGCCCACCGGCACCTGGATCACGGTGCATGCCGACGGCACGGCGAGTTACCGGCTGCCCGAGGACGCCGACCCCGACACCTGCGGGCTGCGCAGCCTCACCCCGCCGCCGCCCGTCGACCCCGAGACCGGCACCCCGCTCACCGACGAGGAGCCGGCCGGCGCGGAGGACGGTGGCCCCGGCGGGCACAGCGAGGAGCCGCCGCCGGCCGGCCCGGACGGCCTGCCCGCGGACCCCGAGCCGCTGCCGCCCGGGCAGTTGCCGGCGCCCACCGACGGCTCGCGGCCCTGGCCGTTCTACGCCGACCTGTCGCTCGGCGACCATCTGCTGCGCCTCGCGCCGCCGTTCGAGCCGGACGCCGCCGTCAAGCCGGCCGCCGACGGCCTGACCATGGACTACAACCGGCCGCCCCGGATCGTCCCGCCGCTGGACGCCGAGAACCTGAGCCTGCCGGGACCGCCGTCGCCCCCCGGGCCGCGCACCTTCCCGTTCATGCTCATGCTGTCGCCGCTGGTCATGGGCCTCGCCATGATGGCGATCTTCCGGTCCTTCTACTTCATGATCCTCATCCTGTTCACCCCGTTGATGGCGGTGGGCAACTGGCTGACCGGGCGCCGCTCCAACCGCAAGCGGCACGAGGAGCAGATGCGCCGCTTCCACCTGCGCCGCGCCGCCCTCGAACTGGAGATGCGCCGGGCCACCGTCGAGGAGCGCGGGCTGCGCAACGAGGCGTCCCCCGACCCGGCGGCGATCCAGCTCACCGCGACCGGCCCGGGACGTCAGCTGTGGGAACGCCGCCGGCACCACGGCGACTACCTCACCCTCAGGCTCGGCACCGTCGCCCGGGCCTCCCTCAAGAAGATCAGCGACCAGGCCCGCGAGACCAACCACCGCCAGGTGCACTGGCGCCTCGCCGACGTGCCGATCGGCGCCGAGATGCGCCAGCTCGGCGTGCTCGGCCTCACCGGCACCAGCCGCACGGCACGCGCCGTCGCCCGCTGGGCCGTCGCCCAGGCCGCCGTCCTGCACTCCCCGCGCGACCTGCGGATCGTCGTCCTCACCGACGAGCAGCACGCCGACGACTGGGCGTGGGTCCGCTGGCTGCCCCATCTGCGGCCCAACCGGGCCGGCTTCGGCGCCCCGCTGATCGCGCTCGGCAACGACCCCGAGTCCACCGCCCGCCGGGTCAGCGAGCTGTTCGCCGACATCCAGGCCAGGACGACCGTCACCGGCGGCGCCGGCCGCCAGGCCGTCGCCGTCGCCGACCCCGACGTGCTGGTCGTGATGGACGGCGCCTACCGGCTGCGCGAGGTGCCGGGCGTCACCCAGATCCTCACCGAGGGCCCGGCCGTCGGCATCTTCAGCCTCTGCCTCGACGAACGCGAACGGCTGCTGCCCGAGCAGTGCTCCGCCGTCGTCACTGCCACCGGCAACCGGCTCACCGTCCGCTCCTCGGGACACGCCACCGTCAGCGGCGTGCGCGCCGACCAGGTCGACCCCGAGTGGTGTGAGGAGGCCGCCCGAGCCCTCGCGCCGCTACGTGACGTCAGCGTGGACGCCGACGCCGGACTCCCCACCGAGGTGCGGTTGTTGCCGCTGCTCGGCCAGGAACCGCCGGACCCGGCCACGCTGGTGCGCGGCTGGGAGCGCAACCCGGCCAGCACCACCTTCGTCATCGGCTCGGGGTTCGAGGGCACCGCCCACCTGGACCTGGCGACCGACGGCCCGCACGGCCTGATCGGCGGCACCACCGGCTCCGGCAAGTCCGAGCTGCTGCAGACCATGATCGCCTCGCTGGCCGTCGCCAACCGGCCCGACGAGCTGACGTTCGTGCTCATCGACTACAAGGGCGGCAGCGCGTTCCGGGAGTGCGCGGAACTGCCGCACACCCTGGGCATGATCACCGACCTCGACGGTCACCTGGTGCAGCGCGCCCTGGCCTCGCTCGACGCCGAACTGAAGCGCCGCGAACAGCTGCTGGCCGACGTCGGGGTCAAGGACCACCGCGAGTACCGGGCCAAGCGCGCCCGCGAGCCCGAGCTGCCGCCGCTGCCCCGACTCCTCCTCGTCATCGACGAGTTCGCCACCCTGGTGCGCGAGCTGACGGAGTTCGTGCCCGGCCTGATCAGCCTGGCGCAGCGGGGCCGGTCCCTCGGTCTGCACCTGGTGCTCGCCACCCAGCGCCCGGCCGGCGCCGTCAGCAACGAGATCCGCGCCAACACCAACCTGCGGATCGCGCTGCGCGTCACCGACCGCACCGAGTCCACCGACATCCTCAACTCGCCGGCCGCCGCCGGCATCTCGCCCGCCACCCCGGGCCGGGCGCTGATCCGGCGCGGCGACGGACCGCCGCTGCCGTTCCAGACCGCCTGGGTCGGCGCCGAGCGGCCGGTCACCGACGGCTCCCCCGGCGCCCGCCCGGGCGGCGGCCACCGTGCCGTGCGCGGCGCCGAGTTGACCTGGCAGCAGCTGGGCAGGCCGGTGGCCGTGCAGCCCGACGCCGACGCCCTCGTCGACGCGCCCGTGGACGGCGAGTCGGGCGAGGCCCAGGACCCGCCCACCGACCTCAGCGAGCTGGTGGCCGCGGTGCGGGCGGCCGCCGAGGCGCTGCCGGACTTCGCGCCGCAGCCCCGCCCCTGGCTCCCGCCGCTCGACGAGCGCATCACGATGGCGGAGCCGGACACCGACCCCACGCCGGGCGCGCTGCGCCTGCCGCCCTTCCCCTACGCCTACTTCGACCTGCCGGGACGCCAGGAACAGCGCCTCGGCCACCTGGACTTCGCCACCTTCGGCCACCTCTATGTCATCGGCGCGCCCCGCTCGGGACGCACCCAGACGCTGCGCACCATCGCCGGCTCGGCCGCGATGCACCTGACCACCGACCAACTGCACATCTACGGCATCGACGCCGGCGGCGGCGGCCTCGCCGCGCTGGAGGCCCTGCCGCACTGCGGCGCCGTCGTCTCCCGCCACGACCCGGAGCGGCTGGACCGCCTGGTCCGCCGGCTGCTCGCCGAACTCACCGAGCGGCAGAGCCAGATCGCTCGCCACGACGTGGCCTCCATCACCGAGCTGCGCGCCAAGGTGGCGAAGGCCGAACGCCCCGCGCACCTGCTGGTGTTGATCGACGGCTGGGACGCCCTCAACGCCATGCTGGACAAGTACGACGGCGGCCGGCTGCTGGAGGAGCTGCTGCGGCTGCTGCGCGAGGGCGCCGCGGCCGGCATCCACGTGATCGCCACCTCCGAACGGATCCTGCTCGGCGGACGCCCCGCCCAGCACAACGACCGCCGGCTGCTGCTGCGCCAGACCGACCGGATGGACTTCGCCGCGGCCGGCATCAACCGGCGTTCGGTGCCCGAGCGCATCGCCCCCGGCCGTGGCTGGTTCACCCCGGGCGCCACCGAGGCACAGATCCTGCTGCTCCCGGCGTCCGCGTCCGCCGAGTCGTCCAAGCTGGCCAAGGGGCCCGGGCCCAAGGGGTCGGGCGACCAGGCCGACGCGCTGCGCGCCATCGGCCGCCGCGCCACCGCCCGTGACTCCGGCATCGCCGACGAGCTGCGGCCGTTCCCGATCACCGAACTGCCCGCCGTGGTCGGCTTCCAGGAGGCCGCCGACCTCATCCCCGAGGAGAACCGTCGCCCGATGTGGGCGCTGGTCGGCCTCGGCGGCGACGAGGCGGCGCCGATCGGCTACGACTTCACCGCCGACGTCGGCTCGTTCATGGTCGCCGGACCGCCCGGCAGCGGCCGCTCCAACACGCTCGCCGCGATGTCCGTCTCGCTGCTGATGGGCGGCACCGCCCTCGTGGTTCTCACCCCCCGCGACTCGCCGCTGCGCCGCCTCGCGGCGCACGGCCTGGCCCGGGTGCTGACCGCGACCGACCCGACCGGCGACGACCTGGAGGCGGCCCTCTCCTCGTTGGAGGGCCGGCCGGCCGTGGTGGTCGTCGACGACGCCGACATGCTGATGACGGGCCGCGCCGACCAGGCGCTGCGCCGCGTCGCCTCGGCGGGCCGGGACCGCGGCCTCGGCCTGCTGCTCGCCGGACCGGCGGACGGCATGACCGCGATGGGCTGGATCGGCATCGCCCGCCGCGCCCGGCGCGGCATGCTCCTCGCGCCGAAGAACCTGGGCGAGGGCGAACTGATCGGCGTCCGCCTGGCCCCCGAACAGCTCCGCCCCCCGTCCACCCCGGGCCGCGCCTGGCTCGCCGACCGCCAGGGCCGCCCGGTCGCCATCCAGATCCCCCTCACCGTCCTCCAGGAGTAGCCCCACC
>NZ_JAVREM010000088.1:0-22232 GCF_031845425.1 Streptomyces millisiae
GGTGGGGGGAATCGGCGCGGCGCGCCCGCTCAGCGGCGGCGCGCCTGGCGCGGTCAGTCGGTGAGCGCGCGGGCCAGCAGGTCGACCGTCTGTCCGATCTGCCACTCGCGCGCGCCAAGCGCGCGCAGCGCCGGCGCCAGCGCCGAAGGCGTGCGATCGGTCGGTGGTTCCCAGCACAGCCGCCGCACCACGTCCGGCGCCAGCAGGTTCTCCTGCGGCAGCCGCAGCGTCTCCGCGTGCGCCGTGACCGCCGCCCGCGCCGCCGCCAGGCGGGCCGCCGCGGCCGGGTCCTTCTCCGCCCAGGCCCGCGGCGGCGGCGGGCCGGCCGTCTGCTGGCCCGGCTGCGGAAGCTGCGACTCGGCCAGCTCCCTGGCCCGGTCGATCGCCGCCTGCCAGAGCTGGAGCTGGCGCCGCCCCATCCGGGTGCCGAAGCCCGGCAGTGCGGCGAGCACCCGCGTGTCCTGCGGCATGGCCTGGGCCGCCGCCACGATCGCCGCGTCCGACAGCACCTTGCCCGGCGACAGGTCCCGCCGCTGCGCGACCTGGTCCCGCGCCGTCCACAGCTCCCGCACCACCGCCAACTGCCGGCGCCGGCGTACCTTGTGCACGCCGGAGGTGCGGCGCCACGGGTCCTTGCGAGGTGGCGGCGGGGGCGCGGCGGCGATCGCCGCGAACTCCTCGAGCGCCCACTCCAGCTTGCCCTGCCGCCGCAGCTCGTCCTCCAGCGCGTTCCGCAGGTCGACCAGCAGCTCGACGTCGAGCGCCGCGTACCGCAGCCACGGCTCGGGGAGCGGGCGGGTGGACCAGTCGACCGCCGAGTGGCCCTTCTCCAGGCTGTAGCCGAGGACCGTCTCGACCATCACGCCGAGGCCCACGCGCGCGAAGCCGGCGAGACGCCCGGCCAGTTCGGTGTCGAAGAGCCGGGTGGGCACCAGACCTATGTCCCGCAGGCACGGCAGGTCCTGGGTGGCCGCGTGCAGCACCCACTCCGTGTCGGCGAGGACGGAGCCCAGGGCGGAGAGGTCGGGGCAGGCGACGGGGTCGATGAGCGTGGTGCCGGCGCCCCTGCGGCGCAGCTGCACGAGATACGCGCGTTGCCCGTAGCGGTATCCGGAGGCTCGCTCGGCGTCGACCGCGACCGGGCCGCCGGCCGCCGCGAAGGCGGCGACCACCTCGGCCAGGGCGTCGGCGTCCGCGATGACCGGCGGCACTCCCTCGCGGGGGGCCAGCAGCGGTACCGGGGTCGGCCCTGACGGCTCGGATGCGGTGAGATCAGGGCTCGCTTCGGCGGTCTGCTGGGCGTCGGTCACCAGTTAAGACTAACTCTGTGCGCACGGTGCACAACGTCCGTCCACACTCCCGGCACCGGGTGGACCCGGGCTCGTCCGCCGGGGGCCGGGAGCGACGGCGTAGAAGGAACGGTTCAGTGGATGATGCCGGTGCGCAGCGCCACCGCCACCATGCCGGCCCGGTCGCCCGTGCCGAGCTTCCGCGCGATGCGCGCCAGGTGGCTCTTGACCGTCAGCGCGGAGAGGCCCATGGAGACGCCGATCGCCTTGTTCGACTGGCCCTCCGCCACCAGCCGCAGCACCTCGACCTCGCGGCCCGAGAGCTCGCGGTAGCCGCCCTGGTGCGCCGGGGCGCCCGGCTGGCGGCGGTGCAGGCCGCGGGCCGCGGCGGCGCCGATGTGCGAGGCGCCGTGCCGGGTGGGCGGGCCCAGGTTGTTGCGGGTGCCGGTGACGACGTAGCCCTTGACGCCGCCGGCGAGCGCGTTGCGCACCGCGCCGATGTCGTCCGCGGCCGAGAGGGCCAGGCCGTTGGGCCAGCCGGCGGCCCTCGTCTCGGAGAGCAGGGTGAGCCCGGAGCCGTCGGGGAGGTGCACCTCGGCGACGCAGATGTCACGGGGGTTGGCGACTCGGGGGCGGGCCTCCGCCACGGACGACGCCTCGATCACGTCCCGCACGCCGAGCGCCCACAGGTGGCGGGTGACGGTGGAACGGACACGGGGGTCGGCCACGACGACCATGGCGGTCGGCTTGTTCGGGCGGTAGGCGACCAGGCTTGTGGGGTGCTCAAGGAGAACAGACACCGGGCCTCCCGGGAGGGGTGGGATGGGGACGGATCCGAAACCGACTCCCGGGGAGGAGTCGGGGCGATCCGGGTGGAAGGGTCACTGACTCCTTCGGCACGATCCCACTGGGCCTTTAGAGAATGATCACGAACCGGTGATTCGTCATCCCAGCGTTCCCGCGTTCACATCGCCCGTGGACCGCGGCGGCGGGGCAGGGCGGTGACCGCCGGGCCGTTGGACTCCGGGGGCAGCCCGGCGCACTGCGCCAGCAGTCCGCACCAGGCCAGCAGGTGGGCGCCGGCCTCGTCGGGGTCGGTCGGGGTCCAGGAGGCGCGCAGTTCCAGCTCGGCCCGCGCCGGCCGGTCGGCCAGGCCGCCGAAGAAGCTCGAACCGGCCCTGGTGACCGTGCCGTTGGCCTCCCGTCGGTCGAGCCCCCGGCCGTCAAGCGCCTCCGTCAACCAGGACCACGCCACCTCCGGCAGCAGCGGGTCGGTGGCGAGCTCCGGTTCGAGGTCGGCCCTGGCCAGCGTCACCACTCGGAAGTCGCCCTGCCAGGTCTCGTCGCCCGCCGGGTCGTGCAGCAGGACGAAGCGGCCGTCGGCCAGCTCCTCCTCGCCCGCCGTCACGGTCGCGCCCACCGCGTGCGCGAACGGCGCGAGCCTGCGGGGCGGCGGCAGCGGCGCGAGCCTGACCTCGGGGCGCGGCCGGGCCGTCGTCAACGCCGTGACCGCACGCCGGAAGGCCTCCGGGACCCGCGCACCGGGGTCGTTCATGATTCCGGACTCCTCCACCGGCTGGGTTCGAGACGCTGCCATGGCCGGTAACCCTAGGGGGTACGGCCGCCGGGGCCCGCCGTCCGTGTGCGGGGCGGCGGCCGGACCATGACGACCAGACCCTAGGCGCTCACCGCCCCGCGACGCCGGTAGGCACACCCGCGCGCGCCGTCGGATCACGGTGGCGTGGGAGACTGCTGCCTGTGACTGTGACCGACTCCGCCTTCCTCAAGGCGTGCCGCCGCGAGCCCGTTCCGCACACCCCGGTGTGGTTCATGCGACAGGCCGGCCGCTCGCTGCCCGAGTACCGCAAGGTCCGTGAGGGCATCGCCATGCTGGACTCCTGCATGCGGCCCGACCTGGTCACGGAGATCACCCTTCAGCCCGTCCGCCGGCACGGCGTCGACGCGGCCATCCTCTTCAGCGACATCGTCGTCCCGCTCAAGGCCATCGGCGTCGACCTCGACATCAAGCCGGGCGTCGGCCCGGTCGTCGCCCGGCCCATCCGCAGCCGCGCCGACCTCGACCAGCTGCGGCCGCTCGAGCCCGACGACGTGCGCTACGTCGCGGAGGCCATCGGCCTGCTCACCGCCGAGCTGGGCGACACCCCGCTGATCGGCTTCGCCGGCGCCCCGTTCACCCTCGCCAGCTACCTGGTCGAGGGCGGCCCCTCGCGCAACCACGAGCACACCAAGGCGCTGATGTACGGCGACCCCGAGCTGTGGGCCGAGCTGCTCGACCGGCTCGCCGGGATCGCCGGGGCCTTCCTCGGCGCGCAGATCGACGCCGGCGTCTCGGCGGTCCAGCTCTTCGACTCCTGGGTCGGCGCGCTGGCCCCCGCCGACTACCGGGCCTCGGTGCTGCCCGCCTCGGCCAAGGTCTTCGAGGCCGTCGCGGGGCGCGGCGTGCCCCGCATCCACTTCGGCGTGGGCACCGGCGAGCTGCTCGGCCTGCTCGGCGAGGCCGGCGCCGACGTGGTCGGCGTCGACTGGCGGGTCCCGCTGGCCGAGGCCGCCCGCCGGGTCGGCCCGGACAAGGCGCTCCAGGGCAACCTCGACCCCGCCGTGCTGTTCGCGCCGCCCGAGGTCGTCGCCGCCCAGGCCGACCGGGTGCTGGACTCCGCCGCCGGGCTGCCGGGACACGTCTTCAACCTGGGGCACGGCGTCCTGCCCACCACCGACCCGGACGCCCTGACCCGGCTCGTCGCCCACGTCCACGAGCGGACCGCCCGCTGACCCGCCCCGACGCCACGTGAAGCGACGCACCGAGGGGGAGCCATGCATGTGATCGTCGTCGGCGGCGGCATCTCGGGCCTCGCCGCCGCCCACCGGCTGCTGTCCGCCGGCGTCCGGGTCACCCTGATCGAGGGCTCGGACCGGTTCGGCGGCAAGCTCCACACCGGCTCGGTCGCCGGCGTCGGAGTCGACCTGGGCGCCGAGTCGATACTGGCCCGCCGCCCCGAGGCCACGGAGCTGGCCCGCGCGGTCGGCCTCGGCGACGCGCTGCGCCCGCCGGCCGTCGCCGGCGCGTCGATCTGGACCAGGGGCGCCCTGCGGCCCATGCCGCAGGACCACGTCATGGGCGTGCCCTCCTCCGTCGCGGCCCTCACCGGGGTGCTCTCCGACGCCGGGCTCGCCCAGATCGCCAGGGACGCCGAGCTGCCCCCGCTGGAGGTCGGCGAGGACGCGCCCGTGGGCCGGCTCGTCGCCGAGCGCATGGGCCGCGAGGTCGTCGACCGGCTCGTCGAGCCGCTGCTCGGCGGCGTCTACGCGGGCGACGCCTACCAGATCTCGCTGCGCTCCGCCGTGCCCAAGCTCTACGAGGCCGCCCGGGAGCACGACACGCTGCTGGCCGCGGTCCGCGCCGTGCAGCGCCAGTCGCCGCCGCGCGCCCCCGGCGAGCCGGTGTTCACCGGCGTCGAGGGCGGCGTCGGCACCCTGGCCGGGGCCGTCGCCGACGCCTGCCGGGCCGAGGGCGCCGCCCTGGAGACCGGCGTCGCCGTCACCAACCTGCGCCGCACCGCGCGTGGTTGGGCCGCGGCCCTCGGCGACGGCCGCTCGCTCGCCGCCGACGGCGTGGTGCTGGCCGTGCCGGCCGCCGCCGCCGGCCGGCTGCTCGCCGCCGAGGCGCCGGCCGCGGCCGGCGAGCTGGCGGCCGTCGAGTACGCCTCGATGGCCATCGTCACCCTCGCCTTCCGCCGCGCCGACCTGGCCAGGCTGCCGCGCGGCAGCGGCTTCCTGGTGCCGGCGATCGACGGCCGCGTCATCAAGGCCGCCACCTTCACCACCGGCAAGTGGGACTGGGCGGCCGCCGCCGACCCCGGCCTCTTCCTGCTGCGCGCCTCCGTCGGCCGCTACGGCGACGAGGCACCGCTCGGCTGGGACGACGCCGACCTGGTGCGCGCCGCGCTCGACGACCTGGGCGAGGCGGCGGGGCTCACCGGCAAGCCGGTGGACAGCGTGGTGACCCGCTGGCACCAGGGCCTCCCGCAGTACACCGTGGGCCACGCCGAGCGGGTCGCCCGGGTGCGGGGCTACCTCGCCGGGCTGCCCGCGCTGCGGCTGGCCGGCGCCTCCTACGACGGCGTCGGCATCCCCGCCTGCGTCGCCTCCGCCCAGCGGGCCGTCGCCGAGCTGTTGCGCGCCCTGCCGACGGGGCCCCGCGAGGAGGCGGGGGAGTGAGGGGAGAGAATACGGCCATGACTACCGCACCAGACGCCTCGGAGAAGTCCGCGGGCAAGCGCGCCAAGGAGCTCAACGAGGTCATCCGCTACACCCTCTGGTCGGTGTTCCGGCTGCGCGAGCCGCTGCCCGAGGAGCGGGCCGGCCACGCGGCGGAGGTCACCGAGCTCTTCGAGCAGCTGGCCGCCAAGGACGTGGTGGTGCGCGGCACCTACGACGTCTCCGGGCTGCGCGCCGACGCCGACGTCATGATCTGGTGGCACGCCGAGACCGCGGACGCCCTGCAGGACGCCTACAACCGCTTCCGCCGCACCCGGCTCGGCCGGGCCCTGGAGCCCGTCTGGTCCAACATGGCGCTGCACCGGCCGGCCGAGTTCAACAAGTCGCACATCCCGGCGTTCCTCGCCGACGAGACACCCCGCGACTACGTGAGCGTCTACCCGTTCGTCCGCTCCTACGAGTGGTACCTGCTCCCCGACGAGGAGCGGCGCGGGCTGCTGGCCGAGCACGGCCGGATGGCGCGCGGCTACCCGGACGTGCGGGCCAACACGGTCGCCTCGTTCTCGCTCGGCGACTACGAGTGGATCCTGGCCTTCGAGGCGGACGAGCTGCACCGGATCGTGGACCTGATGCGCCACCTGCGGGGCTCGGCCGCCCGCCGCCACGTCCGCGAGGAGATCCCGTTCTTCACCGGCCGCCGCAAGTCGGTGGCCGAGCTGGTCTCCGACCTCGCCTGACGGCGCCGGGGGCCGCCCGGCGCGGCGGCTAGCCGCCGCCTCCGCAGCCCCCGCCGCAGCCGCCGCCACCCCCGCACGAGCTGCCGCCGCCGCAGGACGAGCCCCCGCCGCCGCAGCCCCCGCCGCCGTACCCGCCGTCACCGGCGGTGCCCCCCGAGGAGGAGGCGGCCCAGCGGTTGTCCGCGAGCGGCAGCTCGGCCGCCGCGGCCAGTTCGGCGCGCAGTTCCAGATCGGTCAGCGCGACGATCCCGCCCACCGCCACCAGCGGGGCCAGGGCCGTCGCCCCCGTCATGGCCACCCGGTACCGGGCCACCGCCTCCGTGCCCGCGGCCGGCAGCGGGTCCCGGCCGGGGCCGAACACCAGGCTCGCCATCAGCACGCCGGCGGCCAGGGCGATCATCACGGCCGCCCCGGTCGTTCCCGAGGAGTCGCCGGTCGCGAGCACGACCAGCAGCACCAGCGAGACCGCGACGACGACGAGCGACAGCGTCAGGGCGAGCCTGGCCGCCGACCGCCAGGCGAGGCGACTTTCGGGCCGCAGCAGCAGGCCCCGGGTCACCAGCTCGTCGCCGATCCCCGTCACCGCCGCCGAGCCGGCCAGGCCCCGCCGGACGGTGCCCAGCGGCGCCTCCCAGCCGGCGCCGCACTGGGCGAGCACCTCACGCTCCAGGGCGTCGTCCGCGACCGGCTCGACGACGTGCAGCACGCCGCCGTCGATCATGATCCGCTGCTTGTCGTACATCGCGCACAGCACGGTGTCCGCGACCCGGCCGGGACCACCGGTGAGGAACGCCGCGTCGTACGGCGACTCCAGGGCCGCCGGCGCCATCTGCTTCGGCAGCGTGCGCAACGCCCGGCCCCTGGCGAGGAACAGCCGGACGAGCCCCAGTCCCAACAGACCGCCGGCGAGTAGGTAGAACGTCAACATGGCGGTCACCCCCTATCTTCCGAGTAGTCGGGCGAGCCTTCCCCTCGGCTGGCCCGTGCGCCGTCGCAGCCATGTCTCGACGGCGCGCCTGGTAGCCCGGTCGGTCAACCGGTCGCCGACCAGCAGGTGTTCGGCGAACGCGGTCGCGTCCCGGTGGTAGCCGCCGATCAGCGGCGTCGAACGGATGTAGTCGAGCACCAGCGGCCGGTAGCCCTCGCCCAGGATCTCCGGCAACTCCGGCGCCACCCGGGCCAGCACCCCCGCCCGTTTGGCGGCCAGCGCGGACCGCTGGATCCTCAGCCGCGCCGGGTCGAAGCCCTCGGGGACCGGGCCGCCGGCCGTCAGCGCCGAGAGCAGCGCGTCCTGCCGGGCGGCCAACCGGCGCCGGGCGGCGTCGACTTCCTCCGGCTCCCGGGGCTCAGCCATGACGCACCCCGGAGACCACCTCGCGGATCGCGGCCAGTTCGCCGGCGAACTCCGCCGGCGGCCCGAACGCCTCGTCCCGCTCCAGCAGCACCCCGGGCGGCTGGGTCCTGGCGCACAGCTCGCCGAGCACGTCGAGCACCGCGGGCGGAACCGGGTGCGCGTGACTGTCGTGCCAGACGCCGTCCCGCTCGACGCCACCGGCCACGTGGACGTAGGCCAGCGCGTCGAGCGGGATGGCGTCCAGCGCGGAGGCCGGGTCCTCCCCGCGGTTGACCTTGTTGGTGTACAGATTCGCGACGTCGATCAGCAGCCCGACCCCCGTACGGTCCACCAATTCCGTCAGGAACTGTCCCTCAGTCAACTCGTCACCCGGCCAGCTGAAGAGCGCCGCGATGTTCTCCAGCGCCAGTGGTACGGGCAACGCGTCCTGTGCGATCCGCACGTTCTCGCACAGCACGCGCAGCCCGTCTCGGGTCCGCGGCACGGGCAGCAGGTGCCCCGCCTCGACGGCCGGCGTGTCGGTCAGCACGCCGCCCGACCGGACGAAGGCGATGTGCTCGGTGACCAGCGGAGCGTTGAGCGTCTCCGCCAGCCACGCGAGCGACACCAGCCGGTGGGGCGAGGGCCGCTCGGCGCCCCCGAGCCCGAGCGACACCCCGTGCGGTACCACCGTCATGCCGCGCCCGATGAGCCTGAGCAGGCTCTCCGGCAGGTGGTCGGCGCAGATGTTCTCCGCGACCACCTCGACCCAGTCGATTCCGGGCAACTCCTCGACGACGGCCGCGATCTCGGGCCGCCAGCCGATTCCCATTCCCAGTCGTGGCACGTTCTCCCCCTCACGACCTCGGCCGCCGGAACCGTACTTCGTGGCAGAGTTGTCTCCGGCCCGGGGGTTCGGGAATCCCTTTGGACGATGTTCAGAGCTAGATCTGAGGTTTGGGCTCGGATTCGGGCCCGAATGTGAGACAAGGGGCGAGATGAGACTGACGGGTGTCTCGCGTCGCTACGGCCGGCGCGCACCGTGGGTGCTGCGCGGGGTGGACCTGGAACTGCGGCCCGGCGCACTCACCCGGATCGAGGGCGGCAACGGCTCGGGCAAGTCCACGCTGCTGCGCCTCGTCGCCGGCCTCGACGTGCCGAGCCGGGGCCGGATCACCGACCGGCCGCGCCGGGTCGGGTACGTGCCGGAGCGGTTCCCCGCCGCGCTGCCGCTGACCGCGCGCGGCTACCTCACCCTCCCCCAGCTAACGCTGGGAGGTGCCCCCATGGCCGGGTGCACGGCCTCACCGGGCGGCGCGCGGCCGAGGAGGGTGAGCGCTGGCTCGCGCTGCTCGGCGCCGCCGAGCACGCCGACACGCCCATGAGCGAGCTCTCCAAGGGGAGTTGCCAGAAGGTGGCGGTCGCCCAGGCGCTGCTCGCGGAGCCCGGGCTGCTGGTGCTCGACGAGGCGTGGACCGGCCTCGACCAGCAGGCCCGGGGCATCCTGGACGCGGCCGTCGAGGACCGGCTCACGGCCGGCACGACGGTGGTCTTCGTCGACCACGACCCGGCGCGGCTCGCCCACGTCGACGGCGTGGCCCTGCGGGTCGAGGCCGGCCGGCTCACGGCGGCCGGGCGGCCCGTGGCCACGGTGGTCGTCGAGGCGGAGGGGCCGCCGGACGCGCCGGCGCCGCCGGGCGCTGAGCGGCTCCCGGACGGCGCGATCAGGCTCACCGCGTCCGCCACGGACTCGGACGCGCTGCTGCGGGCCCTGCTCACCGCGGAGCCCGCCTGGCACATCAGAGCGGTGCGCACCCGCCCATGACCGTGCTGCTCGCTCTCGTCCGCTACCGCCTGGCGCTGGTGTCGCGCTCCCACCGCTGGCTGCCGCCGCTGTTGCTCCACGCCATGCTGCTGTTCGTCGGCGTGCGGGCCGACGAGCCCGTGCTCGACTCGCTCGGCCTCGCCGCCGCGGCCGCCCTGCCGACGGCCGCCTGGCTGGTGCGGGTCGGCGTGGCCGCCGAGCCGCCGGCCGCCCGCGCCTGCGCGGTGGCCGCCGCGGGCCGGGCCCGGGTCCGGCTGGCCGCGGTCCTGACGGCGCTCGTGCTGTCGTCGGTGATCGGCGTCGCCGGCACGGTCGTGGTACTGCTGATCAGCGACGCCCACGGGGCCGACCGCCGCACCCCGATCCCGCTCGCCGCGGCCGCGGCGGCGGGTGCCGCGGCGATGCTGACCTGCGTGCTGCTCGGCACGGCACTCGGCGTCCTGTGCAACCGGCCGCTGCTACGCAGCCCGGCCTGGTCGATCCCGGTCACCGCGTGCGCGGCCATCGCCCTGCTGGTCGGCGGCGCCTCGCCGGCCAACGCGGCGGTCAGCACGCTGATCGACGGCTCCCAACGGGGCGCGGCGGACCGGCCGTTGCTCCCGTTGATCGCCGCCGCACTCCTGACGGCGGCCGCGACCGCCCTCTCCTGCGCCACCCGCCGCCCCGACTGAGGGCGCTCGCCGTCGCGGCTACGCCCGGAGGAGCGCCGCGCGTGCCTCGGCGGGGTCGTAGGCGCCGGGCGGGTAGCGGGGGTCGAGGTCGCGCAGGTGCGCGAGGAGCAGCTGGCTGACCGCCCAGTTGCGGTACCACTTGCGGTCGGCCGGCACCAGGTACCACGGCGCCGCCTCGGTCGAGCACCGTTCGAGGACCGCCGTGTACGCCTTCCGGTAGTCGGGCCACAGCTCCCGCTCGCGGACGTCGTTGGGGCTGAACTTCCAGTGCTTGTCGGGCCGGTCGAGGCGGGCCAGGAGCCGCTCGCGCTGCTCGTCGCGGCTGATGTGCAGGAAGACCTTGACCCAGGTGACGCCGTCCTCGGCCAGGATCCGTTCCCAGGCGTTGATCTGCTCGTAGCGCCGCGACCAGACGGCCTCGGGCACCAGGTCGTGGACCCGGACGACCAGCACGTCCTCGTAGTGCGAGCGGTCGAAGATGCCGATCTCGCCGGACTGTGGCAGCGCCCGGTCGACCCGCCACAGGAAGTGCTGCCGCTTCTCCTCGTCGGTCGGTGCCTTGAAGGCCCTGATGCGGCAGCCGGCCGGGTTGAAGTGGCTGATGACGTGCTTGACCGTGCCGCCCTTGCCCGAGGTGTCCATGCCCTGGAGCACCAGCACCACCCGCCGCCGGTCGCCCTCGGAGGCGGCGGCGTAGAGGCGCTCCTGGAGGTCGGCCAGTTCCCTGCCGATATCGGCGACCTCCTGCACGGCCTGACGTTTCTTGCCGTCGAAGCCGGGGGTGGCGTCGGCTGGGTGGTCGGAGAGTTTCACGCGGTGGCCCGGCTGGACCGCCAGCAGGTCGCGGACGTCGCTCGGCATGCTCTCGATGATGTCGCCGCCGGGTGCCGGCCGCCACCGGGGAGGGGGCCGGCTCAGCCGGCGGCCACCCGCTCGCCGTCCCTGGCCAGCGCGGTCAGCCGGGAGATCGCCCGGAAGTACTTCTTGCGGTAGCCGCCGTTCAGCATCTCCTCGCTGAAGAGCCGGTCGAACGGCACGCCCGAGGCCACCACCGGTATCTCCCGGTCGTAGAGCCGGTCGGCGAGCACGACGAGCCGCAGCGCCGTGGTCTGGTCGGGCACCGCCCGCACGCCGGTCAGGCAGACGGTCGTGACGCCCTCGCACAGCGCCCCGTACCGGCTGGGGTGCACGCGCGCGAGGTGGTCGAGGAGCGCGCCGAAGTCGTCGAGCGAGGCGCCCGGCCGCTGGTGCGCGAGCCGGCTGACGGCCGCGTCCTCGCGGGGGGCGGGCGGGGTGGGGAGGCCGCGGTGCCGGTAGTCGT
Source organism: Streptomyces millisiae (assembly GCF_031845425.1). NCBI lineage: Bacteria > Bacillati > Actinomycetota > Actinomycetes > Kitasatosporales > Streptomycetaceae > Streptomyces > Streptomyces millisiae. The sequence continues at coordinate 11,413 of NZ_JAVREM010000088.1, forward strand.
CGCCGTCGATCCGCAGGGCGCGGAAGTGCGCGGACAGGCCCTGGATCTCGCGCAGGAAGTCGGCCGCGGCGAAGCGGCCCTCACCGAGCTTGTCGGGCAGCGTGTTGGAGGTGGCGGCGAGCGCGACGCCCTCCGCGACGAGGCGGCTGAGCAGCGAGGAGACCAGCACCGTGTCGCCCGGGTCGTCGAGCTCGAACTCGTCGATGCACAGCAGCCGGTGCCCGGACAGGGTGCGCACGGTCTGCTGGAAGCCGAGGGCGCCGACGAGGTTGGTCAGCTCGACGAAGGTGCCGAACGCCTTCACCTCGGGCGCGGCCGGCACCGCGTGCCACAGGGAGGCCAGCAGGTGCGTCTTGCCGACGCCGTAGCCGCCGTCCAGGTAGACGCCGCGCGGCTCGGGGGCGCTCGGCCGGCGCTGGCGCCTGGGCCACAGGCCGCGACGGCCCTCGCCGGCGGCACGGTCGCCGCCGAGGCCGGCCGCGAACTCGCCGAGCACCTTGACGGCGGAGCGCTGGGAGGGCTGCGCCGGGTCCGGGATGTAGGTGTCGAAGCGGACCGAGTCGAAGCGCGGGGGCGGCACGAGCTCCGCCACGAGGCGCTCGGCCGGGACACGGGGTTCGCGGGAGCACAGGGCCACCGGGCCGGCTAGGGGATCGCCGCCCGCGGGGTCTGGGGTCGTGCTGGCTGACACAGTCTCCCACTGTAAACCGGATCCGGCCGTCGCCGCCTCGGGGCCAGGGCGTGAACGAGCCCCGGGCGCCGCCGTGTGCCACACTGCGCCCCATGCGACGCCTGTTTCCCGTGCCCTCGGAGCCGACCGGAGACACCGAACGCGAGTGGGAGCTCGCCGAGCTCGCCGACGCGTACGCCTATCCCGGGGCCGAGGCGGGCGGCGCCCCCTGGCTGCGGGCCAACATGGTGTCCTCGATGGACGGCGCCGCACACCACGGCGGCCGCTCCCGGCCGCTCTCCAACGCCGCCGACATGCGGATCTTCGGGGTGCTCCGAGGGCTTGCCGACGTGGTGATCGTGGGTGCCGAGACGGTGCGCGAGGAGCGTTACCGGCCCGCGCGCCGGCGTGCGGAGTTCGCCGAGCGCCGGGCGGCGGCCGGGCAGACGACCGTGCCGGCCATCGCCGTCGTCAGCGCCAGCCTGCACCTGGACTTCTCGCTGCCGCTGTTCACCGAGCCCGACGTGCCCACCCTGGTCATCACCGGCGCCAAGGCCCCGCACTCCGGCCTGGTCGCCGCCCGGGAGGCCGGCGCGGAGGTGGTCACCGCCGGCGACGAGGCCGGCGTCGACCCGCGCCGCATCAAGCCGGAACTGGCCAGGCGCGGCTACACCCGGCTGCTGACGGAGGGCGGCCCCCGGCTGCTCGGCCAGCTGGCCGCGGCCGGGGTGGTCGACGAGGTGTGTCTGACGATCTCCCCCCGGTTCACCGTCGGCACCGCGCCGCGGGTGATGAGCGGCCCCGAGATCGAGGCTCCGGTCGACATGGAGCTGACGGATCTGCTGGCCGAGTCCGGCTTCCTGTTCGGCCGCTACCGTCTGGCATGACCTCCGTCGGGGGACGTCGTCCCCGTTGGTCCGGGACGATCCGGGACGAACCGGGGTGATCTGCGGAATGATACGTTCCGCTTATCCTGATGTGGGCAGACTGAACAGCGCACACCCCTCGTGCGACGCGGCGACCGTACCGGCGACCACCGGCGGCTCCCGGGGCCCACGACGGGGACGAACGTTCGCCGGGAGGCGCGGGTCCCGGCTCCCGTAGAAGGGCGCTCTCCGTGATCACGACCGTACTGATGATCGAAAAGCCCATGGTGCCCACCGACGTCCAGCTCGTCACCACCCTGCACGGCGAGGAGCCGCAGTCCTTCGTGGTGCTCATGCAGCCGCGCGGCGACCAGGACCGGCTGCTGCGCGCGCTGGACGACGTCGCCCTCGGCGAGCTCCGCGACGCCGTCCACGAGGCCGACGTCCCCGAGGGCGAGGAGGCGGCGGGCCCGGCGGAGGCCGCGCTGGCCCGCTCGCTCGACGCGCTGCGCGCCACCGGCGCCGAGGCCGTCGGCCGGCTCGTCGAGGACCATCCGCTCGACCTGCTGACCGCCGTGGTCGAGGAGACCGGCGCCGACGAGGTCATCGTCCTCACCGCCCCGCACTACGTCGAGGAACTGTTCCACCGGGACTGGGCCTCCCGGGCCAGGCACAAGGTCGGCGTGCCCGTGCTCAAGCTGTTCGCGCACGCCGAATAGCGCGCACGCCGAGCGGGCGCGGCGCGCAGCCGGCCGTCCCGCCGGCGGGTGCGACAATCGGGGGGCACGCCGCCCGACAGGGAAGACCAGGGAGACGAAACGCATGCCCGCTTCACCGGCATCGGAGACCTCGCCGGCACCGGAGGCCACCCCGGCGATCCCGCCGACGATGGAACGGCCGCACTTCATCGGGATCGGCGGCGCCGGCATGTCGGGCATCGCCAAGATCCTCACCCGCCGCGGCGCCCAGGTGGCCGGCAGCGACTCCCGCGACTCGGAGACGGCCGCCGCGCTGCGCGAGCTCGGGGTCCTGGTGCACGTCGGCCACGACAGCGCGCACCTGTCGGAGGCCGCCAGCTGCGTCGTCGTCTCCAGCGCCATCCGGCAGGACAACCCCGAGCTCGCCGAGGCCGCCCGCCGCGGCATCCCCGTCGTACACCGCTCGGACGCGCTGGCCGCGCTGATGGTCGGGCGGCGCACCATCGCCGTCGCCGGCACCCACGGCAAGACCACCACCACCTCGATGCTCGCCGTCAGCCTCACCGCCCTCGGCCTCGCCCCCTCCTACGCCATCGGCGGCGACCTCGACGCGCCCGGCTCCAACGCCGAGCACGGCACGGGCGAGCTCTTCGTCGCCGAGGCCGACGAGAGCGACCGCAGCTTCCACCGCTACCGGCCCGAGGTCGCCATCGTCCTCAACGTCGAGCTCGACCACCACGCCAACTACGCCTCGCTGGACGAGATCCACGACTCCTTCGAGACCTTCGCCGACCGCGTCGTGCCCGGCGGCACCCTGGTCGTCAACGCCGACCAGGAGGGCGCCCGCAAGCTCACCGCCCGCCTCGCCGGGCGCGAGGGCCTGCGCCTCGTCACCTACGGCGAGGCGGCCGATGCCACCGTGCGCGTGCTGCGGGTCGTCCCGGCCGGGTTGACCAGCGCGGTCACCGTGCTGATCGAGGGGCGTGAGCTCACCTTCCAGGTCTCGGTGCCCGGCCGGCACTACGCGCACAACGCCGTGGCCGCGCTCGCCGCCGGAGTGGCCGCCGGCGTACCGGCCGAGGACCTGGCCCGCGCCCTCCGCGACTACACCGGGGTCCGCCGCCGGCTCCAGCCCAAGGGGGAGGCGGGCGGCGTCCAGGTCATCGACTCCTACGCGCACCACCCCACCGAGATGTCCGCCGACCTGGAGGCCATCCGCGGCGCGGCCGGGGGCGACGGCCGGGTACTCGTGGTCTTCCAGCCCCATCTCTTCAGCCGCACCCGGGAGTTGGCCACCGAGATGGGCGAGGCCCTGGCGCTGGCGGACGCCTGCCTGGTGCTCGACATCTACCCGGCCAGGGAGGACCCGATCCCGGGCGTCACGAGCCAGCTGATCATCGACGCGGCCCTGGCGCACGGCGCCGCGGCGCGGGCCGAGCACGACAAGGCCGCCGTGCCCGAGGCGGTCGCGGGAATGGCCGGCCCCGGCGATCTCGTTCTCACCATGGGCGCGGGCGACGTGACCGAGCTCGGCCCGAGGATCCTCGCCCGCCTCGCCGCGCACTGACGGCGCACCCGTTCTGTCTTCGAAGGAGCACCCCATGGGATACAAGGTCGAGAAGTCCGACGAGGAGTGGCGCGCCCAGCTCACCGACGAGGAGTACCAGGTGCTGCGCCAGGCCGGCACCGAGCGGGCCTTCACCGGCGAGTACACCGACACCAAGACCGTCGGCGTCTACAACTGCCGCGCCTGCGGCGCCGAGCTGTTCCGCTCCACCACCAAGTTCGAGTCGCACTGCGGCTGGCCGTCCTTCTACGACCCGTCCGCCACGGACGCGGTCGAGACCCGCGAGGACCGCTCGCTGCCCGGCCGGCCCCGCACCGAGGTGCTGTGCGCGACCTGCGGCTCACACCTCGGCCACGTCTTCGAGGGCGAGGGCTACGACACCCCGACCGACCTGCGGTACTGCATCAACTCCATCGCCATCCGGCTCGAGCCGACCGAGTGAGCCGCGCGCGGCGCCCTGGCTACACGCGCCGGGCGCCGCGCCCCGCCACGCCCTGTGTTTTGTCATGCTCGCTCCGTAGCGTGAGGGGCACCTTCCCCCCGCACCCTCGGAGGCCGAGATGAGACGCGGCAGAATCCTCGCCCTGACCACCATCGCGATCGTCCTCGCCGGCATGGCGACTGCCGGCGCCGCCGTCCACCACGACGACGGCGCCGTCGACAAGGCGCGCGCCGCGGAGCCGCTGGCCGCGCACAACCAGTACCTCGGTAGCCCGGTGGACGTCCCCGCCGGCAGCTTCGCCTTCGCGACGGTGAACTGCCCGGCCGGGCAGGTGCCCACCGGGGGCGGCGCGACCACCAGCGGCACCTTCAACTACCTCACCGACTCCCTGGCGACCGCCACCGGTTGGGAGATCGGCGTGAGGAACACCGGCACGGCGAGCCAGACGGTGCGCGCCTTCGTGATCTGCACCGTGCCCTGACGCCGGACCGATCCGGCGACTCGCGAGGCGGCGGCCTCTTCCTCCGCCTCGCCCATCTCGCGGTGCCGCTCGTAGGCCGGGCGCCGGTCCCGCGGTTCGGCCTTCGTCAGGGCGACACCGTCCGGCTCGGCAGCGCGGTGATCTTCACCAGCGATCCGGACGACATCCATGCCTACCCGGAGGTGCTGGCCCCGCCGGACGTGCATGTCGTCGCCGTCTGACGTCGGCCACCGCGCAGGGCTGGCTGCCAGTTCGGTCCAGCCGTCGGAACTCGTTCGCCGAGCCCGGTCCCGCCGGCCAGAATGGCCACCATGTGGTCTTACCTCCCCGCCTTCCTCGGCGCCTGCCTCCTGGTCGCCGCCTCGCCAGGGCCCAGCACGGTCCTGATCATCCGCAACTCGCTGCGCGGCCGACGGGCCGGCCTGCTCACGGTGCTCGGCAACGAGAGCGGCGTCTTCCTCTGGGGCGTCTTCGCCGCCCTCGGCCTGACCGCGCTGCTCGAGGCCTCCGAGGTGGCGTACGACGTCATGCGCGTCGTCGGCGCCGTGGTGCTGGTCGCCTTCGGCATCCAGGCGCTGCGCGCCGCGCGTCGCGCGGACGACGCCTCGCTCGCCGACGCGGCCGGCCCCGCCGACCCGTCCGCAGGCGGTTGGCGCGAGTACCGCGCCGGGCTGCTGCTCAACCTGGCCAACCCGAAGGCCGGCATCTTCGCGATGGCCTTCCTCCCCCAGTTCGTGCCCGCCGGGGCGCCCCACCTGACGACCATGCTGGCCCTGGCCGCCGTCTGGGCCGTCTTCGAGACCGGCTACTACGCCACCTACGTCTGGGGCGTCGGCCGCCTCCGCCGCGTCCTGAGCCGCCCCGGCGTCCGCCGCCGCCTCGAACAGGTCTCGGGCGGCGTGCTGATAGCGCTCGGCGTGCGGCTGGCCATCGAGAGCTGACCGGCTATTCGCCGTCCTCCGGCGCCGCCGGCACCGGATCCACCCACTCCACCCACGTGGACCCGCCGGTGAACCGCCCCCACCGCACGGCCGCCGGCTCGGCGCTCTCCACGAACGCCACCTGTCGGCTGCGGCCACCGTTTCCGACCACATGCGCGCCACCCTCCGGGCCGGCCACCCCCCACGCCGCCAGGGCGGTGTCGGGCACGCCATCGCTGTCGAACTCACTCACCCCGGCGAACCGACTCGACGCGGTCTCCCGTACCAGGGCCCGCACGGGGGCCGGTATGACGGCGGGGCCGGCCCGTAGTGGCGTGGCCGGCCCCGTCGTGTCGGTCAGAGCGCGTGGCCGCCGGCGACCTGGAGGACCTGGCCGGTGATCCAACGGGCCTGGTGGGAGGCGAGGTAGACCACGGCGTCCGCGATGTCGTCCGGTTCGCCGAGCCGGCGGAGCGGCACGAGTCCGGTCACCTCGGCGACGAGGTCCTCGCCCATCCATCCCGTCTGCACCGGTCCAGGCGCCACCGCGTTGACCCGGATGCCGCGGGGGCCCAGGTCGAGCGCGGTGGACCGGGTCAGCGCCTCGAGCGCCGCCTTCGACGTGCCGTAGCCGGTCTGGCCGGGGAAGGCACGGGCCGCGTCGGTCGTGATGTTGACGACGGACAGTGGGGCGTCGCCGTCCCGCAGTCGGGCCACCTCGCCGATGAGGACGGCCGGCGCGACGGCGTTCACCCGGTAGTGCCGCTCCAGCGAGTCGTAGGTCAGGGTGTCGACGCTGTCGGGGACCTCGCAGTGCGCCGCGTTGTTGACCAGGACGTTGATCGATCCGAGCCGGTCACCGACCGCCGCCACCAACTCGCGGGCGGCCTCCGGCCGTGACAGGTCGGCGCTGATCGCGAAGGAGTCGGCGCCGAGTTCCCGCGCGAGCGCCTCGGCCGCGCCGGCGGTCGGCGTGACGTGGGCCCACTCCGTTCCCCGGGGCGCGGGCGGGTCCTGGGCCAGGTGGTGGATCGCCACCCGGGCGCCCTGCGCCGCGAAGGCGCGGCTGATGGCCGCGCCGATGTTGCCGGCGCCTCCGGTGACCAGGACGTTCTGGCCGGCGAGGCCGGTGTCGAGCATGTGCGTCTCCCATCGTGGTTCGGTTCGTTCCCGAGCGGATGGCGGACGTACGAGGACAGCGGGGTCAGGAGACGGCGGCGTCGGACGCCGACGGCGAAGAGGGGCACACCTGATGGGCGGACGCGTCAGCCGCGAACCGCATGCCTCGGACGTGGCGCCGTCACCATCAGGAACCCATGCGCCGCACGCTACCAGGGCCGGTCGATCACCCGGTCGACGTGGCGGCGTCGGCCCGCAGCAGCACGGCCGCGGACTCGGGCGGCAGGAGCAGCCGGCCCGCCACGTCGGGAGCGGACAGCGGGTGGGTGCCGGCCAGCGGGGCGAAGGAGCCGGGACCGAGCGGCGCGACGGCCTCCGCGTCGGGCGAGACGTTGACCGCCGTCGTCAGCGGGCCGGCGTGCAGGACCAGCCAGCCGGCCTCCTCGTCGTGGTCGACGGAGACGTCGGCGAGCCGCAGGTCCGCCGGAAGGTGCGCGTGGCGGATGGCGATCAGGCGGCGGTGCCAGTCGAGGAGCGGGGGAGCAGGGGCGTCCTCGGGAGGCCAGGCGAGGCAGGAGCGGTCCCGCGTGGCCGGGTCCTGCGGGTCGGGGATCTCCTCCTCCGCCCAGCCGTGCGCGCCGAACTCCCGACGGCGGCCGGCCCGCACCGCCTCCGCGAGCGCCGGATCCGGGTGGTCGGTGAAGTACTGCCACGGCGTCGTCGCGCCCCACTCCTCGCCCATGAACAGCATCGGCGTGAACGGGCCGCACAGCACCAACGCCGCCGCCAGCGCGGCGCGCGCCGGCCCGGCCAGGGCCGCGAGACGGTCGCCGAGCGCGCGGTTGCCGATCTGGTCGTGGGTCTGGGCGTAACCCAGCAGGCGGCGGGTGGGCGTCGCCGCCCGGTCCAGCGGGCTGCCGTGCTCGCGGCCCCGGAACGCCGAGTAGCCGCCGTCGTGGAAGAAGCCGCCGGACAACGTGCGGGCCAGGGCCGTCAGCGGGGCCTTGCCGAAGTCGGCGTAGTAGCCCTGGGACTCCCCGGTCAGGGTGGCGTGCAGCGCGTGGTGGAAGTCGTCGCTCCACTGCGCGTGCAGCCCGTGGCCGCCCCGCTCGCGCGGGGAGGTGGTGCGCGGGTCGTTCTGGTCGGACTCGGCGACCAGGAACAGCGGCCGGCCCGTCTCCGTCGCCAACGCGTCGACGGCGGCCGAGAGTTCGGCGAGGAAGTGCGGCGTCGACTCGTCGACGAGCGCGTGCACCGCGTCGAGCCGCAGCCCGTCGAGGCGGTAGTCGCGCAGGAAGGCCAGCGCGCTGCCGACGAAGTACGCCCGCACCTCGGCGGACTCCGGGCCGTCCAGGTTGACCGCCGCGCCCCACGGGGTGTGGTGCCGCTCCGTGAAGTACGGGCCGAACTCGGGCAGTCGGTTCCCGGACGGGCCCAGGTGGTTGTGGACGACGTCGAGCACCACCCCGAGGCCGAGCCCGTGCGCCGCGTCGACGAAGCGCTGCAACGCCGCCGGGCCCCCGTACGGCTCGTGCACCGCCCACGGCGCCACCCCGTCGTAGCCCCAGCCGTGCCGGCCGGGGAACGGGCAGACCGGCATCAGCTCGACATGGGTGACGCCGAGGTCCGCGAGCCGGGGGAGCCGGCCGACGGCCGCGTCCAGCGTGCCCTCGCGGGTGAAGGTGCCGACGTGCAGCTCGTACAGCACCGCGCCGGGCAGTCCACGCCCCGGCCACGGATGCCGCCAGGCGAAGCCGGCCAGATCCGTCACCGCGCTCAGCCCGTCGGGGCCTTCCGGCAGCCGCCGGCCGCGCGGGTCGGGCAGCGGCGGCCCTGAGTCCAGCGCGAAGCCGTAGCGGTCGCCCGGCGCCGCCGGCGCCTCCGCCCGCCACCAGCCGCCGGCCTCCCGCCGCATGGCGACGGGCGGCCGGCCCTGGACGTGGAGCGCGACCTCGCCCACCCGTGGTGCCCACACCTCGAACAACATGGGCACCATGCTCGGCCTCCCGACGGTGCGATGGCCAGGCCGCGCGCCGGTCGCGCGACGACTACGTCAGGACGCGGGACCCGAGGCCGGCGCTGTCATGCAGTAGCGGTGCTGGGTGACCGGATAGCCCGCCCGCGCGAACGCGGCCGCCATCGGGGTGTTGCCCACGTCGGTGGCGGCCGCGATCCGCCGCGCGCCCTCGGCGGCCAGCGCGTGGGTGCACTCCACCAGCAGGTCGTAGCCGTAGCCGTGGCCGCGCTGCTCGGGCACCACCCCGATGAAGCCCACGCAGGGCCCGCCCGGGTTCCGCGCCGGCACCTGGATGCCGACCAGCTCGCCCGCCGGTGTGTAGGCCAGCCGCAGCCACTCGCGCGGCGACGGGCACCAGTGGATGAAGTCGAGCTCCTCGCGGGCCGCCAGCTCGACGCCGCCGCGCTCGACGGCCCGCCGGGCGTGGGCGTCCAGCGTCACCGAGTGCACCCGGCGCAGCACCGAGAGGACGACCTCGTCGTCCGGCTCCGGACGGAAGACCAGGCGGCCCGGGCGTTCCGGCAGCCCTTCGGCGGGCGTCCACAGGTAGCGGAAACGCTCCACCAGCGTCTGGTAGCCGGCGTCGGTGGCCGCGGCCACCCGGGCCCCGGCCGCCGCCCTGGCCGGCGGGTCCTCGCGCCAGCCGGGCGGCAGGATCAGCTCGTAGTCGGCGCGGAACGGGACGGCGCGCAGCAGTTCGACGGCGGCCTCCCGGTCCGTGAAGTCGAACCAGTCGACGGCGACGGGCTCCGCGTCGTCCGGGCCGCCGAAGAAGGCGACCCTGGCGACCACGACGCCGTCGCGTTCGGCGACGAAGGTCCACTCGGGCCGGTAGTTGCCGCCGGCGCCGACCGTCTCGTACACGTTGTGCGGCGGATCGAGCAGCACGGCGCCCACCAGTCCCGGGTCGGGCAGGGACAGGAAGACGGAGCGCGCCTCGTGCTCGGCGAGCGCGCGGATGACCAGATCGGTCATGAAGGGTGTGGTCCTTCCGAAGGGCCTGACACGGCCTCCGGCTCAGCCCGGGAAACGCCCGACGGGACGGCGAGGGCTGGGGAAGCGCGGAGTTGTGACAGACGATGTGGCCGAAGCCTTGACTGACGTCGTGAGGAACGACATGACGGCGCCTCCCTTCTCGAACCGTGACGGGGTCGGGCGTGCCAGCACCGTAGGCCGGCGGGCGACGGCGTGTCCAACGGTTTTTCGCCGCCCCGGCGTGGACACGGTCGCGCGGGGTCGCGGACAATTCCCGCATGACTTCAGTCGAGTTCGGCGCGCCGTCACCGCGGATATCCGACGCGGACCGGGAGCGCGCGCTCGACGTGCTCCGCGAGAGCGTGGTGGAGGGGCGGGTCTCCCAGGACACCTTCGAGCGCCGCGTGGAGCAGGTGCTCGCCGCGCGGTGGCTCGACGAGCTGTACGCCGTCCTCGGCGACCTGCCGGACCGGCGGCCGCCGCGCGTCGGCCGCTCGGGCAACTGGCTGGTGACGCAGGTGACCAGGGTCGCCGCCCTCCGCCAGCGCCTGCGGCTCGCCTGGGAGGCGGAGCGGCTGCCGCGACTGCTGCTGCCGATGCCCGGGCCCGTGCCGCTGACCATCGGGCGGGAGGCCGGCTGCGGCCTCCGGCTGAGCGACTCCAGCGTCTCCCGCCACCACGCGCGGCTGTTCAGCACGCCCGCGGGCTGGCTGCTGCACGACCTCGGCTCGGTGAACGGCACCTGGGTCAACGACCGCCGCGTCACCGGCGGCGCCCCGGTGCGGCCCGGGGACCAGGTGCGGTTCGGCGCGGTGTCCTTCGTGCTGGTGGAGGGCGACCCCGACTGAGGTGTCCCGGGCAGCTCATCGGTAAGCCGGCCTGCCGCCCTAGCGGGGGCTGGGAGGTGGGGCGGCAGGCCGGAGTTCTGGGCGCGCGTCCCGGTCCACGACCGCTATGGGAGCGCTCCCAATTCGGACCGTAGCGCCGTGCGTGTTCCTCTGTAAAGGCTTCGGACGGGGCGGAGGCCGGCAGCCGCCGAACCCCAAGGCGCGGACAACCGATTTC
>NZ_JAVREM010000089.1:0-21565 GCF_031845425.1 Streptomyces millisiae
ATGAAGCGCAAGCTGAAGAAGATCCAGTACCGCCCGCACCTGCTCGACGGCTGCCTCGTCGAGACCGGCCTGATCATCGAGCCGCCTTGACCACCCCACCCGCTATCGCGAGTTCAACCTCAGCACCGGTGACCGGCATCAGGATCAGGCCGACCGGGGCTTCTCGTTCATCGCCATCGGCGAGGGCTAGAACACCGGCCCCCCTCGGCGCACCGGGGCGCCACCCAGGTGACGCCCCGGTGCGCCGATCGAGCCCGACGCTGCGGCCCTGGGGAGAGGGCTGCAGCTCAGCCGTGCTCGGGCAGGACCTTGTGCCTGAGCAGCCGGGTCTTCTCGGCGATGAGGCGTTGGACGACATTGCGCTGTGCCAGCAGATCAGCCTCAGCGCACCGCACTACGGCCACGGCCTCCGCCGGTTCGCGGCGCAGTGCCTCGATCTCGGCGTCCCGCTTCGGGGGCGAGGTGAGGTCGCCGCGCGCGTTCGCGGCGAGGTCTCGGGCGCGGATGGCCCGCAGCTCCGCTCACATGGTCTCCAGGTCACAGCTCAGTGTCGCGTTCTAAGCGAGCAGCATGCGGTTCTCCACCGTCAGCGCTGCCTCCTGGCGGGCTGCGGCCTCGGAGGGCGCGGCATGTGGAAAACGATGCGGCAGCGCCAATCCTGGGCGCTATGGCGACACCGACGAAGAGCGCGGACGAGCGGCAGGACTATATCGACCTGATGCGCGACGCGGGCATGCCTGACATGGTGAGGGTCTGCCTCTACCAACTAGCCTCCCGACTGCGTGGTCCGATGGATTTCGGAGACGAGCTTCGCGTCAGCTACGACCGGAAGGTCCTTGCGGCACAGACGGGTCTTGACGAAGAGGCCGTCGACCTGTGCATCGACATCGCGGCTGAGATCGGCTGGGCAGCAGAGGTGGGCCGCAGCTCCCTCGTGCTGCGCGAGCCGCAGCAGGACCTGAGGATGTGGCTCGACATGCTCAAGGACATCGACCAGCCGGTGACGGACGAAAAGCGCTACCAGGGACTGCGGGAGGCGTTCATCGCGGAGACGGACAAGCTGCGGAACGAGCCCATGGTGACAGTGCGCCGGCTGCGGCAAGCGGCCAAGGACTTGGGGATCGCGTAGGCACCCCTTGGCCGTCCCTCAGGGGCGAGGGGCGGGTGGTGAGCGAGCAGGGAATCGGAAAGATGGCCACCCGAGCGCAGGCCAACACGGCAGCTCGGGCTGGCCCATGCCGCAGCGGCCAGGCCGCTGTGCCAGATGCGCATCGTCTAACGTCGTCCCGCTCACGTGAAGTCGCCCTTTGGTGATCTGGTGGGTGTGCGGGATCGGCGGCAGACTGAGACCTGTGGAGAGCGACATCCAGCTCGGTCAGCGAGTGATGACCACTTTTGTCGGCGTCGGGTGAATTCTGACCCGGTTTGGGCGGGTGGATTCTGACCCGTTCGCGTCTTGGTTGTCGGATGTTAGTCGGTTTCTGGTTGGGTTGGGACGCGTCCGAGGCGGCGTCCGCGCATGCGGTAGGAGTCGCCTTTGAGGGAGTGGACCTCGGCGTGGTGGACGAGGCGGTCGATCATGGCGGCGGCGACGGTCTCGTCGCCGAAGACCTCTCCCCAGCGTCCGAAGGGTTTGTTGCTGGTGACGATCAGACTTGCCCGTTCGTAGCGGTTCGAGACCAGTTGGAAGAACAGGTTCGCCGCTTCGGCTTCGAAGGGGATGTAGCCGACCTCGTCGACCACGAGGAGGGGGTAGCGGCCGAGCTTGGTGAGCTCGGTTTGGAGGTGGCCGGCGTGATGGGCGGCGGCGAGGCGGTCGACCCATTGGGCGGCGGTGGCGAAGGCGACGCGGTGGCCTGCTTGGCAGGCGCGGACCGCGAGGCCGGTCGCGAGGTGGGTTTTGCCGGTACCGGGTGGGCCGAGGAAGACGACGTTCTCCTTGGCGGCGATGAAGTCCAGGGTGCCGAGGTGGGCGACTTGCTGGCGGGTGATGCCGCGTAGGTGGCCTTGGTCGAGGTCTTCGAGGGTCTTGATGGCGGGGAAGCGGGCAGCGCGGATGCGGGCTTCGCCGCCGTGTGATTCGCGGGCGGCGACCTCGCGTTGCAGGCAGGCGGTGAGGTACTCGGTGTGGGTCCAGTTCTCCGCCAGGGCTCGTTCGGCGAGGCGTTCGGCCGCGTCCAGGAGGGCGGGGGCCTTCATCGCGCGGGTGTAGAAGGCGAGGTCAGCGGCTGTCTGCCGACCAGTGGTCGGGGTGGTGGCCTTGGGCTGGGTGGGTGGCATCAGCGCTCCTGCGGCGGGAGGGCGGCGGGGGTGGTGGGGTCGTCGAGGATGCCGAGCAGGTCGTCGTAGGCGTCCAGGCGGCGCTGTTCGACCTCGACCAGGTCGGTCGCCGCGCCGGTGGCGGTCTGTTGGCGGGCCGCGGTGGCGCGGACGGTGCGGCGGTGGTCCGCGCGCAGGAGGTCGGCGGCGCGGGCGTGGTGGGGGTCGGTGAGGGTCTGGTGGCGGGCCCAGCAGCGGGCATGGCGGGCGACTTCGGCGCCGCCGGGAGTGAGGGTGACGATGACCTCGTCGGTGTCGGTGCGGACCACGGCCTTCTTGCCGATCGCCAGGGGGTTGACGGAGTAGTCGCAGGTGTCCACGCGCACGTAGTGGTCGCGGCCGATCCGGGTGGCGAATCGCCACCAGCGGGGCGGGTCGATGGGTGGCAGGGAGAGCATCCCGGCCCGATCGGCCTCCCATCGATCGACAGGCCGGGCACCCAGCGCGCGGTGCTGGCGCCGGTTGGCGATGGTCAGCCACTGCTGAAGCTGGGTGTTGAAGTCGGACGGACCGGTGAACGTGCGGCCGGGCAGGAACGACGTTTCCAGATAGCCGTTGGCCCGTTCCACCAGGCCCTTGGCCTCGGGATCCCTGGGACGACACAGATGCACCCGGATGCCCAGCAGCCCGGCGAAGGCTGCGAAGTCCCCGGTCAGCACCCGGCCGCGGCCCACCCCCGCCTCGTTGTCCCATACCAGCATTCTGGGCACCGCGTCCCAGCCGCGCAGGAGCTGCCAGTGTCCGTCGATCAGATCGCCGGTCATCCTCGTGGGCAGCATCCGCGCCGCGATCACCCGCGAGTAGCCCGCCACCATCACCAGCACCGGAGGCCGCCCCTGCTGGCCATAGCCCAGCGGGATGTCCACCGGCGGGAACCACAGGTCACACTGGGCCAGCTCACCGGCCTGATAGGTGGTGCGGGAGACGGGGTCCACCGGCAGGTAGGCCGGCCGCAGCTGGCGCACCCGCTCCTTGAGGATCGTCATGCCACGGTCCCAGCCGATCCGCTCGGCGATCACCGTGGCCGGCATCGTCGGCGTCTTCTTCAACAGCTCACGGACAGCCGGTTCGACCGCGTCGACCGCCGAGCCCTTCACTGGCCGGGAGTACACCGGCGGCCGATCGCTGGCCAGGGCCCGTTTGACGGTGTTCTTCGAGATGCCCAAATGCCTGGCGATCGCCCTGATCGGCATCTCCTCGGCCCGGTGCAGTCGGCGGATCTCTGCCCAGTCCTCCACTCGGATCACCCCTTTCCTCCCGATCTTGATCAAGATCAGAATGGTAGGAAGATCATGAAATGGGTCAGCTTTGACTCGCCGTCAAAGGGTCACGATTCACCCGCCGCCGACAACTTTCGAGGACCCTGGTCTACCTGAAGGGACGATCGGCACCGTCGAGCACGTCCACGACGATCCGCCACCCGAAGGAAGCTTGGACATGCGGCTGGAAAACGGGGAGCTGATCTGGATTCTTCGCTGCGGGGTAGATCCGGTCCGCGAGCCTGTGACCGACGAGAGGACACCGGCTCAACCGACAACGTCGACCAGCATTCCGTTGCCGCCTCCTGGCGAGGGTGGCCCGCCGGGCGGGACCTGATGGCACAGCCACGACCTCGAGCCCCCAGGGCCCCGGAGACCGGCTCATGAGCGCAACGCCGCGCCATCCCGCTCTCGACCCCGCCATCACCTGGCCCTCATTACCTGTGTGGGTCCGACGGGAGAGGGAACGCGTCGACCTCGTCTCGCTGGCGCCCGCACGCGGCGCGCGACCGGAGCAGGTTCTCCTCCCCGTTGACGCTGAACTCTTGCTCCAACTCGGGCAGATCTCACTCGGCAGAAGCCGGGCCAGCCTCTACGCCGTGGGATTGGTCGATGAACCTACCGACCGACGGCTGATGCTGTGCCTTCGGGGCTCACCAGGCGCGGTCCGCATCCGGGGTGCGGTGTCACCGGTAGCGGATACGCTCTACAAGAAGACCAGAGCTGCCCTCCTCGCGGCCGGCCAGATTCAGAGAGCCGCGGGGGCCACGCAAGAGGCCGCGCACTGCAGCGCCCTGGCCCGGCAGCTGATGATGGCGAAGCGGGGAACCGAGCGTGGGCGCAGCGTACGTGCGGCGTCGGGCGGCCTGCCGACGCTCGGCAAGCGCAGGTGATCGGAGCGCTGGCCCGGGCCCGCCCGCCGCTCGGTGCCGCGCGGCGGCAAGCGGGCAGCGGCGATTGGGTAGCGTCTGTGCTGGACGTGGCCGCGCGATCTGCTGGGTCGTGCCCTCCATCCGGGCCCCGCGCTCCTCAGACGCCCGCGCCGAGCGGGATAGTCGCCACGTGACCCCTGTGCCGCCATCGGCCATGAGAGGGAGACAACGGACGATGCGTTTCACCATCGACACGGAAGTTGATTCCTACGAGAAGGTGTGCGAGGTGGTGAACACTGCTTACGGGAGGCAAGCGCGCTCCCAGCTGCCGCCGGCGCCTCCGCCGCTGGCCGAGGACGAGATCTGGTGTGATCCGCGGCGTCCGGAGTCGGGGGCATGGACCGAGGACATGGTCCGCACGTGGGCCCGAGGTCTTCCGACGACCCTCGATGTCCAGGTCTTCGCCTATCGGATCTGCATGACTCCGGGAGAACCTGTCGAGAAGCGGGCCATGCAGGACTACCTGGACCCCGAAGGAGGGATGGGGGCCATGAAGCGGGTCGAGGCGTGCATCAGATGGGCCAACACCACCGGGCAACTGGTGGGCAGACACCGCATGCCCTTCAGCCGTGACGATCGGCGTCGCTCGTACACCGCCGCCCCCCAGGTCGCCAGCGTCATCCTGGAAGAGCTGAGCGAAAACGAGATCTTCGACCAAGTCATCGCCCACGCTGCCGCACGGGAAAGTGCTGCCAGGCCCAAGACGAATCGTGGGCCCGTGGATGCGCCTCCCGAGGAAGAGGCGCTGGGCTACTTGTCGATGAGGCCTTTGCCGTAGGTGGCGCACCACGCGCCTCCGGGTTACGCAGGGAGGGGGTGGCCCATCAGAGCCGCGTAGATGGCGGCCCCTCGGCCTTGGGATGCTTGACGATCTTCCACCGCTCGTCGTACCCCGCATCCCTTGCTCAGCCCAGGGGGAAGACGGCTATGGACTGTACGGTCCGGTCGGGTCAGCCGGAGTCCGGCTCGCTGCCCGCTTCGAACCACGGCACGTCGGGTCCCGCCCGGCCTAGAGACCGAGGTGCTGGCTGGCGCCGCCCCGTATTCACCGTCACCCGGGTCCGCCTCTCGGGATGAGATCCGGTGCGGATACAGGGGCGGCATGAGGAACTGCTCCATCCGAGTGCGGCGTCGTCGTGTCGCGGCCGCACCGGGCACCGCGAACGGGATGATCGCTTTCGGCCTGCCGATGGGAGGCCAGCCCCGGTGCCGTCCGACCATGGCACCAGCAGCGGGTGAAGGGACCGGGTCCCGCCCACGAACCACACGCGTTGCAGATTCCTCGTTCCCCTCGTGGCATGCCGGGTCGGCGGTCGCCGGAGGTCTTTATGCCGAACACTTTCACGCAGCGCCGGGCCGAGCAGTACGCCCGTTTCACCGGCCTTGGCTACCACAAGGCGCTCGCACGCGTCGCGGCTCTGAAGCCCGGCGAGGCACCCCTTCCCCCGGCGCAGGGCGCCCAACGTCTCCTGGAAGGGCGGGTGTTCACCCACCTGGGAGGCGACGTGGACTACTTCCCCCACCCGGTGGGCATCGCGGCTGTCCACCCGGGCCCAACGAGTATCACCGTCGTGCTGGACTCCTCGGAGACTCGCCACGGACACCCACTGGCGCGTCATGCCATCGAAGGGCTGCTCCCGGTCGAACTGCCCGATTCCATCGAGTCTGCCGACCCGCTGCACGGAGTGCGAGGATTGCGCGTCGCCGCGGTCACGCGCCATGCGCTGCACCTCACCCTGGTGGGCACCAGGGCCCGGTTGACGCTCACCAGCAGTGGCGACACCGACTGGCGCGAGGTGCTGCGCTGGCGCGCGGCCGGGCTTCGTGAGGCCGGGGCCCGGCCCTGCTGGGACCAACCGCGCATGACCTCGGCCGAGGAACTCTTCGAACACGACCATCCGACCTTGTGCCAGGCGGAGGACGAAGCCGCATGGCTCCCCAGTGGGCTGCTGCGTCGCGTCGGTCTCCTCCACACCGTCAGCACCGCCTACTGCACCCGCTACTGGCTGACGGTCGACGAGTGGAGGTTCGAACTACGCCACGAATACGGCGTCCCGATGCCCCACGACACCTTCATCGCCCATCTCACCGATCCACGCTGGGGACTTCCCCTCACAGTGGATAAGCACCACTGCGACTGCGGCGCACCGTGGCTCGACCCCAAGTACGACCAGCAGTGCACGATCGAACTTTCCCACCGCGAACAGGTACCGGGAGAACTTCAGCTCCGTTTCCGCACCAACTACAAGAGCTATTCCAATCGAGACACGCTGGCCCGGCTGCGGACTGTGCAAGCAGACCCGGCGTGGCTGCGCCGCGTCCTGCCCTCTCACCTCGCCGGCGCGGAGCAACCCACGGCGTGATGCGGCGTCCCGGAGCGACCAGCCCTGGGTGAGCAGGTGACGGATCCGAATCCTCGCTCATCAACCGTGCGGCTACCTCGGATTGGAGACGGCGGCCGTGCCGAGTGTGTGGTCGTGTACGACACCGTCGGGGAGGGCCGTGTCGCGCGCGCCGGCGGCCTCATGGCCGTGCTGGGACAGCGCGTTGCTGTTGCCCGTCGCGGGCCGGGCTGAGCCCGCCGTGATCACCTGCCCGACGCTCCGGATGACGGCGGTGGCCGACGTGTGCTTCGGTCGCACCGCGGACTCGCACGGGTCTACACGCGGGAGGCGTGACCGAGCCTCGAAGCCCCCATGGACATGGGAGGGGCCGCTGGTCGCCGGCGGACACCGCCCGTCGAAAACGGCACGGGCGTGACACTGGACGCTCATGTGACGTGTGCCACTTCTAGGTGATCGACTGGGGATATGCCCATACGGACGTAAAAGCTGGCGGGATGGCGCGCGGCATCCGAAGGCGACATTCTCGCAGGTGGGCGAGCGGTTCGAGTCGTGATGACGTCTCACGCGGCCCTGGCGTCACGGCATATGCCGTGGTGCGGAATCTTGAGTTCCGAAAAAAGTGCGAGGGGGCATCAACGTTCGGCAACGCGTTGCGGTTTGCTGGTGGCTGAGAGCGACGACGCTCTTCAGCGTGGTCCGGAGATGGGGGTGCTCTTGGATCGGCTGCCCTTCGTCTCAAAGGACTCGACTCGTTGAGCCACATGGACGCGATCAGCGTCTTGACGCTGCTCCTTGGGCTGCGTGTGTTCGGCCCCGACGTGCTGACTCTGTTCCGATGGCTGCTGGGGGCGGGCGTGCGCGTCGGCGTTGCGGCCATGGCCGAACGTCACCACCGCCATCCCTCACCGCCGGCGTCTCCGACCGCCGTGTCGCTGCGAGGCGAGGACGGTGATCAGGAGTGAGCGACATCCCTGATATGCCCCCGGGAGCCGACCGCGCGGTCAGAGAGCTGACCCGCCGTCTCCCTCCCGCCTTCTGGGCCTTCCACCAGCAGTACTACAAGATTTACAAGAGCTACGCCGAGCTCCTGATCGGCGACGACGAGGTCGCCAAGCGCGTGGTCCACCGCGTGATGATGGACTTGGCCGTCAACTGGGCCAGGCTGATGAGGGAAGCATCGCCCGAGGCCACCGCCTGGGCCATCCTCAAGATCGCCATCCAGCAAGAGCTCGACACCCGCGGTGGCGAGCCCGCCTTAACCGAGACCGCGGCCTTCCACCGCGCCATCCTGGACTCCTACCGAGAACGGTTCGCCGTCCTGGAATCGCAGCTTGGTCTCTACGCCGCGATCGCCCGGCTCCCGGAGCGCCCGTACGACGTGATCGTCCTGCAGTACGTCCTCGAACTCCCACCCCGCCGGGTCGCCGACATCATGGGCATCTCCCTGCCCACCGTGCGCTCCCACCGACGGATGGCCAAAGCCAAGATCGCCCGCGACCTCGACCTGGCCTTCAATCCGTACACCGACGACGAGGATGCATAGACATGAGATTCCGCCCCAGCATCGACGACTACCTCCGCAACGCGGCCGTGCCCACGGCCCCCACCGGGACGCCGCCCGAGGACGATCCCGAGATCGTCGCCTCCCGCCGGCAGATCGAGGAGGACATCGCCGACACCCTGTGGCAGGAAGCCCTCAACCGTGACTCCTACGCCCACCGGTTCCTCCTCCACCACACCCCCGGCCACAACGAACCGGACAGCCGCTTCCCCCCACCCCCCATCGCCCTCCAGGAGCAAGCCGCCCACGACCTCACCGAGCTCGCCGGCCTGGTCATCCGCACCTCCCACGCCGCCGCCGACATCGCCGGCCTGGTCAACTCCACCCGCATCGAACCCGACGGCGCCCTCATCTTCGCCTGCCTCCTCCACCTCGCCGACCGCCACGAAGGCGCCCAGTTCTGGTGGCAGTTCAGCGCCGGAGCCGGCAAATCCACCGCCGCCCTGTGCCTCTACCTCCTCCACATGCAACGAGGCGAGATGCGCGACGCCCATCACTGGGCCCACGAAGCCACCGCCCTCGAAGTCCTCGACCACCTCCCCACCCACCCCCTGCGCACCTTCTACGCCTGGGAGGAACCAACCCTCTTCGAGCAGGGCTACACCACCGCCGAGTCCATGCTCCTGCGCACGGTCTCTTCCCTGAGCCTGGACCATCCCGCCCCCCGCGCCACCCGGGCCACCCGCCCCTGGCGCGACCTCACCGCGGCCATCAACCGCCTGGACGTCGACCACGACCCCTACTTCGGCGACGTCCCACGCCCCGACCCCGACCTTGCCGCCCAGTTGGAGGTCGCCATCGCCTCGTGACCTGGCACGACCGTGGCCCGGCCCTCCCTCTCCCAGGGAGGGCCGGGCCATAGGTGCGGTCGAGGGAATGCGTCGTAAGAGCCAAGGCGACGGTGACCTGCGCCCGTCACGCGCGGGCTGGTTGCGGCTCCATCTCCAGGGCTCCGGCGACCTTACGCGTCATCTCCGCGGTGCGGGGCGGCTGCCGGGGCAGCCGCTCAGCGGTGACCAACTCGTCATTCGGCTCCGGGCGGTGGGCGTCAGCCCGCGACACGACCGTGCCACGGCACTGTTCACCCTGGCCTCTGAGTTCCGGCGGCGATCCTGGCGCGGATGCTGGGCATCCACCGTTCGGTGGCCGTGCAGTGGCAGGCAGGCTAGTAACGGGGACTGGGCGGCGTACGCGGCCGATGTCGCTGCACGCCCAGTGCGCAACCGACCGGCGTCCTGAACAGCGCCCTTCAGTAACCCGCGCCGAGCGCGATCGACGCGACGTGGTCCCAAGTGATCGTCTTGGCCGCGGCGTCGGCCGTGACGTCCACGAGGTGAACTGCGTCTACCCGAATTGGGGCGTGCCCTGGGCGTACGCCGTTGCGGAGCTTCCTTTGGATCTGGTCGGAGTCGCATTCCTCGGCCGCGTATCCGAGGGTGAGGTGCGGGACCTTGGTGGGGTAGCCCGTCGCGTGGGGCCCGCGCACCGCCTGGATTGCGGCGCGGACGGTGGTGTGGAGGGTGTCGAGGGGCCCGTCGGGATGGACGTCGGCGATCACCCCGGTCGCGTACGACATGAGCGAGCCGATCATGACGTCGAACGGCTCGATGTCCGCGAGCCGCTTCGTCAGCTCGTCCACGAGGGTCTGGCGTTCGGCCGGCGGGATGGCTCGGCCCACGCGATCGGTGATCTGGTCGACAGTGATGTGCAGCCAGCGGTCCTCGACGCAGGTGATCGGGAAGTCCTGCAGGACTGCTCGTGCGCGGGCGACGAGCGCGGCCAGCTCTCGATCTTGATCGTGTGGGGTGAGGTACACGTGGAGCAGGGTTTCGCCCTCGGGCCACACGTCCTGGGCGTGCTGGAACACGAACGGTTTCATGCCCACGCACCGTAGCCGCCGAGCACTGAACGCGCTTTGAGATCAGGTGAGTTGGGTACGGTCCGACCGGGCGTCTGGGGCCGGCGGAGGCGAATCATGAAGAGTGCGCAAGCGGGACTCGCGGCATTCGAGACCAGAGCGGGAGAGGCAGCCCGGACCCTGCTGGACAATCAGGGCTACGACGGCGGGTGGGGTCTGACCCTGACCTCGGTCTCGTCGATCGTCAACACCAGCGAGGTCCTGCCGATCCTGCGAGCCGCCGGCGTCGGCGGCCAGCCGGTCCGGCGCGCGCTCGACTTCCTCACCGGCGCCATCGCGGACCACTGCCGGCCCCGCCACAAGGGTGGCCGCGGCGAACACACCCGGTTCATCGCCTTTGGTCTGGTCGGGCTTCTCTCGCACCCGCGCTTCTTTCACCACCACGGCGTCGCGGAGACCGCGGCCTGGTGCGTCGGCTGGCTGGAGGACCACCAGGTCGATCACGGCTGGCCCGAGGTTCTCGGGCTCGACGACACCTCGCTGCACCAGACCGCCCTGGCGGTGCACGGGCTCGCCGAACTACGCGACGCGCTCCACGACCTCGGCCCGGGGCTGGTCCTGCCGGGCGGGGCGGAGACCAGCGATTTGCTGGATCGGGTCGAACTGCTGATCAACCACGGTGTGCACGGCCTGCTGTACCACCGGCGCCCGAGTGGGGCCTGGGGGTGGCGCACCTACGTGGACACCGATCCGAGCCCGAGCAAGACCGCGCTGTGTCTGCTCGCGCTGTCGGCCGTCGCCTCCGGCACCGGGCCGGGTGGCGATCCCGCATACCGCGACGACCCGCGGGAAGCGGGCGGCGTGCACGGCCCCGTGCAGCACAAGCGGCTGTCCGAGGCAGTCGTCGAGGCCGGCAAGTGGCTGCTGCACAACCACCACCGCTGGGAGACCTTCGTCGAGGACGACAAGGACGTGCAGGGCACGGCCTGGGAGCACATGGCCTACGCGCTGTGCACCCAGGCCGCTGTTCGGGCCGGCGCCAATCCGCGCGATCCCCGGCTCGCCAAGGCGTGGACGTTGATGAACGACCTGTGGGACCCGACCGCCCGACTGTGGAACGAGCCCGGGGCCTCGGGCAAACGCGCGACCATCCGGGCCGCGTACTACACAGTGTCAGCCTACGAGGAAGCGGTACAGCGCCTGGCTCGGGTAAGCCTGTCCGACAGCGGTGCTGAGGACGGGAGCGAGTCTTCAGCCGCAGTGGTCATCGAGCAGGTCGAGCTCGGCCCCGGCCGTACGGTGCGCATCAGTGCCCGCGGCAGCGAGGGCACGACGGTCTGCGAGTTGACGGCGCGTCTGTTCGACCTGGTGAAGGCCATCTTCGACGCCCCCGCGAACGGGCTGACGACCGAGCGGATCGCGGCGACGCTGTACGTCGCACCCTCCTCGGTGCCCAAGTACGTTCAACGGCTGAACCAGGCGGTATCCACAGCCTTCGGCGGCGCCCCGGCCCGCCTCCTCCTGGCCGCGACGGTCGATGAGCTCGGCGGATATCGCCTCGCGGGGCAGCGTCCTGCGGGGGACGGAGGATAGTAGAGACCATGAGCGGACAACCGAAGCTGATGACGGTGCAGCAGACCCGTGCGCTCGTCGGCGCCGCGCTCGCGGACCCTGCCGTTGACCTCGCCATACCGCTCGGGCTCTCGCTCGCGCTTCGTGAGGGCCTGCGCACCGCCGTCCTGGCCTCGCTGACCCGCAGCGACTACCACCCGGCCGTTGGTGAGGTGTCCGGCAGCCTCACCTACCAGGACGGCGAGCAGATCCGTGTCGCGACGCTCTCTGCGGAGTCCGAACTCCTGCTGGCCGCCTACCTGGAGCGATAGCCCGCCGCCTCGTACAACGGGGCCGCGCCTCGGCACAGCTGGCTACGGCCGGGCGCGTTCCTCAGCCACCGGGTAGTTCAGCAGGGCGAACCGGGCCAGCGAGCGCACCTGGTCGAAGGTCTTAAGGGCGTCGAAGTCCTCCAGGCCGAACCACTGTGCTCCGTGGACCTCAGCGAACTCCGCTTCGACGGCCTGCCCACGGGTGCCGGGCTGCCGCCGGACGTAGAAGAACTGGACCAGCGCCGGAGTGGCGAAGCCCTCGCGCTCGATGTCCACGTAGAACGGCACCGGCTCGGGGGTGGCGTTATGGTCGGCGGGATGGATGGCCGGCTGGCTCGAGATCGCCTCGACCACCAGGCCCGTCTCCTCCTTGAACTCGCGCACCGCGGTGCCCGCGAAGGACTCGCCGGGCTCGATGTGGCCCCCGGGCGGGACCCACTTGTCGAAGCGGTTGTGGTGCACGAGCAGCACCTTGCCATCCTCGACGAGGTAGCCCGAGCAGCAGTACACGAGACCGACGTCACGGGAGGTCTGGCCGTCATGGATCAGAATCGAGCGAGGCACGCCCGCCACGATAGACCACCCCGCATCCGTCCGAACTCCTATACAGATCAGGTGGCTTCGGTGTGCTGTCATCGCCGAGTGGATGACATGTCAGCAGCGATGACAACGCGATGTCATCGCGTGCACGTCACGACGGGATGGATGGTGGTGGCATCCCGGCCCGCGGCCTCTGGCCCACGGTCGAGCCGCCCTTGTCCGTCGTGGAGAGGACACCGATGCACTCTCGCCCGTCCCCGTGGCGCACCCAATACCAGCGGCGGTTCGCAGCCCCGCAGACCGTAGTGGTACAGCCCACGACCTGGTGCAACCTGGACTGCCGGTACTGCTACCTGCCCTTTCGCAAGCTCAAGCATCAGATGTCCCCAAAGGTCGCCGCGGCCCTGGCGCGGGCGGTGGGCCAGCTCGACGACAGCGGCCAGCCGATCGGCATCGTCTGGCACGGCGGGGAGCCATTCGCCGTCGGCCAGCAGAACTTCCGGGCCCTGCTGGCACCGTTCGAAGAACTGCGCCACGCGGCCCGCATCCATCACTACGTGCAGACCAACACAACGTTGATCACCGACACATGGTGCGAACTGTTGGCCGAGCACGACGTCCGTGTCGGGGTGAGCATCGACGGGCCGGCCAAGTTGAACGCCGAGCGCGTCGATCTTCGGGGCAAGTCCGCCTTCGACCGCATCCTTCGCGGCATCACGACTCTGCGCGAGCACGGCGTCCCCTTCTCGGTCATCTCCGTGGTCGGCACCCTGGGCATCGCGATGCCGGAGGAGCTGCTGGAGTTCCTGGGCTCCCTGGGTGCACGCTCGGTGGGCTTCAACATCGAGGAGATCGAAGGGGTCAACACCGACCGGGAGCCGCCCAGCGCGGAACAGGCCGAGGACTTCTGGCGCCGCGTCCTCACCTGGTCTGGGCAGCACCCCGATGCCCCGGAGGTACGCGAAGTCGCCCGCCTTGCCGACTATCTCCGGCTGATCCGATCCGGACACAGAGCCGACTGGTCCCGGCGCCTCCTGGACCCGATTCCGACCGTCTCGTGGAAGGGCGACGTGGTCCTGCTCTCCCCGGAACTCGCGGACACGACAGCTCCCGAGTACGACGACTTCGCGGCCGGCAACATCCTCGAACGGCCCCTGACCGAGATCCTCCGCGATGCCCACCGCCTCCGCTACGTACGCGACTTCCTTACCGGCCTGGACCGCTGCGAGGCCGAGTGCGAGTTCTTCGACTTCTGCCGCGGAGCGCAGGCCGCCAACCGCTACTTCGAGAACGACAGCCTGAAGTCCACCGAGACCAACTACTGCCGGGTCTCCCGGCAGGCCCTGGTCACGGCCCTGTCCACTCTCGCAACGAAGGAGTCAGCTGCATGACGCTTCTGGACCGACTCGCCACATCCGACGCCCCCGTCGTGATGGAGTTGATAGCCCTGCACGACGACCCGGCCCCGTTGATTGTTGGAACACCGTGGGACAACCGGCCCACGTGGGACAACTGGGCGAAGAACAACCCGGCCCCCTTCGACAACCGTCCGACCTGGGACAACTGGAACAAGAAGTAACCGCTCGGTGCTGCCGCCCCTCCGGGGGCGGCAGCACCCCGAGACGAGTCACCGCGCTGAAAGGCTTCTGATGGACACCCGCACGATCCGCCGGACGAGCGTCACCCTCCCCGCCTTCAACGAGCCGGGCCTCTACCTCTCCAACGTCACCTCGCTTGAGGGCGGACGAGGCCGGCTGGCCGAGTTCCAGTACGCCGACGCCGATCTGCGCGACCTCGACCTCGCTGACACCCACATGCTCGACGGCCGGATCACCGGCCTCAAGGCCCAGCGCACCCGCCTGGAGAAGCTCCGCGTCGACTCCGTGGAGTTCATCAGCTGCGACCTGGCCTCCCTGCAGTGGACCGACAGCAAGATCTCCCGATCCGTCTTCCGCGACTGCAAGCTCATGGGCGCCACACTCGAAGACGTCACGCTCGACAACGTGCTGTTCGAGAACTGCAAGCTCGACTACAGCACCCTCACCCGCGTCCGGGCCGCCGGCCCCGTGATCTTCTCCAAGTCCTCGCTGCGCGAGACCACCTTCGCCGCCGCCGACCTGACCAGCACCCTGATCGACGACTGCGATCTACGTCTGACCGAGTTCGACGGCGGGAAGTACCGAGGCCTGGACCTACGGGGCAACACCCTCTCCCAGCTCCGCGGCCTCTCCTCGCTCAAGCAGGTCATCGTCGACCAAGCCCAGATGCTCCAGCTGGCGGAAGCCCTCGCCGCCGAGCTGGACGTCACCTTCGGCGAAGACCTCGACGACAAGTAGCCCTCGCACCCGTCCCAGGGAAGCACCGCCATGGGCCCGCGACTCGTGTTCGACACGTTCGACGACATACGTGACCAATGCGACACCGCACCGATACGGCGATCCGGCAGCGAGCCCGGCTACGACCACGGAGCCGTCGTCCCCGGCGACGAATGGTCCGCCCTGCGGTGAAGGAGGCCAAGCAGTACCAGGCCGACGACGCGGCGCCGGATAGCGTCCGCATCGAGCTCGTCCACCGTCAGCTGCCGGAATTCGACCACGACGGCCTGGAAGGGCCGCCTCGAAGCCGCCGCCCGCCTCGACGCCCTCGACGGCCGCTGGCCCACCAAGCTCCTGGGCTGCGCCGCCAGCCCCGGCAACTGGGTCACCACCACCGAGGACTCCGCCACCGGCCGCCGGATCGGCCTGCACGTCGACAACTTCGACCGGCTGCCGTACCACCGCCGCCACCAGGGCCGACGACGGCTCTGCCTCAACCTCGGTCCAGGCCCGCGATACCTGCTCGTCGGCGACCACGACGTCCAGCAGATCTGCCGCGTGATTCACAACGCTCCAGAGCGGCACTACCCGCACACCGAGGACACCCGCCAGTACGTTGCCGCAGGACACCCGCTGCGCTGCCTACGTATCCGCCTCGACCCGGGCGACGGCTACATCGCCCCAACCGAGTTGTTTCCCCACGACGGCTCGACCGCAGGAATCGACCGGCCGTCCGTCGCCGCCTTCTGGCTCGGCCGAACGCCGAACGCGTCGTAGCAAGCAGCGACGAGACCGCACCCCGGCGCCAAGGACCGGCACGGAACACGACATTCCACCCCGCGTTGAACCCCGCCCTAGCCTGGCCCACGTTCGGCATGTGGGCTCGATGGACCGGCGAGCGTCTCGACCTCGTTTCGCTGGACCCTGACGCGACCCAAGCCGAACAGATGCTGCTGCCATGCGACCCGGAACTCCTGACCCAACTCGGAAGGGTCTCGCTCGGCAGTCGTGCCGGCCTGTACACCGCGCGCCTGACGCAGGAGGGCACGGACCGTCGGCTGGTGCTATGCCAGCGGAACTTGGCAGATGCGGTCCGGATCAGCGGGGCCTGATCTCCTATTCCTATTGCAGGCATTGAACCGTCGCGTCTTCTGACATGCTTTGCCCATGAGCCCCTTGGCATTCAGTGCGACAACGCTGCGGGTCACGTCCATAGACGACGAACGGTTCCGCACCCCCATTGGGGATTTCGTGCTCGCCGGTTCGGAGGTCCGTCTCACGACGCACCATGAGACGGCTGAAGGCGTGCGGTCGAGGTTTCACGTCAGCCTTCCGGACGGACATCCCGATGAATGGGAGCGGCTGGAGGTGGACATCCGATGCGGGGGGCCATGGCTGACCCGGGCGATCGCGATCTCCGATGCCATGGGGGACGTGACCGTGACGAGCGAGTGCGCGGTGGAAGCATGGGGGGAGCGATCGGCTGACGGGTCTTGGCCGGTCCTGGTAGTGCCTTCCCTCAGCTTCGAGTCGATGGGGTGCGCAGCAGCCGTGGGGCAGGGCCACGTTGAGTTCAGCGGGCGGCTGTTTCCCGACCTGTGGGGCGTGAAGGCGATGCGGGAGCGGCTGCCGTGGGCCTCCGACGGGAGGAAGCGGCCGTTCGTCGGTGCCCTGCCCACGGAGCCGGGAGAGTTGTGGAGGGTGGGGACGACACAGGTACCTCCCCCGAAGGAGGGACCGGTCCCGTTGCGGGTGACCCCGTTCGGGGAGGTGCCCGGTGCTGTCCCAAGGTAGTGCGCGTGCGCAGGGAGGCCATCCCGCGGGGATGCGGAGGGCGCCTCGCGCTCTGTTGGGCGCGGTCGGGACGCTGACGGAGCACACGGGCTTCGCGACGATCGCCGCAGCGCGCTGGCGGCCCACGAGCGTTATCCGCAAGGACGCGCTGAGCGACGCCCTGGCCCGTGACAGCACCCCACGTGACTTCCCCGAGGGCGAGCACGTCTCGTGCCTGGGGCGGGCCGCAACCACCTGAAGTCTGTCCATATTCAGATGGGCGACGCGGCCTTCGTCCCGTTCCCTCCAGTGCGTCGTCGATACTCAGGAACGCCTACACTCCCTGGGACGCACCGGCGAACCCCTCCAGATCAACGCTCAACCCGTCCACGTATTGGACGATCAGCCGTCGGGCCTTCGCCCCGAACATCCCAGGCCCCTGGTCGCCGTGACGAACAGCAGTTAATCCGTGGCTACTTGCCCTTCCGCTTCCGCTTCGAGGATTTCTTCGGCTGCTTGCGCACTACGGCGCTGCGGTCCGGCGGGGTGCGCTGAAGCGTCCCCGCGGCTGCGCGGAGTACGTTCTTGATGCGGATATCGAGCGTTCGCCGCTGCTGCGGGCTAGTGGCGTCCGCGGGCCACTCTAGGAGGTGCTGCTGGATGATGGCGACGATGTCGTGCTCCCAGACTGCCCGTTCATGCGGGTCGCGGGGAAGCGGGAGGTCGGGGCCGTAAAGGTCCTCGAGGAAGGCGAGCGCTTCAACATCGCTCACCTCGGTGACCATCTCGCGGTCGGGAATCCGGAGCGCCTTGGCCTCGCTCTCTCGAATTTCCTTGATCAGGTTGAGACGCACCCGCTCCCGAGCCAGACGGAGACGAGGGTGTTGCGTCACTCCCGCCGCCAAGGCCGCGAACGCCACCAGCCCAGCAGAGCTCTCGGCGGCGTCTTGGTCGAAGTCGACTCCCTCCTTGCCGGCCGTCTTCACCGCAGCGAGCAGTTGCTGCGCGCCCTGCTGGAGCTCGTGCGGAGCGTGGCGGTCGACCAGCGGAGCGGCAAGGTCCGCGGCTTCAGGGTTCGTGATGTGCACTCCGGACTCCTCCGCCAGGCGCAGGAGGTCGTTGCCCAGGGAGAGGGCCTGTCGGGCGGCGAACCGGAAGCGTGGCAAGGAGTACGGGCGACGGCCGGGATCGTCATCCCACGTCGCGACCCGGTCGACCACCGCGGCCAGCGTCTCGCGATCTGCGTCGATATAGGCGAGGACCGCGCGGCGGGAGAGGGCATGCATACGACCGGTACGTTCAACGACGTCGTCGGGCAGCTTGCCCAACACGTCACCGACGGCGCTGCGCAGAGCCTCATCCTGCGAATCCCTCTCGCCGCCGGCGGCACGGCGCGCCTCACGGGAGGAGGGCAGGGCGCGGTGGGCGGCGATCGCCATGGCGAGCTCGAAGCAGAGCGTGCTCTGGATGTCGCGCTGCTGGGCGCGGAACTCGGCGAGCGCGTCCTCGATCTGGCGGTCGTCGCTGGCGTGAACCGCCTCAACAGCACGCTGCCACAGCCCGGCAGGATACCCCCGGAGGCCGACGTCCTGGGGCGCCATCTCCTTCAGGAACGCGGTGGACATCATGGAGGCAGCGACCCGTGACCAGGTGTGCCACAGGTCTGCCCCGCGCCCCGCGTCGATGAGGTGACCGACTCGGTCCGCGGCGAGCGTTGAGACCCTGGCGTTCTGGGCGTTCTCACTCAGCGCGCACACGATCCAGGTGGCAGCGGCCAGCCACCCGGCTTCCACTCCCGCCACGCACGCGCGGTGGAGCGCTGCGGCCTCCAACAGGTCATCCAGCCCTCCGGCCAGCCGGATCAAAGGAGATACGCCGGTAGCGAGGCGGGCGAGAACCTTGGCCCGATCCTGCGGCTCAAGGTCGGTGGCGCATCGGCGGGCTGCCTTCTCCAGCAGGCCCACCAGGCCCTGGTCGGCGGCCGTGGCCAGGTCTGCCCCGAGTCTCGCCCAGGACTCGTGGGTGTCCGCGAACAGAGGAGTGACGGTCTTGGTGCCGGCCGCGATGACTTGCGCCCAGGCCGCCAGAAGGCGCGCGGTTCGTTCGGCGTCGTGCACCACGCTGCCACGTGCTGAGGTGAGGGCGTCCTGCGACCACAGCGCCGCATCCTTCATGAGCGCCTTGGTCAGGTCTCGCTCGTCCGCCCGTTCAATCAGCATGCCGTGCCATGCCCCCACGTCGTGCGTCACGGCAACCGCTGGGTCGTCATGACGCGTTGATCTCGATGGTCCAGCGTGTCAGCCTGGCCGCGGCGGCGGCAAGGTCCGAAGAAGCTTGCCAGAGCGCGCACCGGCCGGCCGGAATGATGGTCTCCAGCGATGACCAGTCGGCAGCCCACCGCATGGGCTTGGACACTGCGGCAGCCCAACTGGTCATGCTCCTCGTCACCGCCCGTGGCCCTCGGCGAGGCTGAGCGATCAGCATCACGCCGGGGGCGAGGCTGCTGGTGGTGCTCGGTGAGCACGAAGCGGACAGCGCGTGGATCGCTACGTCACATGGCATGCGATGGAGATCGTAAACCTCGGCCCCTCGTGGATGATCGCCGGTCAGTTTCCTCCAGCCCGGCGCCTCACAGGCTGCTGGGCCGGCACCACGGGTAGCGAAGCCTTGGGGTGCACGTACGCCACCGGGTGTTGGTCGCGTCGGAGGACCTGGCCGGTGATGGCCCATTCGCCGAGCCACTGCTGGACCGTTTGCCGGCACGTGGAGTAGCCCTCGGCACGCAGCTGCGCGGACAGAGCTGATGCCCCGGTTCCCGTCACGCCTGCATCACGGATCAGCTGAAGCGCGCGTTCCCGAGGATTCGCACTCTCCTCTTGCCGGACGGCACGCGTCGCGCGCGCAGGGTTCGGGGGCGCTTCGGTGGAGGGGGCGTTCCAGTTCCGGGTCCAGTTCTCCCAACTCGGGATCGAGTCGTCCATGGTCGCCACCCAGATGGTGACCTCGGACTCGTCGCCATCGCGCGGACCAGGGATGGTCACGTTCTCCAGCCGGAATCCCATGCCCAGCGCGAGCGCACCCGCGAGGGCCTTTTGCGCATCTTCGGGACTGACGAGAACGCGTTGGTTGCTGCGCAACGGCTGCGGGAGCTGTCGTCCCGCAGCACTGTCGTGTGGTGTCGTCACGAGCCGTCTAACGACGACAGCTGACGGCGGTGTCGGGCCAGGCAGAGAGAATCCCGCCGGCGAGTCGTCAGCCGGCGGTGCGACCCCAGCAACGCGAGCAACGCCCAGGAACTCCACGCATCGAACGCCCAGATGACGTCTCTCTCGTCATCAGGCGCGTTCTCTCACGCGCTACCCCGGGGCCGCACACCCTCTGCCGAGGAACCGTCGCCGCCCGCTGGCCATCACTCCGGTTCAGGGCGATAGATGGCCCAGGTGCCCGGCTCCGGGGAGATCCGGGTCTCCGCCAGGTCCGGAATCTGCCCGGCCCAGGACTCGTAGACCCACCGGGCGACGCGTTCGGCGGATGGCGAGGCCCCCAGCACCTCCGTGAGAGTGCGGTTCGTGAGCTCGTTCTCCGCCCACTTCTCGATGGTCTCCACCGCCACGGGGGCCCTGTTGTCCGGCCGCGGCGCGGCGGACTTCATGACCAACACGGCCGTGAAGTCGTGCCGAGCCCCAGAAGCGTGCCGAGCTCGGATGGTGGCTGAGATCTCCGTGGCGTACATGACCGAAGTATCCCGCCGACCAGACGGCTTCCTGAAACCGAGCGGCCCAACGATGATGCGCAACCGGGGAGCTGCCGCTGCCCGAGGTCAGCGCCGAGGTCAAGACATGGCCTCTTCCAGGTCGGCGGAGGCGACGGAGACCGCCAGCGCGAAGTGCCGGCTCGCGGCCAGACATCCTTCGGCCGCAGTGCTCGGATCGGCCTCGGACTGCGCCTTGCGCAACGAGATCAACCCGGACAGCATGGCGGTGTCGACCGCCTCGTCGAGGATTTGATCGACGGTGAACTCTCCCGAGGCCGCTACCCCACGTACCCAGATGACTGCCTGCTCGGGGTCCTCCAGCAACGCCACGAGGAAGTCACCGCCAACTCCCGCTCGCCTCATGGCGGCTGACTGCGGCGCCGTCACCAGCGCCTCGGCGTCCAACGGCTGAGGGTGGTCGCCGGCGCCGAACCCCACGTCGTTCAGTACCTGTTCGAGTTCAGCGGTGACGCACCGCGCTGCGAAGGTCCGCCGGCTATCCGCCTCTTCTTGCGCGACGACGGTGGGCCAGCGTGTGGCGTCCTCTGCCCGGGCGTCGTCCAGTCGAATGCTTGCGGACACACTGAGTTCCGCGATGGCCCGACGGCTCACGGCCACGCCGGCCTGCTCAGGCGGGGCGTCGGCGATCGGCCCGTACACCTCACCAGCAGCGGCCGCGCAGTCACCGATCAACTGGGTGAGGGTGGCGATCAGCCGAGCGTGACGGCGGCGACGGGCAGGCATGTCGAGACGCTCTGATGTGGTCACGCGAGAACTATGCCGTCCACAAGGGCCCTTTGCGGTCAAGTTCCTGTTTCCCGGCCGAATTCCTTCTACCCTGTCTGCGCGCGAAGGCTCCGATGTGGGGAGGCTTTAACGATGGAGACGCAGGGACACGAGTGTCAACGGCCATTGAGTCGTCCCCGCTTGTGAGGTCCGGAGAGATGCTTGACAGTTCGGTCCTGGGACATGCTTGACGGTGTCTCGCTCGATGCTTGACGGTTCCAGGTGATGGTTGACGGTTAG
>NZ_JAVREM010000090.1:0-20858 GCF_031845425.1 Streptomyces millisiae
GTGCATGAGGGCCTTCTCAAGGTCGGTGGAGACGTCGCAATCCACACCGAACCCGGAAGGCCCTCACCCATTCAAGAACCCACAGCCGAGACCTCCATCACCGTCCACAACCTCCCGAGACAGAACACCTAGGGCCTGTCTTTTGGATCTTCGTGGATCAGCGAGCGGCGGATGGCGCCCGCCTGGCAAGGCGCCGGATCGCAGCTCGTACTTGGCCGTACTCGCGCGATTCGGCAACGCAGCCAGACGGGATGCCAGCCGTCGCGAGCCCACGAAGATCCGGAAGACAGGCCCTAGCCGAGCCGTCCCTGCCGGGCGGCGACCCACGGCGCGGCGAGACGGGGCGGTGTGGTGGTCAGCACGAAAAGCGGATGACCGCCGTGCCGGGCGTCGCTACCCTCCTCGGCTGACGCCTGCCCTGGTGGTGACCTTGCTCCCTGGCCCTCCCCGACGCTCCACGGTGCGTTCGCTGTGGCGGCTGCGGCCGTATGTGCGGCCGGTGCGGGGCCGGGTGTTCCTCGCGGTACCGCTGGCGGTCGTCGCCTCCTGTCTCGCGCTGCTGATGCCGCTGGTGCTGAAGTGGATGGTGGACGGTCCGGTCAGCGACGGGCACGCGGCGGGGGTGTGGCTGGGCGGCGGAGTCCTCCTGCTGCTGGGTGTCGTCGAGGCCGGCATCTTCGGCGTGCGGCGTTGGCTGACCGCGCGGCCGCTGGCCGCGGTGGAGGCGTCGATGCGGGAGACGCTCCACGACCACCTGCTGCGTCTGCCCGTCGCCTTTCACGACCGCTGGTCGTCGGGACAGCTCGTGTCCCGAGGCACCGCGGACCTGGGCTCGTTGCACGGGTTCCTGGCGGTGGCGCTGCCGTTCCTGGTGGTCAACGGCGTGACGCTGCTGGTCGGCTGCGTGCTCCTGCTGGCCCAGCGGTGGTCGCTCGGCCTGGTGCTGCTGGCCCCCGTGTTGCCGCTGCTGGCGCTGTGTTCCTTTCTCGAGACGCGGTTCGCCCTCGCGGCGCGCCAGGCGCGGGAGCAGACCGGCGAACTGACGACGATGGCGCGGGAGTCGGTGCTGGGCGTCCGCGTCGTCAAGAGCTTCGGTCACCACCGCGCCCTGACCCGGGCCTTCCGGCGGCACGCTCTCCTGATCCACGGCACCGAACTGGCCAAGGCCCGCCTGCTGGCGGCCCTGTCGGCACTGGTCGCGCTGCTGCCGAACGCGTCGTTGGGGGCCGCGCTGGTGCTGGGCGCGGTGCGGGTGGCGGACGGCGAGTTGTCGGCCGGGACCCTGCTGGCCTTCCTCGCCATCGCCCTGGAGTTGCGCCCGGTGGTGGCGTCGACCGGATCGCTGCTGGCCCTGAGCAGCGACGCGGCGACCGCGGCCGACCGCCACTTCGAGGTGCTGGACGAGCCGGCCCCAGCCGACGACGCGCCAGCGCGTCACCGCACGGCTCCGACGGCCGGGACGAGCGCGGCCGACGTGGTCTTCGAGGGCGTGGAGTTCCGCTACCCGGACGCCCCGCCGGGCGAGCCGGCCGTGCTGCGGGGCGTCAGCCTGCGGATCGCGCCCGGCGAGACCGTGGCCCTGGTGGGTGCCACCGGCAGCGGCAAGAGCACCCTGGTCGCCCTGGTGCCCCGGCTGCACGAGCCGACCGGCGGCCGGATCCTGCTCGACGGCACGGATGTCACGGCGCTGACGCGCGCGGAGTTGCGGCGTCAGGTCTCCGTCGCCTTCGAGGAGCCCACGCTCTTCTCCACGACGGTCGCCGAGAACGTCCTGCTGGGAGCCGAGCACGCCGACGCGGAGGACCTCGCCAGGGCCCTGGGCGTCGCCCAGGCCGACGGCTTCGTCCAGGCCCTCCCGGACGGTGCGCTGACCCACGTCGGGGAGCAGGGCATGAGCCTCTCCGGCGGCCAGCGTCAGCGGCTGGCGCTGGCCCGTGCCGTCGTCGGCCGCCCCCGCCTGCTCGTGCTGGACGATCCGCTCTCCGCCCTGGACATCCACACGGAGGCGCTCGTCGAGGCGGCGCTGCGCAGGGTCCTGTCCACCACGACGGCCCTGGTCGTCGCGCACCGGCCGTCCACCGTGTCGCTCGCCGACCGGGTGGCCCTGCTGTCCGGCGGCCGGATCACCGCCGTCGGGACCCACGACGAACTCCTGCGCACCTGCGCGGAGTACGCCGCCCTGATGAGCGCGTTCCCGACCGACGGGGGCGGTGCCCGATGACCGCCCCCGGGAGCGCGGCGAGGACGCTGCTGGCTTCCCTGCTGCGCCCGCGGGCTCGCCGCCTCTGGCTGGCCGGCGCCCTGGTGCTGCTGCAACGGGGCGCGGCGCTGACCGGCCCGCTGCTGGTGGCGTACACGATCGACCAGGCGGTGCCGGCCTGGCGAACGGGCGACCGCGGGCCGATGACCGGCGTGGCGATCGGCTACCTGCTGTGCGGGTCGGCCTCCGGCGTCCTGCGGTACGCCTTCGTCACGGTCTCCGCCCGCGTCGGCCAGGACGTGCTGCTCGACCTGCGGGTCCGCGTGTTCGGGCACGCCCAGGGACTGAGCCTGGACTTCCACGAGCGCTACACCTCGGGACGCCTCACGTCCCGGATCACCACCGACGTCGAAGCGCTGCGTGGCCTGCTCGACGAAGCGCTGGCGACGATCGTCACCGCCGCGGTGTCCACCGTCTACATCACGGCGGCGCTGCTGTTCCTCGACTGGCCGCTGGGCCTGGCCGCGGTACTCGTCCTGGGGCCGCTCGCCTGGACCATGCGGTCGTTCCGGCGGCGGTCGACACGCGTCTACCGCGGCCGGTCGAGCGCGATGGCGGCCGTCGTCGCGAGACTCGCGGAGACCCTGGGCGGCATCCGCACCGTCCAGGCGTTCCGGCGGGAGGAGTCCGAGGGCGCGGCCTTCGCCGCCCTCAACGGGGCACACCGGCGGACGAACGGCGACGCCGGCCTGGAGATGGCGCGCTATGTCACCTCGTCGCGGCTGGTCGCCAACCTCGCCGTCGCCGCCCTGGTGACGTGGGGTGCCTCCCGGGTGGTCTCCGGCGGCCTTGAGTTGGGCGTGTTCGCCGCGGCCGTCCTCTACCTGCGGCAGCTCTACGACGACCCCCTCAGGCTCGGCGGAGTCGCCGACGCCTACCAGTCGGCGGCCGCCTCCCTGGAGAAGATCGCCGCGCTGCTCGCCCAGCGGCCCACCGTCCCCGAACCAGCCGTCCCCATCCCTCTCCCGCCTCCCGCCGCCGAGCGCCCCGGCCGCTCGGTGACCTTCGAGGGCGTGGCCTTCGCCTACCCGGCCGGTGGGGAGGTGCTCTCCGGGATCGACCTCCACATCCCCGCCGGCCAGACCGTCGCCGTGGTCGGACCGACCGGCGCCGGCAAGTCCACGCTCGCCAAGCTGCTGGCCCGCCTCCACGACCCCACGGCCGGCCGCGTCCTCGTCGACGGCACGGACCTGCGTCACCTCGCCACCGCCGAACTGCGCCGCACCGTGGTCATGGTGCCGCAGGACGCGTTCCTCTTCTCCGGTTCGGTGGCCGAGAACATCGCGATCGGCCGGCCGGACGCGGATGCCGGGGCCATCGTCCGCGCGGCGCGGACCATCGGGGTACACGACGTCATCGCCGCGCTGCCGGACGGCTACGACACGGACGTCCGCGCGCGCGGGACCCGGCTCTCGGCGGGCCAGCGGCAGCTCATCGGCCTGACCCGCGCCCTGCTCGCCGAACCGGCCGTCGTGATCCTCGACGAGGCGACGTCCTCCCTCGACCTCCCCACCGAACGAGCCGCGCACCACGCGATGCGCACCGTGCTACGGGGCCGCACGGCCCTGGTCGTCGCCCACCGCCTGACGACCGTCCACCTGGCGGACCGGGTCCTGGTGGTGGACGAAGGACGGGTGGTGGAGGACGGCCCGCCCGCCGCGCTCCTCGCCCGGCAGGGCCGGTTCACGAGCCTGCACCGGGCGTGGCGGGCCGCGCGGCCTTCGGCCGACGACCCGAGCCACGGCGGTGATCGCGGAAGCGGCACCCTGGGCGGCGAGGCCGGGGCGTGCTAGGAACGACGCATGTCGGACGGACCACTCAGCGGGCACGTCGCCGTCGTGACGGGCGCCAACCACGGGATCGGGGCCGCGACGGCGCGGGAGTTGGCGGCGCGCGGGGCCGCCGTGCTCGTCGCCTACCTCCGGGTGGCCGGCACCGGCGACGGCGCGGCGGTGGCCGAGGAGATCCGCCGGGCCGGCGGGCGGGCGGCGGCGTTCGAGGCCGACCTGAGCGCCCCGGAGGCGCCGGCGGCGATCTTCGATGTCGCGGAGGAGCGACTGGGGCCGGTCGACATCCTGGTCAACAACGCCTCGGGGTGGGTCCAGGACACCTTCACGCCGGAGCCGACCGACCGGTTCGGGCGGGAGCTGCGGCCGGTGTCGGCCGAGACCTGGGCCCGGCAGTTCGCCGTGGACGCCCGCGCCCCCGCGCTGCTGATCGGCGAGCTGGCCAGGCGCCACCGGGCGCGCGGCGCGCGCTGGGGCCGGATCGTCGGGCTGACGTCCGGCGGCGCGCTCGGCTTCCCGCGCGAGGTCTCGTACGGCGCGGCCAAGGCCGCCCAGACCGACTACACGATGTCGGCCGCCGCCGAGCTGGCCGACCTCGGCATCACCGCGAACGTGGTGCACCCGCCGGTGACCGACACCGGCTGGGTCACCGACGAGGTCCGCGCGTTCGTCGCGTCGAGCCCCACCCACTTCCACGTCGCCGAGCCGGCGGAGGTGGCGAGGACCATCGCGTTCCTGGTGTCGGACGAGGCATGGCTGGTCACGGGCAACGTGATCACCCTGCGGTGAGGGGCGGGGGCCGCGGCATCGCCGGCTCAGCCCGTCAGCGTCGTCTTCCAGATCTCCTCGCTCGGCCAGCGGTGCGCCCACTCCGAGGAGACCTCGTCGAACTCGCGGTGTGCCGGGGCCGGGGCCTGGATCTCGATCAGGTCGTCGACGGTGAAGCCGCTGGCGCGCAGCGTCCGCAGCATGTCGCCGTGGGAGGAGACGAACTCGACGCGGTCGCCCCAGTCCAGGCGGCCGAGGCCGCCGAAGTACGGGCGGTGCAGGGTGTCCGTGGCGCGGCGCTCCTCGGGTGACACGGTCAGGGCGTAGAGCGGCGCGTAGCGCGAGAAGACCAGCCGGCCGCCGGGGCGGAGCAGGCGGGCGGCCTCGGGGATCCAGCGGTCCGGGTCGCACCAGAGGGAGGCGCCGAACTCGCTGATGGCCAGGTCGAAGGAGTCGTCCGGGTAGGGGACTTCCTCCGCGCTGCCGAGGACGAGCGGGAAGTCGAGGCCGAACTCGGCCTGCATGGCGCGGGCGGTGGCCAGCTGGGCCTCGGAGACGTCGACGCCGACCGGATGCGCGCCAGCGCGGGCCAGCCAGGCGGAGACGTAGGCGGTGCCGCAGCCGAGCTCGACGACGCGGGTGCCTGGCAGGTCGGGGGGCAGTATCCGGGCCTGGGACTCGGGGGTGCCCCACAGGCCCCAGCGGGGTTCGGTCTGCGCCCAGTGGTCGCGGGCCAGGGGGCCGTGGTAGCCGGCCGCCGTCTCGTCCCAGTAGTGACGGTTACGTGCGACGTGATCCACGTGATCGGTCATGGACCGGCAGGCTAGGACGCCGGGCCGGCCGACGTCACCCGGTTATCGCGTGCCCGGCCCCGGAACGCGAGAACCCCGCCCGACGAGACGTCGAGCGGGGAACGAGGCTCTGGAGCGGGTGACAGGGATCGCACACTGCGCCTCCCCCTTGGAAAGGGGGTGTTCTGCTACTGAACTACACCCGCGTGGCGAGGAATCGGACCCTTCGGTTCCGCTTCCGACCGCGTGCCCCAAACACTAGCGGATCCAGGGGAGTTCACCAAAACGAGCGGCGACGCACGCCGCCGCCGCTCGCTCGGTGGCGCCCGGCGTCAGGCGAAGAGCGCCCGCAGCGTCCGCTCGTTGGCCTCGCGGAGCTCGGCCAGCGGGATGGTGAACTGGCCCTGGAGCTCGATCTCGTCGCCGTCGATCACGCCGATGCGGGTGGCCGGCTGGGAGCGGGCCACGCACATGTCGGTGAACCGGACCTCCTCGCTGCGCGGCACCGCCACGACGGCGCGGGCCGTGGACTCGGAGAAGAGGAAGGTGAACGGGTCGAGCCCGTCCGGCACGACGAGCCGGGCACCGCGGCCGCCACGCAGGCAGGACTCGACGACCGCCTGGACGAGGCCGCCGTCCGAGAGGTCGTGCGCCGCGTCGATCATGCCGTCGCGGGAGGCGGAGATCAGGATCTCCGCGAGCAGCCGCTCCCGCTCCAGGTCGACGCGCGGCGGCAGGCCGCCGAGGTGGTCGTGGACCACCTGGGACCAGGCCGAGCCGCCGAACTCCTCGGCCGTGTCGCCGAGCAGGTAGATCAGCTGGCCTGCCTCGTGGAACGCCATCGGCGTGCGGCGGGTCACGTCGTCGATCACGCCGAGCACGCCGACCACCGGGGTGGGGTGGATGGCGGTCTCGCCGGTCTGGTTGTAGAGCGAGACATTGCCGCCGGTGACCGGGGTGCCCAGGGTCTGGCAGGCGTCGGCGAGGCCGCGGGTGGCCTCCGCGAACTGCCACATGACGGCCGGGTCCTCGGGCGAGCCGAAGTTGAGGCAGTCGGTGACGGCCAGCGGCCGGGCGCCGGTGGCGGCGACGTTGCGGTAGGCCTCGACAAGCGCGAGCTGGGCGCCCGCGTACGGGTCGAGCTTGGCGTACCGCCCGTTGCCGTCGGTGGCGATCGCGACGCCGAGGTTGGTCTCCTCGTCGACCCGGATCATGCCGCCGTCCTCGGGCTGGGCGAGCACGGTGTTGCCCAGCACGTACCGGTCGTACTGGTCGGTGATCCAGGACTTGTCGGCCTGGTTCGGAGAGGACACCAACGCCAGCACCTGGGCGCGGAGTTCGGCCGCGTCGGCGGGGCGCGGCAGGGCGCCCGCGTCGTCCGCCTGGAGCGCGTCCTGCCAGTCGGGGCGCGCGAAGGGGCGCTCGTAGACCGGGCCCTCGTGGGCCACGGTGCGCGGCGGCACGTCCACGATCTGCTCGCCGCGCCAGTGGATCTCCAGACGGTCGCCGTCGGTGACCTCGCCGATGACGGTGGCGATCACGTCCCACTTGGCGCAGATCTCCAGGAAGCGGGCCTCGTGCTCGGGTGCGACGACCGCGCACATCCGCTCCTGCGACTCGCTCATCAGGATCTCCTCGGGGGAGAGCGAGGCGTCGCGCAGCGGCACCGCGTCGAGCTCGATCCGCATGCCGCCCGAGCCGGCCGAGGCCAGCTCGGAGGTGGCGCAGGAGAGCCCGGCGCCGCCGAGGTCCTGGATGCCGGCGACCAGGCCCTCGGCGAAGAGCTCCAGGGTGCACTCGATGAGCAGCTTCTCCTGGAACGGGTCGCCGACCTGGACGGCCGGGCGCTTGGCGGGCTTGCCCTCCCCGTCGAAGGTCTCGGAGGCGAGCACGGAGACGCCGCCGATGCCGTCGCCGCCGGTGCGGGCGCCGTACAGGACGACCTTGTTGCCGGCGCCGGTGGCCTTGGCGAGGTGGATGTCCTCGTGCCGCATCACGCCCACGCAGAGCGCGTTGAC
The DNA here is from genome assembly GCF_031845425.1 of Streptomyces millisiae. Lineage (NCBI taxonomy): Bacteria > Bacillati > Actinomycetota > Actinomycetes > Kitasatosporales > Streptomycetaceae > Streptomyces > Streptomyces millisiae. Next base: position 7,625 of record NZ_JAVREM010000090.1, read on the forward strand.
CAGCGGGTTGCCCTGGTAGCAGGGGTCGAAGACGACCTCGCCGCCGATGTTGGGCAGGCCGAGGCAGTTGCCGTAGCCGCCGATGCCGGCGACGACGCCGGGCAGCACCCGGTGGGTGTCGGGGTGGTCGGCGGCGCCGAAGCGCAGCGGGTCCATGACGGCGACCGGGCGGGCGCCCATCGCGAGGATGTCGCGGACGATGCCGCCGACGCCGGTGGCCGCGCCCTGGTAGGGCTCGATGTACGACGGGTGGTTGTGCGACTCGACCTTGAAGGTGACCGCGTAGCCCTGGCCGACGTCGACCACGCCGGCGTTCTCGCCGATGCCGACCAGCATCGCGTCGCTGGCCGGGGCCTTCTCGCCGAACTGCCGCAGGTGGACCTTGCTGGACTTGTAGGAGCAGTGCTCGGACCACATCACCGAGTACATGGCGAGCTCGGCGCCGGTCGGGCGGCGGCCGAGGATCTCCACGATCCGCTCGTACTCGTCCTGCTTGAGGCCGAGTTCGGCCCAGGGCAGGGGGGTGTCCGGGGTCTCGGCGGCGTGCTTGACCGTGTCGAGGTGGTGGGTCGGGGTGGGGCGCGTCGGAGACATCAGGCGACCAGCTTCTTCAGGACCGAGGTGAAGAACCCCAGGCCGTCCGTGGTCGGGCCGGTGAGGGCCTCGACGGCGTGCTCGGGGTGGGGCATCAGGCCGACGACGTTGCCGGCCGCGTTGGTGATCCCGGCGATGTCGCGGCGGGAGCCGTTGGGGTTGACGTCGAGGTAGCGGAAGACCACCCGGCCCTCCGCCTCGAGCTCGTCCAGGGTGCGCTCGTCGGCGACGTAGCCGCCCTCGCCGTTCTTCAGCGGGATGGTGATCTCCTGGCCGGCCGCGTAGTCGCCGGTCCAGGCGGTGTCGACGTTCTCCACGCGCAGCCGCTGGTCGCGGCAGATGAAGTGCAGGTGGTCATTGCGGGTCAGCGCGCCGGGCAGCAGATGTGATTCGCACAGCACCTGGAAACCGTTGCAGATGCCCAGCACGGGCAGCCCGGCCCCGGCCTGGTCGATGATCGTTTCCATCACGGGCGAGAATCGGGCGATCGCGCCACAGCGGAGATAGTCGCCATAGGAGAATCCGCCCGGCAGGATCACGGCGTCGACCTGGCGCAGGTCTTTGTCGCCGTGCCAGAGGGCCACCGGCTCGGCGCCGGCGAGCTTTACCGCACGAGCCGCGTCACGGTCGTCGAGGGAGCCGGGAAATGTGACGACTCCTACACGAGTTGTCACCGGACGGCACCCTCTTCCTCGACTTCCCGCTCCACATGGACGTGGAAGTCCTCGATCACGGTGTTGGCGAGAAACGTGCGGGCCATCTCGCGGACCCGCTCCAGGGCCGCCTCGTCCACGGGTCCGGCCAGCTCGAGCTCGAAGCGCTTCCCCTGGCGGACGTCGGCCACGCCCTCGAATCCGAGGCGCGGCAGGGCCCGCTGGACCGCCTGGCCTTGGGGGTCGAGGATCTCCGGCTTGAGCATGACGTCGACTACGACGCGAGCCACTGGTACTCCCGGTGATGGTGCGGTGATGGTGTGCATGACGCACCGCTCAGCCTACCGGGCGGGGAAATCTACCCGGGTAGATAGGGCCCCTTCGGTCACGTTAAGGTATCGAGCCTGGAAACCCCTCCAAGAAACGTGGAGGAAAAAGTAGTGTCCCGGTGCGACCCGACATGCGAACATGACGCGATGTCGAATTCGCCCTCTTCGCATTAGCCCGCAGATCCAGTACAAATTAAAGAACCCTCGCTCACGATCTATGGGAGAGCGCTCGGCGCAGGGAGCGCGGCCGGCCTCCTCCCGAAAGGACCGATATTCGTGGCACAGCGTGTAGTGGTCACTCTCGCCGACGACATCGACGGTGGCGAAGCGGCCGAAACGATTGTCTTCGGCCTCGACGGTAAGAGCTACGAGATCGACCTGAGCTCTGACAACGCGGAGAAGCTGCGGACCACGCTCGCGCCCTACGTGGAGGCCGGGCGGAAGCGGGCGAAGTCCGGCAAGGCCTTCCACCACACCGCCGTGGCGCCCGACCCCAAGACGGTGCGGGCCTGGGCGGAGTCCAACGGCTTCGGGGTTCCGGCCCGCGGCCGCATCCCCAGGAAGGTCTACGACGCCTTCAACGAGGCGCACACGTCGGGCCATTGAGCCGACTTGCCATGAACCCGGGGTGATCGGCTAGAGTCTGGAGCGCGCCGCGGGGAACGGAGCCGGAAGGCCTCGAACCCCAGGTCGCGCGGGTGTAGTTCAGTAGCAGAACACCCCCTTTCCAAGGGGGAGGCGCAGTGTGCGATTCCTGTCACCCGCTCTGGCCGCTGGACCAGTCCTCCGGATGAGGTACAGTGGTGGCACATGCGGACGTGGCTCAGTTGGTAGAGCATCACCTTGCCAAGGTGAGGGTCGCGAGTTCGAATCTCGTCGTCCGCTCCGTGTGAAGGGCCCGGTCTTCTGGACCGGGCCCTTCGTCGTGTGCGCGCGGCTCGGACCCCGGACTGACATTTGTCAGGTGGAAGTCCTGACTTTCGGCAGTGGCGACCGGCCGGGGCACGGGCCACGCTGGTCGGGCGGCGGAGAACCCGCGAAGCCGCGGCGGCAACCGGGAGGTCATGGTGTGGGGGTTCGGGTGGTTGGAGTCCGCCCGGCGAGGCAGCCAGCTGACGCGGGTCCACCAGTACACGCGGGCGTCGCTGTACGGGTTCTCCGCGATGGAGGCCGGCATGGTCGGATTCGCGCTCGCGCGGGACGGGCGCGAGAGCTCGACCTGGGGGCTGCTGGCGGCCGGCGCGGTGGGCGCGGCCCACGTGGCGGGCCAGGTGCTGCTGACCGGAGCCGGGCTGCGTCACTACCTGGGCAGCGGCCCGCGCCCCGACCGGCTGTTCGCCTGCTACACGGGGCTGACGCTCGTCGCGGTCGCCGTGCCGGTCGGCGCCGTCGCGGCCGACGGCCTGCGGCTGCCCACGGCCTCCACGTTCATCGTCTACGTCCTCATGTACTACGCCGCCCCCGTGTCGCTGGTCCTGCCCGTCCGGCGGGCGCTCGCGCTCCAGTTGCTGCCGGTCGGCGTGGCGGCGGCCGGCCTCACCGCGGTGGGTTCCGCCGCCGTCGCGTCGGCGCTCCTGGTGGTCGTGACGTGCACGGTGGGGGCGGGTCTGGGCGTCCTGCCCCGGGCCTCCGCGTGGACGCTGCGGGTGATGGACCGGCTGGACGCGGCCCGGGAGACGGAGGCGCGGCTCGCGGTGGCCGAGGAGCGGCTGCGGTTCGGCCGCGACCTGCACGACGTGCTGGGGCGCAACCTGTCGGTGATCGCGCTCAAGGCGGAGCTCGCGGTCGCGCTGGCGCGGCGCGGCGAGTCGGGGGCGGAGGCGTCGGTGGCCCAGATGACGGAGGTGCAGCGGATCGCCAGGGAGTCGCAGGTCGAGATGCGTGCGGTGGTGCGGGGCTACCGGGCGGCCGACCTGCACGCCGAGCTCGCCGGGGCGCGCGGGGTGCTCGAGGCGGCCGGCATCAGCTGCCGAATAGAGGACGGCGCGGCGGCCGAGCTGCCGGCGGCCGTGCAGTCGGCGCTCGGCTGGGTGGTGCGCGAGGGCACGACCAACGTGCTGCGGCACGCCGAAGCGGCGCGCTGCGTGGTGCGGCTGCGGCGCCCCGGGCCGGACCGGGTGGTGCTCGACATGGAGAACGACGGGGTGCGCCGCATATCCGGCGGCGGGGGCGGGTCCGGCCTCGCCGGCCTGCGGGAGCGGCTGGCGAAGCTCGGCGGCTCGCTCACCGCCGGCGGCGAGGGCGACGTGTTCCGGCTGACGGCCGAGATCCGGCTCGGGAGCGCCGGGTGATCCGGGTGCTGCTCGCGGACGACGAGCATCTGATCCGGGGGGCGCTCGCCGCGCTGCTCGGTCTCGAGGACGACCTGGCGGTGGTGGCCGAGGCGGCCACCGGTCCCGAGGCCCTGGCGATGGCCCGGGCCCACGGTCCCGACGTGGCGGTGCTCGACCTGGCGATGCCGGGCGCCGACGGGGTGGCGGTGGCGGCCTCGCTGCGCTCCGAGGTGCCGGGGTGCGCGGTGCTGATCGTCACCGGCCACGCGCGGCCAGGACACCTGAAGCGGGCGCTGGCCGCCGGGGTGCGCGGCTTCCTGCCGAAGACGGTGTCGGCGTCCCGTCTCGCCGAGATCATCCGCACGGTGCACGCGGGTCACCGCTACGTCGACCCGGCGCTCGCCGCGGACGCGATCAGCGCGGGCGACTCGCCGCTGACCGAGCGGGAGACGGAGCTGCTCGAACTGGCTGCGGACGGGGCGCCGATCGCCGAGATCGCGCAGCGCGCCAACCTGGCGCCCGGCACCGTGCGGAACTACCTGTCGTCCGCGGCCAGCAAGCTCGGCGCCGAGAACCGCCACGCGGCGGCCCGCCTCGCCCGCGAGCGCGGCTGGGTGTGACCCGGCGCGGCCGCCGCCCGCCCGGCGGCGGATAGCGTGGCGTGGTGGCGGACGTGGCGGACGTGGTGATCGTGGGTTCCGGGCCGAACGGGCTGGCCGCCGGGGTCGTGCTGGCCAGAGCCGGTCTCGGGGTCGCGGTGTACGAGGCGGCGGAGGCGATCGGCGGCGGGCTGGTGAGCGAGAGCCTGTTCGACGAGCGGATCACGCACGACCTCTGCTCGGCCGTGCACCCGATGGCGGCGGCCTCGCCGTTCTTCCGGGAGTTCGACCTGGCCGCGCGCGGGGTCGAGCTGCTGCGGCCCGAGATCTCCTACGCGCACCCGCTGGACGGCGGGCGGGCGGCCGTCGCCTTCCACGACGTGGAGCGCACCGCGGAGCGGCTCGGTCCTGACGGGAGGCGCTGGCGGCGGCTGATGCGGCCGCTGGTCGAGCACAGCGCGGGCGTCACCGAGCTCCTGCTCTCCGGGCAGCGCTCCCTGCCGCGCGACCCGGTGGCGGCCGCGCTGCTCGCCCGCCGCCTGCCGCGGCACGCCACCCGGCTGGCGGCCGGCGCGTTCGCCGGCGAGGAGGCGGCCGCGCTGCTCGCCGGGGTGGCGGCGCACGCCCTGGGCCGGCTGCCCAGCGTGCCGGCCGCCGCGGTCGCGCTGCTGCTCGGCCACCTGGGCCACGCCGGCGGCTGGCCGCTGCCGCGCGGCGGCAGCGGGCGGATCGCGGCGGCCCTGGCCGACGACATCCGGGCCCACGGCGGCACGCTGCACACCGGCCACCGGGTCACCGACCTGCGGGAGTTCGCCGGCGCCCGGGCGGTGCTGCTGGACACCGGCGTCCGGGAGCTGTTGACCATCGCCGGCGACCGGCTGCCCGCCGGGTACGCGCGGCGGCTCGCCCGCTTCCGGTACGGGCCCGGCGCCGCCAAGGTGGACTTCCTGGTGTCCGAGCCCATCCCCTGGGCCGACCCGCTGGTCGGCCGGGCCGGCACCGTGCATCTCGGCGGCACGCGGGCCGAGATCGTCCGGCAGGAGAACCTGGCCGCGCGCGGGGTGCCGACGGAGGAACCGTTCGTGCTGCTCGTCGACCCGGCCGTCACCGACCCCGGGCGCGCCAGTCCTGGCGCCAGGCCCGTGTGGGCGTACGCGCACGTGCCGAACGGGGACGACCGCGACCCGCTGCCGCTGGTGCGGGCCCAGATCGAGCGCTTCGCGCCCGGCTTCGGGGAGACCGTGCTGCACGAGCGCGCCGTCGCGGCCGCCGACTACGCGTCCCACAACCCCAACTACGTCGGCGGCGACATCGCCTCCGGCGCGATGACCCTCTGGCAGAGCGTGGCCCGCCCGGTGCCCGGGCTCGACCCGTACCGCACGCCGCTGCCCGGGGTGTTCCTGTGCTCGGCCGCCACCCCGCCGGGGCCGAGCGTGCACGGGATGTGCGGTCTGCTCGCGGCCCGCTCGGTGCTGCGCCACCGCTTCGGGGTGCGGGCGCTGCCCTCGCTGGCGCCGCGGCCCTGAGCCGGGAGGCCGGTCAGATCCAGCCGCGTTCGCGGGCCAGCAGGGCGGCCTGTGCCCGGCTGCCGGCGCCGAGCTGCCGCATCAGGTCGGCGACCCGGCGCCGGTAGGTGCGGACGGAGACGCCGACGGCGCGGGCGCCGGTCTCGTCCAGGCTGCCGGAGCACATGGCGGCCAGCACCCGCCGCTCGGTCTCCGGGAGCCCCGCCGGGCGCGGGTGGGGCTCGGCCTGCGCCCAGGCGCGCTCGAAGAGGCTGGCGACGCTGGCGACGATGCCCGGCTCCGTGACGATCAGGGCGCCGTGGTCGAGGACGTCGCCACGGGCCGGGAGCAGGGCGACCCGGCGGTCGCTCATCAGCAGCCGCTCGGTGGCCGTGGGCACCAGCCGGACCCCCGCCCCGTTGCGGGCGAGTTCGTCGATGTAGGCGGCGGTCGGCGGGTGGCCGAGGCTGTCGGCCACCATGATGCTGCGGAACCGCACCCCGCGCCGCAGGCAGCGGAGCGCGATCGGCCGGGCGAAGGCCAGGTACTCGGGGGTGATGGCGCTCCAGGGCGTCATGGAGAGCACCTCGTCGCACGCCTGGAAGGCCCAGTCGGTGACGCGGTCGCGGATGTCCGCGAGGTCGGTGACGAGTTCGACGCCCGGGCGGCCGGCGGCGGAGCCCCCCGCGGTCGCCGCCTCGGCGCGCAGCGAGGCGAGCGAGGCCATGACGCGGCCCGACTCGTGGCCGGCGCCCCGGCCGTTGGTGGCGGCGGCCAGCCTGGCCACCGCGGTCTCGGGCAGCGCGGGCGCTATCCGGCCGCCGGGGGCCAGCCTGACCAGGCCGAGGCTGCGCAGCCTGCGCAGCCTCGGCAGGGCGTCGACCGGATCGAGCCCCAGGGTCGCGCACAGCTCGGACAGCGTGGTGCGCGGTCTCCGGAGACAGTGCCGGTACACCCTCTCGTCCTCACCGGACACGCCGAGGAACGACAACGCGATCTCCCCCATGACCCACCTCTGACGCAACCGCTTTCACCGTCTTTGCTATCACCCGATTCGGCGAGCGGCGTGGGCTGTGAATCGTCCGGACGTGGACCGTGCCGGCCCCGTGACATTCGTCGCCGAGCCATGACGGTCCCGGGCGAACTCGGCGAAGCCGGCGGTCCGGCGGGCCCGGTGGGGGCGCGGCCGGTCAGTCGGCGACGCGGTCCCAGGGCACTCCGGTCAGCCTGCGGTAGACCTCCACGTACCGGCTCCTGGTGCGCTCGACGACCTCGGCCGGCAGCTCGGGCGGCGGTGCCTCGCCCGCCCGGTCCCAGCCGGACTCGGGGGAGGACAGCCAGTCGCGCAACACCTGCTTGTCGTAGGGCTTCTGCGGCCGCCCCGGCTGCCACTCGTCCCCGCTCCAGAACCGCGAGGAGTCCGGCGTCAGCACCTCGTCGGCCAGCACCAGCGGCTCGTCGTCCTCGGCGCCGACGACCCTGCCGAACTCGAACTTGGTGTCGGCCAGGATGATCCCGCGGTCCCTGGCCACGTCCCTGGCGCGGTTGTAGACGGCGAGCGTGGCCTGCCGCAGCTGGGCCGCGGTCTCGGCGCCGACCTTGCGGGCGACCTCCTCGTAGCTCACGTTCTCGTCGTGCTCGCCCACCGCGGCCTTGGTCGCGGGGGTGAAGATGGGCGCCGGCAGCTCGGAGCCGTCCTCCAGGCCGGGCGGCAGCGCGAGGCCGCAGACGGTGCGGTCGCGCTGGTACTCGACCAGCCCGGAGCCCGTGAGGTAACCGCGGGCCACCGCCTCGACCGGGATCATGTCCAGCGACCGGCAGACGGTGACGCGGCCGGCCCAGTCGTCGGGCGCGCCGGCCGGCACCTCGGTGGAGATCACGTGGTTGGGCACCAGGTCGGCCAGCTGGTCGAACCACCAGAGGGACAGCCTGGTCAGGATTCGGCCCTTGTCCGGGATCGGGGTGGGCAGCACCCAGTCGTAGGCGGAGACCCGGTCGCTGGCGACCATGACCAGCTCGCCGGCCTCGTTCCGGTAGAGATCGCGTACCTTCCCGGTGTGCAGGTGCTCAAGTCCGGGCACCCGCACGGGCTCGGGCTTCTCGACGAATCCTGGCACAGCGCCTCCTGGCAACTCTGGGGTTGATGGGCCGCTTCGGGGTGGTTGATCTCGCGCCCTTATTGTCCCGCAGGTCGGATCGCACCCCCGCCCGGCCCCGTCGTCGCGCCTAGTCGCGCTTGCAGATGCGGTCCAGCAGGTTGGCCGTGGCCTTCTGGATCCGGGGATCGAGGTAGCCGGGGCGGCCGAGCGCGGGCGACCAGGCGAAGGTGCCGGAGGCGAAGACCCAGGCGCCGCTCGGCGCCCGGTAGAGCGAGGTCTCCTGATGGCGGCGGGCGCCGGCGTCGTCCCGGTAAGGGGAGTGGGCGAGCAGCACCCGACTCACCGACTCCGGCAGGGGGGTGCGGGGGAAGTACCGGTCGGCCTCGCCGGCGACCAGGCCCGGCAGTTCGGCGCCCTCGGTGACCCCGGTGGCCTCCCACAGCCAGTGGTCGGCGTTGCGCACCACCAGCGGGTGCGGGCGCGGCACCCGGCCCGCGTACTGGATGCCGAGCAGCAGCTGCTCCGGCTGGCCCTGCTCCCGCCACAGCACGGCGCGGCCCGGGCCCTGACGCTTGCGGCAGCTCAGCAGCCGGTCGGGGTCGCCTGAGGGCAGCGGGCCGAGCCCGACCTGCCAGTACATGGTGTTGGCCGACAGGAAGACCAGCGAGGTGCCGGCGTCCCGGGCGCGCTCGACGGCGGTGCGCATCTCGCGCGACCAGTACTCGTCGTGGCCGGAGAAGATCAGCCCCCGGTACCGGGACGGGTCGACCCGGCCGGCGTGCAGATCGCGCGCGGTGGCGTAGGCGAGGTCGTAGCCGTAGCGCTCGGCCCAGCGGATGAAGTCGTAGGCGTGGCCCACGTGCAGCGGCAGGCCGGCGCCCGCGTAGGGCCGGTCGAAGGAGACGGTGACGGCGGCGTCGTGCTCGCCGAGCAGCCGGCCGCCGGCGTCCCAGGCGTGGTAGAGGCTGGCGCCGCTGCGGCCGTCCTCCGGGAAGAGGTTGTACGCCTGCCAGGTGACGTCCGGCAGCACCAGCAGCAGGTCGGCCGGGTTGTCGTCCCTGACGGTGAACGGCACGTGCGAGCGGTGGGCGCCGTCCGCGGTGGTGAGGACGGCGACGTGGGCGCCCGGCTGCCAGTCGTCCGGCACCTGGAACCGCCAGGAGAGCCACCAGTGGTGGCAGGAGACGGTGCGCCCGGCGATCAGCGGCGCCGGCTGCCGGGTGCCCATCAACTTGGGGCTATGTGTGAGAAGTTGCGCGCCGTCGCCGGCGAAGTGGCCGATCCGGTAGATGTCGATGGTGAACTCGCGCGTCGGGTTGACCGTGACCCGGAAGTCCAGCGGGCGGCCGGGCGCCACCGCGCCGTCGGGCACGAAGCCCTTGATCTGGCAGGCCACGTCGTCCGCGTTGGCCGGCCCGGACGGGCGCGTCGGCACCGCGTGGTCGCTGCGCCTGAACTGGCGCTCGTCCCCCCGGAACCAGGGCAAGGGCCCCTGCCCGAACGGATCGGAGACGGCCTGGGTGAGCGCGCCCGACTCCCATCGCCCGATGCGCTCGGTGCTCTTGCTCAATCTCCCCTCCCTACACCTCCGTCGCCTGTGGGACCCCCCAGCACATCACATCCCGCGAGTGCCCGGTCACCAGTCGTCGCGACGTTGACCGGAGGTGATGGCCCGATAGTGGCGCCAACCGGGCAAACTGTCCAGGCTCCTCGGTGTCATACCAGGCGCACCGGTTTGTCGGCGCGGGCGCCGATGCCCGCCAGCCAGTCGCGCAGCGGCCCCGGATCGCCGTCGTCCACCAGGCTGCGCACGGGCGCCGCCACGTCCTGCCGGCGCTTGCCCTCGGCCAACAGCACCGGGCCGTCCAGCCAGTCGAGGCCCGGCACGGCCGCCGAGGTGTCGGCCGCCGCGCAGCAGACCGCGGCCGCGACGTGCTCCACGAGCGACTCCCGGGTCTCGCCGCGGCCCGCGCCGGCGGCCAGGCGGGCGGCCAGCGCGTCCACCCCGTGCTCTGTGGCCGCCGCGGCCGCCAGGCGCTCCAGGGCCCAGGCCAACGTCGGCGTCTCGGCCGCGTCGAGCGCGGCGAACAGCCGGGCCGCCCGGTCCCGCCAGATGCGGTCCACCACCTCGTCCGGGTAGGCCGCCCAGTCCACCGGGGACCACCCGGCCGGCAGCGGGGCGCCCGGCACCCCGTGCAGCAGGCGGGCGGCGAGCAGCGAGATCTCGTCGTCCATCGCGCCCGGCTCGTCCAGCAGGTCGCAGGCGGGACGCTCGCCGAGCCGGGCCGCGAAGCCCTCGGCGAGCCGGTCCCTCCTGGACAGCTCGGTGAGCGCCGCGACCACGCCCGCGTTGAGCCCACGCGGCCAGCGGCCGATGCGCCAGGCGGGCGAGGCGACCCTGGTCAGCAGCCGGTCCCAGCCGGCGTAGGCCAGGCCGACCTGCTCCTGGGCCGAGGTGCGCAGCGCCGGCGCGACGCCCTGGGCGCGGCCGGCGGCGGCCAGCGCCACCCCGCGCTCCATGTCGGCGGTGTGCCGGGCGGCGGCCCGCAGCAGCAGCCGCGCCACCCGGCCGGCGAACGCCAGCAGCGGGCGGCGGGCCGCCGAGCCGCCGGCGGCGAGCCCGGCCGTGGCGTCCCAGGCGCGGACGCAGCGGCGGGCGGCCGCGATGTCCGGATGGGCCGAGGGCCCGGTGCCGGCGACCACGGGCGCGAGCAGTGCCCGCAGCTCGGCCACCCGCAGCCACCACAGGAACGGCGAGCCGATGACGAGCACCGGCCCGGCCGGCCGCGCCCCGCCGGCGCGTGGCGGCTCCTCCAGCCAGCTGTCGCAGTCGGGGGTGAGGGCGATGCCGGCCGGGGTCGGCACGTCGAGCCGCTCGGCCAGGTCCTGTATCAGACCGTGCAGCGCGGGCGCGGCCCGCTCAGGCACCTCGACCGTGGGTGTGACGGCGGGACGCGCGCGGGCGATCACCAGGCCGGTGACCGCGGCGACGGCCAGCACCGCGACGGCGAGCCCGGCCACCGGCCAGCGGACGGCGCGCCCGACGCCGGTGGCGAACAGCACCACGGCGACCGCCGCCGGCAGCAGCGCCACCGCCAACGCGCCGTCGCGCACCCGCAGCACGGCCAACGCGTGATCCCGCGCGGAGTGTCCGGCGCCGCCGGCATCACGCGCCCCACGCTGCACCATGGCCTGCCCTCCGCTCTTCCGACGCCGCCGACCGCCCTGGCCGTCCTCCCACTGTCGCACCGGGCACTGACAGCGCAACGCACGGTGATCCGATCGCCGTAGGAGAGGCCGGGCGGAGGGGCGAACCACATTGCGCCGCACCCTAGTTGGGCGCGGCTGGCGCGTCAGCCGGTCAGCGGATCGGTCACTCGATGGTGGGGCTTTGGGTAAAGGAGGCGACACGGAGGGGCCGAGGCCGTCAGCGCCCGGTCAGCCGGCCGCCCCGGCGGCGATGTCGGTGCGGTGGTGCGCGCCGGCGAGCCTGATCCGGCCGACGGCGCGGTACGCCAGCTCCCTGGCGGCCGCCAGGTCGGCCCCGGTGGCGGTGACGGACAGCACCCGGCCGCCGGCGCTGACGATCCGGCCGGCGTCGTCCCTGCGGGTGCCGGCGTGCAGCACGTAGGCGTCGGGCGCGTCGGCCGCGGCGACCTCGTCGAGCCCCTCGATCGGGTCGCCGGAGCGCGGCGCCTCCGGGTACCCCTCGGCCGCGATCACCACGGTGACGGCCGCGCCCTCGCTCCAGCGCAGCGGCGGGAACTCGGCGAGTTCGCCGGTGGCGGCGGCCAGCAGCAGCCCGGCCAGCGGGGTGCGGAGCCTGGCCAGCACCACCTGGGTCTCCGGGTCGCCGAACCTGGCGTTGAACTCCACCACCCGCACGCCGCGGGAGGTCAGCGCGAGCCCCGCGTACAGCAGCCCGGCGAACGGGGTGCCGCGGCGCCGCAGTTCGTCCACGGTGGGCTGGAGCACGGTCTCCAGCACCTCGTCGACGAGGTCGGGCTCGGCCCAGGGCAGCGGCGAGTACGCCCCCATGCCACCGGTGTTGGGGCCCTGGTCGCCGTCGTGGGCGCGCTTGAAGTCCTGCGCGGGCTGGAGCGGGACGACCGTCTCGCCGTCGGTGACGGCGAACAGCGACACCTCGGGCCCGTCCAGGTACTCCTCGATGACCACGCGCTCGCAGGACGCGGCGTGCTCCCTGGCGCGCGCCAGGTCCTCGGTGACGACGACACCCTTGCCGGCGGCCAGGCCGTCGTCCTTGACGACGTAGGGCGGGCCGAACGCGTCGAGTGCCTTGGCGGCCTCGTCGGCGGTGAGGCAGACGTACGACCTGGCGGTCGGCACGCCGGCGGCGGCCATGATCTCCTTGGCGAACGCCTTGCTGCCCTCCAGGCGGGCGGCCTCGGCCGAAGGGCCGAAGACGGGCACGCCGGCGGCCCGCACCGCGTCCGCGACACCCGCCACGAGCGGGGCCTCGGGCCCCACGACGACCAGCTCGGCGCCGAGCCGGCCGGCGAGCGCGGCCACGGCCGCGCCGTCCAGCGCGTCGACCGGGTGGGTGGTGGCCACCTCGGCGATGCCGGCGTTGCCGGGCGCGCAGTGCAGCGCGGTGACGGCCGGGTCGCGGGAGAGAGCGTGGCACAGGGCGTGTTCGCGGGCGCCGCCGCCGATGACAAGGATCCTCACGCCAGGCAGCCTAACGGCGCGGGCGCCGTGCCCCGACTTCCACCCTTTCGAGCGACAGCCGCTCCTGCCGGAGCGAACGGCTCGAAGGGACCTCGGCCACGGACGCCCCACCCCCTGCGGCGCCCCACGCGCCACCCGCCCGACCTGACCGGGCCCGGCACCGCCGGCGCGCCTGCGCGGAGCCGTGGCCGGCGGGCCCCGCCGTCGGGCGGGGCCAACCCCACCGCTCCGGTCACGGCCGGCCAGAGCCCCACCACCGGACCGGACCCCACCGGGGATCGGGGCGAAGCCCCGCGCGGACGGCCGCAACCGCCCAGGTGGTCGGCCGGGCGCGGCCACGCGCGCCCGGCGGCTACGCGCGATCAGCTGAAGACGATCATCGCGCCCTGGGCCAGGCTGCGGGTGGCGGCGGTGTGGAGGGAGAGCCAGACGTGGCGTTCGTGGGCGAAGGGGTGGTCGAGCGCGGTCGGTTCGGCCGCGGGTTCGTCGAGGC
>NZ_JAVREM010000091.1:0-19038 GCF_031845425.1 Streptomyces millisiae
GGGCCTTCTCAAGGTCGGTGGAGACGTCGCAATCCACACCGAACCCGGAAGGCCCTCACCCATTCAAGAACCCACAGCCGAGACCTCCATCACCGTCCACAACCTCCCGAGACAGAACACCTAGGGCTGGCCGGAGAGCTGCTGCTCGGCCCAGATGGTCTTGCCGCTCGCGGTCTGCCGGGTGCCCCACTGCTGGGTGAGTTGGGCGACCAGCAGCAGGCCGCGGCCGCCCTCGTCGAAGGTGCGGGCCCGGCGCAGGTGCGGGGCGGTGCTGCTGCCGTCGGAGACCTCGATGATCAGTGAGGTCTCGCCGCGCAACAGCCGTAGCTGGATGGGCGGTTCCGCGTGCCGGATGGCGTTGGTGACCAGCTCGCTGACCACCAGCTCGGTGACGAAGGCCGCCTCGGTGAGGTCCCAGGCGACCAGCTGCTCGGCGGCCGCCTTGCGGGCGGTGGCGACCAGCGCGGGCTCGGCGGCCAGGTCGAGCGTCGCCACGTGCCGCGCGTCCAACGCCCTGGTCCTGGCCAGCAGCAGCGCCGCGTCGTCGGTCTGCCGCTCGGGCAGCAGCTCGCCCAGGGCGCGGTCGCAGATCTCGTCCAGACTCCCGGCCGGCTCGGCCAGCGCGTCGTGCAGCAGCCGCTGGCCCTGCTCGATGGCCCGGCCGCGCGGGGTGATGAGGCCGTTGGTGCTGAGCGCGACCAGGCTGCCCTCGGGCAGCACCACCTGGGTGGCCTCGAACGGCAGGCCGCCGACGCCGAGCGGCGGCCCGGGGCTGATGTCGACGGGGATGGCGGTGCCGTCGGGACCCGTGATGACGGGCGGCGGGTGGCCGGCGCTGGCCATGGCGCAGATCCGCGAGACCGGGTCGTAGACGGCGTACAGGCAGGTGGCGCCGACCTCGCCGATGGTCGCGGCGGACGGGTCGGCGGCCTCCTCCTGCTCCGCGAGGTGCGAGACCAGATCGTCCAGGTGGGTGAGCAGCTCGTCGGGTGGCAGGTCGACGTCGGCCAGGGTGCGCACGGCGGTGCGCAGCCGGCCCATGGTGGCCGAGGCGTGCACGCCGTGGCCGACCACGTCCCCGATGACCAGGGCCACCCGGGTGCCGGAGAGCGGCACCACGTCGAACCAGTCGCCGCCGACGCCCATCCGCCCGGCGGCCGGCCGGTAGCGGGAGGCGACGTCCACCGCGATCTGCCCCTGGAGCTGGCGGGGCAGCAGGCTGCGCTGGAGTGCCAGGGCGGTGCCGCGCTCCCGCGCGTAGCGGCGGGCGTTGTCGATGCTGACGGCGGCGCGGGCGCACAGCTCCTCGGCGAGCACCAGGTCGTCGCCGACGAAGGTGTCGGGGCGGGTGCGCAGCAGCCGGGCGATGCCGAGCACGATGCCGCGGGCGCGCAGCGGGACGGTCATCATGGTGCGGAAGCCGTAGGTCTCGGCGCGGGCGCGACGCTCGGGGTCCTCGCGCAGCCAGCGGCTGAAGTCGGGGTCGTCGAGGTCGCTGAGCACGAGGCCGCCGGTGGCCAGGGCGCGGGCGGGCGGCGAGTAGTCCGGGTAGCGGTCGAGCCGGCCGACGGGCAGCGCGGCCTCCGGGACGCCCTCGTGGAGGGAGCGCTGGGCGGCCCGGTGCATGGTGTAGCCGCCGCGCTCGGCGGCCATGGTGGGCTCACCGCCGGTGGCGACCGGCGGCAGCAGGTCGACGATGGCGAAGTCGCAGAGGGACGGCACCAGGATGTCGGCGAGCTCCTGGGCGGTGGTGGTGACGTCGAGGGTGCCGCCGATGCGGTCGCCGGCCTCCTTGAGCAGGGTGAGTCGGTCCCGGGCGCGGGCCTGCTCCGTGACGTCCACGGAGACGACGAAGACGCCGCGGACGACGCCGGAGGCGTCACGGATCGGGGAGACGTTGACGGCCCAGGTGATCGCCTGGGGGTTCTCCGCCGTGCCCGCGGTGACCTCGAAGGCGATCTGCCGGCCGTCACGCCCCACCTCACGCAGTCGCTCCGCGACGTCCCGCAGCGCCCGTGCGCCCTGGGAGTCCGGCTGGGCGAAGGGGTTGTCCGGGTGCCTGTCCTCGCCGGCGGCGAAGAGAGCGTCGATGGGACGGCCGATCATCTCCTCCTCGGTGAGGCCGAGGTGGCGCCGGACCGTGGCGTTGGCCCAGAGGACGTGGCCCCGAACGTCGTAGATGGCCAGCGACTCGCCCGACTGTTCGTAGGCCAGGGCCAGCATCGTCAGCGGGTCCTCGGCGGGCCGCGCCGCCTCGGTGGCGAGCAGCAGCCAGCGCGGCTCGCCGCCGCCGTCCTGGAGAGGGCTGGCCGCGACCTGGGCCGCCACGGTGTGGCCCGCGCGGTGCCGCAGCCGCAGCGTGCCGCGCCAGCCCTCGGGTCCCGGGGCGGCGGCCGGCGGGGCCTGGCCGAGCAGGGGCCCGGCCGACCGGCCGACGACGTCGGTGGCGGCGTGGCCGAGCAGCCGCTCGGCGCCCGGGCTCCAGGCCCGGATGACGCCGCCGGCGTCCACCACGGCCGAGGCGGTGTCCGCCCCGGGGGCGCCGCCGCCCGGTCCTTCCATCCCGCTCATCCTCACCATCGCGCCGTCAGGAGCAGGCCAGCGAAGGTCGCAAATCCGCTCATATCCAGGAAAACGGTATCGCCAGGCATGCGAGTTCCGCCATGCACGGCTGCCATCAGCGGGACGCCAGGCGAGGTCCGCCGATGGTACAGCGCACCGCGGCGTCCGGCGCCGCCCCGTTTCCTGACGGCGCGGCAGCTCAGCCGGTGGCCAGCAGCCGGCAGGCGTGCTCGACGGCGAGGGCGTAGCCGTGGACGCCGCAGCCGGCGATGACGGCGGTGGCGGCCGCGGAGACGTAGGAGTGGTGGCGGAACGGCTCGCGGCGGTGGATGTTGGAGATGTGCACCTCGATGACGGGCAGCCCGTCGCAGGTGGCCAGGGCGTCGAGCAGCGCGACCGAGGTGTGCGAGTAGGCGGCGGGGTTGATGACGATGGCGGCGTGGCCTTCGCGGGCCTCGTGGATCCAGTCGACGAGCTGGCCCTCGTGGTTGCTCTGCCGGCAGTCGACGGTCGCGCCGTGCCGGGCCGCCGTCTCGGCGCACAGCCGCTCCACGTCGGCCAGGGTGTCGGCGCCGTAGATCTCGGGCTGCCGGGTGCCGAGCAGGTTGAGGTTCGGGCCGTTGAGGACCATCAGGGTGGGCGCCTCGGGCGCTGGCGTCACGTGGGTCATGGCCCCCATCATGGCGGCCGGCGCCGCCGCCCGGCCAAACGCGCCCACCGTCCCCGATCACCACGTATCCGGTGAGATCGGTCACGACGCCCGCCCTCGGTTTGGTCACCGTCGAGGCCGGCTGGGATCCTTGACGATCGTGGAGACGGTGCGGGCTGGGACGGCGGAGCGAAGCGGGACGAGATCGACCGGAGCCACCCTCCCCACCCGGCGTTCCTACGCCATCTGGGCCGTCGGCGTGCTGGCCTACGCGTTCTCCATCATGCAGCGGACCACCCTCGGGGTGTCGGGCCTGGAGGCCGCCGAGCACTTCGCGGTCTCCCCCACCCAGCTGTCCACCTTCGTCTTCGTGCAGGTCATCGTCTACGTGTCGATGCAGATACCGGCCGGCCTGCTGGTGGACAGGTGGGGCGCGCGGGTGACGGTGTGCCTCAGCGGCACGGTGGCGGCGGCCGGGCAGTTCCTGCTGGCCTTCGCGGGCGACCTGACCACCGCGATCCTGGCCCGGGTGGTCGTCGGCATGGGCGACGGGCTGATGTTCGTGTCGGTGCTCGCGCTGCTGCCGCGCTGGTTCCCGGCCCACCGGGTGCCGCTGGTGACCCAGCTGACGACGATCCTGGGGCAGTTGGGGCAGATCCTGTCCGCGCTGCCGTTCCTCGCGCTGCTGCGCGCGGCCGGCTGGTCGACGGCCTTCGGCTCGGCGGCGAGCCTGAGCCTGCTGGGCGCGGTGCTGGCGCTCGCCGTGCTGCGGGACGCGCCGCCCGGGTCGCGGCCGGCGCGCGGGGGCGTGCCGGCGCGGGCGGTCCTCGGGCAGTTGGGCGAGATCTGGCGCCGCCCCGGCACCCGGCTCGGCTTCTTCGGGCACATGGCGACCCAGTTCTCGATGATGGCGTTCTCCCTGCTGTGGGGTGTGCCGTACCTGGTGTCCGCGCAGGGCCTCTCCGCGTCGGCGGCCAGTGGGCTGCTGACCCTGTTCGTGCTGGGCACCATCGCCGTCGGGCCGGTGCTCGGGGTGCTGACGACGCGCCACCCGACGCGCCGTTCCTGGCTGCTGCTCGGTGTGCTGGGCTCGACGGTGGCGGTGTGGACGGTGCTGCTCGCGCTGCCGGGCCGGGCGCCGTTCTGGCTGCTCGTGGTGTTGATCGTGGTGCTGTCGGCGGGTGGCCCCGGCTCCGTGGTGGGCTTCGACATCGCCAGGACGACCAACCCGGCGGGCCAGCTCGGCGTGGCGCAGAGCATGGTGAACCTGGGCGGCTTCACCGCCTCGCTCGCGGTGCTGGTGTCGATGGGCGTGGTGCTCGACGCGGCGGGCGGATACACCTTCGACGCCTTCCGGCTGGCGTGGCTGGTGCAGTACCCGTTCTGGGCGCTGTCGTTGACGGGGCTGCTGGTCACCCGGCGCAAGGCCCGTCGGGTGGCGGCCGCCGCGTCGGTCGCCGACTGAGCCACGCGGGGCCCGTGGGACGGGTGACCTCACGTCGGCTTCTTGTGAACTCGGCGCCGCCCGTGATCAGATGGGGACTCGACCGTTACCCAACCGAGACCCCGGGAGGCCGCGTTGCCCATCTCGAGCCCCGCTCCCCTCAGCCGCCGGCGTTTCCACCGCGCCGGCGGCGGCCTACTCGCCGGGGCGACGCTGGCCGGCCCCGTCGCCTTACTCAGCGCGAGCCGGGCGGAGGCCGCCGTGCCCGACTCGCCGCGGTTCCGGTTCGAGGGGGCCGGCGGCAACCCGATCTGGCGCAGGTCGCTGCACGCCAACTGGGTGATGCAGTCGTTCGCTTACGACAACGAGCGGCAGCACGTCTACTTCGTCCAGCACAACTCGACCAACACCGACCCGGCGCGCGTCGGCGACCTCTGGGTGACCAGGACCGACACCTCGGGGAACCAGTTGGGCTCCATGGCGCTGCACGGCTTCGGGCACGGCGTGCAGATCGGCGTCGAGCCCTACCAGGGCGAGGTCTACCTGTGGACGGAGTGGCGCACCAGCCCCAGCGGGTTCGGCACCAGGATCGGCCGGTTCCGCTTCGTCAACGGGGCCACGCTGGCCGCGGACGACCCGTCGATCCAGGACCGCACCCCCGCCATCGGGGACGTGATGATCGCGCCACAGCCGGCCGTCGACCCGTGGACCAACCGTTTGCTGGTGCGTTACAAGGTGGCCGAGGACATGCCGCGGCTCGCGGTCTTCAGCCTGGACGACGCGCGGGCCGGGCGGCTCGGCAGGGAGCACCGGCTGGCCGAGCGTGCCCTGCCGTCCCGGGGGGCCTGGGGCGCGAGCAACCCGTTCCAGGGCTTCGCCGGCTGCGGTCGCTACGCGTACCTGCTGGAGGGGGCGGTGGGCGGCGACGCCTGTCTGACCGCCGTCGACATCAACGCCACCGGACAGTCGACCGTGGTGGACCGGTTCGTCACCGACGCCGGCCAGTCGCTGGCCGGGCGTGAGCCACAGGGCATGGCCGTCTGGATCGCCTCGGGGGCGCCCCGGTTGGCCTTCGGCTTCCACTCGAACACGGCGGGCGTCCGGCAGGCGACCGTCTTCCACAAGAGCGAGTTCGTCTGATCCCACGCCGACGCCCGCCGGCATCACCGCAGTTCAGCACGGCACCGCCCCGGTGCTCGCCCCTCGGCCCACGGCCCGGGTGAGCACCGGGGCGGTCGCGTTGGTGTCGCCTCCGGCAACCTCTTGTTTACGAAAGATTGTAGACAAGAGGCAGTTGACGCTCCTAACGTGCTCCCTCAACAGCCGGCGCGAGGCTGGGCTGGGCCCGCGGCCCTCAGGGCCGTCGTCGATTGGGTGAGTGCTATGCGAAAAGCGCGTGTGACCTGCGGACTGTTGGTACTGGCCCCGGTGCTCGGAGCCTGCGGCATGGGGGGCGCCGACTCGGCCGACGGCGGGGGCGGTGGCGCCGGGGGCGAACGCGCCGTCGTGATCGACGAACCCTTCGGGCCCGCGGCCGGCTGGGCGTTGGAGACCGACGACTCGTTCGTGCTCTCCAAGGTGGGCTGTCTCGAGACGCTGGTGCGGCGCGAGGCCGACGGCTCGATCGAGCCGATGCTGGCCACCTCGTGGGAGCAGGTCGAGCCCACCGCCTGGGAGTTCGACCTCCGCACCGGCGTCAGCTTCCAGAACGGCGAGCCGATGGACGCCGAGGCGGTGGCCGGCGCCCTGACCCACGCCCTCGACGTCACCGCCCCCGCCTCGGTCTTCGCACCGGAGACGGTGACCGGGGTGGCCCCGGTGGACGAGGACACGGTGCGGATCACCACCGCCGAGCCGGACCACCTGATGCCCGAGCGGCTCTCCACCCCCAACACCGGGGTGCTCGCGCCGGGCGCCTACGGCGAGTCGGCCACCGATCCGCGGGCCACCTGCACCGGACCCTTCACCATCGTCGAGGAGGTGCCCCAGCAGTCGGTGCGGCTGGAGCGCAACGCCGCCTACTGGGGCGGCGAGGTGCGACTCGACGCCGCCGAGGTGCGGTTCGTCACCGACGCCACGCTGCGGGCCACCCAGATCCAGACCGGCGAGGCCCAGATCTCCCGCAAGATGCCCATCACCAGCGTCACCGCGCTCACCGAGACGGACGGCGTCACCGTGGAGACCACCGAACTCTCGCGCACCACCCAGCTGGTGCTCAACAACGCCCGCGCGCCCTTCGACGACGAGCGGGTGCGGCGCGCCGTCCAGGCCGCCGTCGACACCGCGGAGATCAGCGACGCGGTCTACCCCGGCGCCTCGCGGCCGGCCGTCGGCCCCTTCGCGCCCGACGAACCGTTCGCGCCCACCGGCGCCGAGCCGGTGACCGCCGACCCCGAGGCGGCGGCCGCGCTCTTCGAGGAGGCCGGCGTCGACCCCGGCTCGCTCGACCTCACCCTGACCGTCTACACCGAGGGCACCGGCTTCGCCGACCTCGCGGCCGTCATCCAGGAGCAGTTGCGCTCCGCCGGCGTGTCGGTGGAGATCGAGACCGCCGACTACGCCTCCGTCGAACCCAGGCTGCTCGACGGCGACTTCGACATGGCGCTGCTCTCCCGCAACCACCTGGGCGACATGCCCGACCCGCTGGGCTTCCTGACCGCCGACTACTCCTGCGACGGCGGATTCAACCTCACCCAGCTGTGCGACCCCGCGGTGGACGAGCTGATCACCCGGGCCCGTGGCACGGCCGACCGGGACGCGCGCTACGCGCTCTACGCCCAGCTGGCGGCCGACCTCCAGGAGCGGGCCGTCAACGTCTTCCTGGTGCACGAGACCGAGACCGTGGCCCACTCCGGCGTCACCGGCTTCACGCTGCACCCCTACTACACGCTCACCGCCGACCTGGCGCTCGCCGACGGCTGAGCCGCCCGCGACCCCCCACGGGAACACACCGCTCAGAGAGGGAGACCGATGATCGACTTCCGCCCCAAGTTCATCAGCTTCGACTGCTACGGCACCCTGACCCACTTCCAGATGTCCGCCGTCACCCGGGGCCTGTACGCCGACCGGATATCCGAGGAGCGGATGGAGGACTTCCTCGACGACTTCGAGGCCTACCGGATCGACGAGGTGCTCGGCGCCTACCAGCCCTACCCCGAGGTCATCACCAACGCCCTCAGGCGGGCCACCGCCCTGTGGGACCTCCCCTACCGGGACTCCGACGCCGAGGCCATCGTGGCGGCGGTGCCCACCTGGGGCCCGCACCCGGACGTGCCGGAGGCACTGGCGAAGCTGGCCGAGGCGTTCCCGCTGGTGATCCTCTCCAACGCGGCCGACGACCAGATCGGCGGCAACGTGGCCAGGCTCGGCGCCCCCTTCCACGCCGTGCTCACCGCCCAGCAGGCCCGCGCCTACAAGCCGCGCCTCGCCGCCTTCGAGTACATGTTCGCCCAACTCGGCTGTGCGCCGGGCGACCTGCTGCACGTCTCGTCCAGCCTGCGCTACGACCTGATCCCCGCCCACGACCTGCGCATCACCAACAAGGTCTACCTGAACCGGGGTTACGAGCCGAGCACCCCCTACTACGGCTACACCGAGATCACCGCGCTGACCGAACTGCCCGCGCTGCTCGGCCTGTGACGGAGAGGAGGTGAAGGACGTGAAGTCCGTTCCCTACTGGCTGGACACCGCGCCGGCCGCGCCCGACCGCACCGGAGTCGCCCTGGACGGGCGGACCGACGTGGCGATCGTCGGCGCCGGCCTCACCGGGCTCTCCGCCGCGATCCACCTGGCCCGCAAGGGCGCCGACGTCACCGTGCTCGAACAGGACACCGTCGGCTTCGGCGCCTCGGGCCGCAACGGCGGCATGTGCACCACGGGTCTTGCCATCGGCTTCCTGACCGCCGTGGCCCGCTACGGCGTCCCCACCGCCAAGGCCCTCTACCTGGCCTACAACGACGCCATCGACACCGTCGAGAAGCTGGTGACCGAGGAGTCCATCGACTGCGACTTCGCCCGCACCGGCAAGCTCAACCTGGCGTGCAAGCCGGCCCACTACGAGCGCCTGGCCCGCACCCACGAGGCGCTGGCCGAGATGATCGGCTACCAGACGGAGCTGATCCCCAGGAGCGCGCTGCGCTCCGAGGTCGGCACCGACCACTACCACGGCGGCCTGGCCGACCCGCAGGGCGCGGGGCTGCACGTCGGCAAGTTCGTGCGCGGCCTCGCCGACGCGGCCGAACGCCTCGGGGTGCGGATCCTGGAGGGCACCCCGGTGACCCGCACCCGGCGGATCGCCGGCCACCGGCACGACGTGGTCACCCCGATCGGCACCGTCCGCGCCGACCAGGTGCTGTTCGCCAGCGGCGCCTACACCGGCTCCTCGTTCCGCTGGCTGCGCAACCGGATCGTGCCGGTCGGCAGCTTCATCGTGGTCACCGAGCCGCTCCCGCAGGAGCTGGTGGACGAGCTGATGCCCACCCGCAGGATGGCCTCCGACACCAAGAACATCCTCTACTACTTCCGCATCACCCCCGACAACCGGCTGCTGTTCGGCGGCCGGGCCAGGTTCGCCATGTCAGGCGCGGCCTCCGACCTCAAGAGCGGCCGGATCCTCCGCAAGGGCATGCTCACGGTCTTCCCGCAGCTGGCGGGCGTCCGCCTCGACTACTGCTGGGGCGGCCTGGTCGACCTCAGCCTCGACCAGATGGTGCACGCCGGCGAGCACGAGGGTCTGTTCTACTCCGCCTGCTACTCGGGGCACGGCGTCCAGATGGCCACCCACATGGGCCGCCAGATGGCCGACGTGCTCGGCGGCGACCCCGCGGCCAACAGCTTCCGCGGCCTCGGCTTCCCGCGCGTGCCGGGGCACTTCGGACCGCCGTGGTTCCTGCCGTTCGCGGGCGCCTACTACCGGGCGCTCGACGTCATCCGCTAGCGAGCCCGCCGGCCGACGACGGACGGCCGGAAGGAGGTGCGTCCCATGCTCAGATTCGCCCTCAGACGGGCCACGGTCACCCTGGCCACGCTGCTCGTCGTCTCCCTGCTCGCCTTCCTCATCCCCTACCTCAGCGGTGGCGACCCGGCCCGGGCGGTGCTGCGCTCCCGGGTCTCCGACAACGCCCTCGACCCGGCCGCCGTCGAGGCGCTCAAGGCCGACCTCGGCCTGGACCGGCCACTGCTGGCCCAGTACGTCAGCTGGCTCGGCCGGGTACTCGGCGGCGACTTCGGCCTCTCGTTCACCAACCGGGCCCCGGTCGCCGAGCTGCTGGGCGACGCCCTGGGCGTCTCGGTCACCCTGGCCGTGGTCGCCCTCTCCACCGCCGTGCTGATCGCGGTGCCACTCGGCACCCTGGCGGCCACCCGGCACGGCGGCCGCCTCGACCACGGCATCACCCTGCTCACCCAGGGCTTCGTCGCCGTCCCCGAGTACTGGCTGGCGCCGGTCCTCGTCCTGGTCTTCTCCCGCTACCTGGGCTGGCTGCCGTCGGCCGGCTGGGAGACCCCGGCCTCGCTGGTGCTGCCCGCCCTCACCCTGACCCTGCGGCCGCTCGCCTACGTGCTGCGGATCACCAGGGCCGCCATGATCGACGTGCTGGCGGCCCCCTACATCACCGCGGCGCGCGGCCGGGGCCTCGGCCCCGGCGCCACCCTGCTGCGGCACGGCCTGCGCAACGGGCTGCTGCCGGTGCTGACGCTCTCCTCGGTCTGGTTCGCCGGTCTGCTCGGCGGCTCGGTCGTCATCGAGGTCCTGTTCAACATCCCCGGCATGGGCCAGCTGGTCTACAGGGGGGTCGTCAACCAGGACATCCCGGTGATCCAGGGCGGGCTGCTCTGCGTCGTCGCGCTGGCCATCGCCGTCAGCACCGTGGCCGACCTGGTCGGCGAACTGATCAATCCCACCGCGAGGGTCCGCCATGACGCTCACTGAACAGGCCCCGGCCTCCCACCCGCTGGCCCGCGCTCCGGGCCGGCTGACCGGCACCCTGCGCCGGGTGCGCGGCCAGCGCGCGACGGTGCTGGTCGGCGGCGCGGTCTTCGCCGCCGTGGTGCTCGTGCTGCTGCTCACGCCCTGGATCGCCCCCTTCGACCCGGCCGCGCAGGACCTGACCCGCCGGATGGCCGGGCCGAGCGCCGACCACTGGCTCGGCACCGACCACCTCGGCCGGGACGTGCTCAGCCGGCTGATGCACGGCGGCCGGTTCTCGGTCACCGTGGCCGCCGTCACCCTGCTGCTCTCGGCGCTGATCGGCACCCTGGTCGGGGCGTTCAGCGCCCGGGTCGGCGGCCTGCTCGACGAGGTGCTGATGCGGGTGGTCGACCTGCTGATCGCCATCCCCGACGTGATCGTGGCGCTCTTCCTGATCGCCGTTCTCGGCACCGGGCACGGCACTCTGATCGCGGCGCTCACCGTGGTCGGCTGGACCCCGTTCGCCCGGCTGGCCCGGGGCCTCGCGCTGGAGATCAACGGCCGGGACTTCGTCGAGGCGGCCGAGGCCCTGGGCTGCTCTCGCACCTTCATCGTGGTGCGGCACGTCATCCCCAACGCGCTGCGGCCGGTCACCGCGCTCGGCTTCCTGCGCTTCGGGCACAAGCTGATCACCGTCGGCGGCCTCTCCTTCCTCGGGCTCGGCGTGCAGCCACCGGACTCGGACTGGGGCGCGATGCTGCTCGACGCCCAGCCCTACCTGGAGCAGGCGCCGCTGCTGGTGCTGGTGCCCGGGCTCGCGATCTTCGTCACCGCGCTCAGCGTCACCCTCGTCGGGCAGGGGGTGGAGCCGCACGCCGACGACCGCGCCTGACCCGCACCGCGCGGCACCACCCGACCCGCCTCCACGACCGGCCCGCCAGCGGCCCGACGACAGGAACGCCCCGATGACAGAAACGACAGGCCAGAGATGACCACCTCACCCATCACCCCCATCCCCCGCCGCACCCTCGTCTCGCAGGTCACCGAGCAGCTGAGGGAGGGCATCTACCACGGCGTCTTCCTGCCGGGCAGCCAACTGCACGAGGCCGAACTCGCCGAACGCCTCGGCGTCAGCCGGGGACCGATCCGGGAGAGCCTGCAACGCCTCATCCAGGAGGGGTTGTTGTCCAGCCAGCCGCACCGGGGGGTGTTCGTCCCGGTGCTCAGCGAGGCGGACATCGTCGACGTCTTCTTCGCCCGCGAGGCGGTGGAGGCCGCCGCGTTCCGCCAGGTGATGGCGGCCCCGGCACCGGCCGGTCTGGTCGACGCGCTGCGCCGGGTGGTCGACGAGATGGCCGACGCCGTCGACGCGGACAACTGGCGGGCGCTCGGCGACATCGACGTGCGGTTCCACCGGCTGGTGGTGAACGCGGCCGGCAGCCACCGGCTCAGCCGGATGTTCGACACGCTGATCTCCGAGACCCGGCTCTGCCTCAACATGTACGCCGACCTCGAACCCGCCAGGCTCGACCTGCTCCCGGAGCACCGGGAGTTGGTGGAGCTGATCGCCGGCGCCGACCTGGAGACCGCGCTCGCCACCCTGCAACGGCACTTCGCCGAGGCCGTGGTGACGCTGCGGCACCGGCTGCGCCAGTCGCAACGCTCAACTCCCGCCAGCTGAGGACAAGGAGGCCGGAGATGAACCGGCGATCCCAACGGCAACCCGGCACCACCACCCCGCCGCCCGCCGCCGCCCCGGAGGCGACCGACGTCGCGCTCGACATCCGGGGCCTGCGCGTCGCGTTCGGTGACGCCACCGTCGTCGAGGGCCTGGACCTGACCGTCAGGCGCGGCGAGATCCTCGCGCTGGTCGGCGAGTCGGGCTCTGGCAAGAGCGTCACGGCCCGCGCCGCCATGGGCCTGCTGCCGTCGGGCGCCCGGATCACCGGCGGCTCCGTGACGCTGGACGGCGAGGACCTGGTGGGCCTCGCCCCGCGCCGGATGGACCGGATCAGGGGCAGCCGGGTGGCCATGCTCTTCCAGCAGCCGCGCGCCATGCTCGACCCCACCGCCACCGTCCGGGACCAGGTCGCCGAGCCGCTGTGGCTGCACCGTGGCCTCAGCCGCCGGGAGGCCAGGCGGCGGGTGCCCGGGCTGCTGCGCGACGTGGGCATCCCGGAGCCGGAGCGCCGGGCCCGGGCCTACGCCCACCAGCTGTCCGGCGGCATGGCGCAGCGGGTGATGATCGCCGCCGCGCTGGCCGGCGACCCGGGGCTGTTGATCGCCGACGAGCCGACCACCGCGCTCGACGTCACCGTGCAGGCCCAGATCCTGCGGCTGTTGAAGCGCCGGCAGCGGGAGTCGGGCATGTCGGTGCTGCTGATCACCCACGACCTGGGGATCGTCGCCACCACCGCCGACCGGGTGGCCGTGATGTACGCCGGCCGGATCGTCGAGGACGGGCCGGTCGCCGAGCTCTTCGAGTCCCCCCGACACCCCTACACCCAGGCGCTGTTGCGGGCCTCGCTGCTGCGCCGGGAGGCGGACCGGCTCTACACCATCCCGGGCAGCGCGGCCCGGGCCCGCGAGCTGCGTCGGGGGTGCAGGTTCCGGCCGCGCTGCCCGGTGGCGGACGGCACGGACGTGGCGGGCTCGTGCGAGAACGAGGAGCCGACGCTGAGCAGTTGCGGCTCCGGGCACCGCTGCCGCTGCTGGGCGCGGCCGGCCGAGGCGGTGGGCGGGTGAACGCGCCGTTGCTGAGCGTGGAGGGCCTGGTCAAGCACTTCCCGGTGGGCGCCCGCTCGTTGATCGGGCGGCGCAGCGCCGTGCACTCGGTCGACGGCGTGTCGTTCGCCGTCGAGCCCGGTGAGGTGCTCGGTCTGGTCGGCGAGTCCGGCTGCGGCAAGACCACCCTCGCCAGGGCGGTGCTGGGACTGGTGCGCGCCGACCGGGGGCGGGTGGTGTTCGACGGCGCCGACATCGCCGGGCGCGGCCGGGCGGGCCGGCGGGCGTTGCGCCGGGAGATGCAGCTGGTCTTCCAGGACCCGCACGCCGCGCTCGACCCCAGGATGCGGCTCGGCACCAGCCTGGAGGCGCCGCTGGCGCAGCACGGCGTCGGCGACCGGGCCGAGCGGCGCGCCCGGATCGCCGCCGTCCTCGAACAGGTCGGTCTCGACGAGTCGTTCCTCGGCCGGCGGCCGGCCGAGTGCTCCGGCGGTCAGCTGCAACGCGTCGTGGTGGCACGGGCGTTGCTGCTGCGGCCGCGCTTCCTGGTCTGCGACGAGCCGACCTCGGCGCTGGACGCCTCGATCCGCGCGCAGATCCTCAACCTGCTGATGGAGCTCAAGGACCGGCTGGGCCTCACCCTGCTGATCATCTCTCACGACCTGCGGGTGGTCCGGCACGTCTGCGACCGGGTGGCCGTGATGTACCTCGGCCAGCTCGTCGAGGTCGCGGCGCGCGACGACCTCTTCGAGCGGCCCGCGCACCCCTACACCAGGGCGCTGCTCGCCGCCTCACTGCCCGAACGCCCGGCGCCGGACGCGGAGTTCGGCACCCTGCGCGGGGAGCCGCCGAGCCCGCTCGACCCGCCGCCGGGATGCCGGTTCCGGCTCCGCTGCGACCTGGCGGGGGACCGCTGCGCCACCGAGGCGCCGCCGCCGCTGGCGGCCGGCGGCCCGGGGCACACCGTCTCCTGCCACTACTGGGACTCCCGGCCGGCCGGCCCGTCGTCGCCCGGCGCCGGACCACACGCGAGAGAGGCACCCGATGCACACCACGACCGATGAGCAGCCGGCCGCGACCCGGCCGGGCGCGCCGCCCTGGCTCCCGCCCGCCGGGGCGTTCTGGGCCGGCCGGTGGCGGGACGGCGCCGAGGCGTTCGCCGTCCACGACCCGGAGGACGGCCGCCGCCTCGGCGAGGTCGCGGACGTCACCCCGGCCGAGGTGGACGCCGCCGTCCGGTCGGTGGCGGCGGCCGTGTGGGGCGGCGCGCCCTGGCCCGCCTGGCGGCGGCGCGAGGCGCTGCACCGGGCCGCCGAGCTGTTGGGTGAGCGCCGGGCCGAGTTGGTCGGGCTGATCTCGGGCGAGGGCTGCAAGACCGTGCGGGAGGCGACGGCCGAGGTGGCGCGGGCCGCCGAGACGCTGCGGCTGTCGGCCGAGTGCACCGGCCGGCTCACCGGCGAGACCCTGCCGTTCGACGACACGGCGCGCGGCGCGGGCCGGCTCGGCTGGTACACACGTGAGCCGGTCGGGGTGGTGGCGGCGATCACGCCGTTCAACGACCCGCTCAACCTGGTGGCGCACAAGCTGGGTCCGGCGCTGGCCGGCGGCAACGGGGTGGTGCTCAAGCCGGCCGAGGCGACGCCGCTCACCGCGCTCGCCTTCGCCGCCGTGCTGCTCGACGCCGGCGTGCCGGCCGGCCGTCTCGCGGTGCTGCCCGGCGCCGGCGCCCGGGCGGGGCGGGCGCTGGTGGGGCATCCGCTGGTGGACCTGGTGTCGTTCACCGGTGGGCATCGCACCGGTGCGGCCGTCGCCAGGGCGGCGGGGGCCAGGAAGACGCTGATGGAGCTGGGCGGCAACAACTGTGTGCTGGTGCTGGCCGACGCGGATCCGGCGCGCGCGGCCCGGGCCGTGGTCGAGGGCGCCTTCGGGGTGGCCGGGCAGAACTGCCTCTCGGTGCAGCGGGCGTTGGTGGCGGCCGAGTCGTTCGACGACTTCCTCGCCGAGACGCTGGCGGCGACCGGGCGGCTGCGGGTGGGCTCCAAGCGCGACCCGCTGACCGACGTGGGCCCGCTGGTCTCGGCCCGGGAGGCGGCCCGGGTGGGCGCGTGGGTGGCCGAGGCGGTGGCCGGCGGCGCCCGGGTGCGCGCGGGCGGCCGGCGGGAGGGCGCGTTCCACTGGCCGACGGTGCTATCCGACGTCCCGGCCGGGGCCCGGGTCACGGCCGAGGAGGTGTTCGGCCCGGTGCTGACGGTCGGCGCGTTCGGCGACCTGGACGAGGCGGTGGCGCTGGCCAACGCCACCGACTTCGGCCTCCAGGCCGGCGTGTTCACCGCCGGGATCGACACGGCGCTCGCGGTGGCCGAACGGCTGCGGGTGGGCGCCGTGATGATCAACGACAGCAGCGACTTCCGGATCGACGCGATGCCGTTCGGCGGGCCGAAACGCTCGGGCGTCGGCCGCGAGGGGGTGCGGTACGCGGTGGAGGCCATGACCGAGCCCAAGATCGTGGCGATTCGGCGCGGTTGATTTTCGGCCGTGCTCCGGGACCCACGGCCGGCAGCCTATCCCCGCGCTGTAAGCTGTCAACAATCCGAATGACAGCTAGGGGAATCGTGACCGAAGTGATTGAGGGACTCGTCCCGATCACGCGCCGCACCACCTCGAGTCTCATCGTGGACCAGCTCAGGGAACGCATCGTGGACGGCACGTTCCCGCCGGGCAGCCAGATGGCCGAGGCCCAACTGGCGGCGACCTTCGGGATCAGCAGGGGCCCGGTGCGCGAGGCCCTCCAGCGCCTGGTGCAGGAGGGGCTGCTGGTCAACATCAAGAACCGCGGCGTCTTCGTCATCGAGCTCGGCCCCGGCGACCTGGCCGACGTCTGTCTCTCCCGGCGGTTGATCGAGCGCAAGGCCGCCTCGCTGCTGTGGAAGAGCAAGGACGAGCGCCACCTGTCCCGTCTGGCGGCGGCCGCCGGTGAGCTCGCGGCGGCCGAGGGCGAGAGCTGGGCCAGGATCGTGGAGCTGGACCTCGCCTTCCACGAGATCCTGGTGGCGTCCGCGGAAAGCCCGCGGCTCTCCCGGATGTTCGCCACCCTCGCCGCCGAGACCCGCATCGGCCTGGCCACCAGGCCGGACGTCGGGCGGCGGCCGGCGGAGCTGGCCGCCGAGCACCGCACGCTCGTCGAGCTCCTGCGGGACGGCACCGAGCGCCGGCTGCTGGCCGCGGTCGACGCCCATCTCGACGCCACGCTGCGGCAGTTGACCGACGCGTAGGGCGCCGGTCGCGCCGAGCGGCGGCCGGCCGGGCCTCAGGACGGCTGGGACGTGGCCGGCTCGGGCGCCGCCTCGGGCGCGGCGGCGCCGAGCACCGCCCGCAACACCGTGTGGATCGCCGGGTCGGCCACCGTGTAGTACATGAACGTGCCCTGCCGGCGCGCCCGGACGGCGCCCGAGAGCCGCAGCTTGGACAGGTGCTGGCTGACCGCCGCCGGGTTGGCGCCGACGATCTCCGCCAGGCAGGCCACGTTCGTCTCGCCCTGGGAGAGCGCGTACAGCAGCCGGAGCCGGGTGGGGTCGCTGAGGATCCGCAGCAACTCGGTCGCCTGGTCGACGACCTCGGGCTCCGGTACGTGAAACCCCTCGATACCCGCGTGCATGGCTACATGCTAGCGCCGCGGGCCCGCCGCCAGGCGGCCGTGCGCAGCAGCCGGAGGCCGTTGAGGCCGACCAGCACCGTGGAGCCCTCGTGCCCGGCGACGCCGAGCGGCAGCGGCAGGGTGCCGACGAGGTCCCAGAGCACCAGCACGGTGATGAAGGTCCCGGCGATCACCAGGTTGGCGACAACCACCCGGCGGGCCCTGCGGGCCAGCGCGATCACGGCTGGCACCGCCACCAGCTCGTCCCGGACGACGACCGCGTCGGCGGTCTCCAGGGCCAGGTCGGAGCCGGCCCGGCCCATGGCGACGCCGAGGTGCGCGGCGGCCATGGCGGGCGCGTCGTTGACGCCGTCGCCGACCACCAGGGTCTGCTGCCCGGCCGCCTGGAACTCGCGCACCGCGCCCACCTTGTCCTGCGGCAGCAGCCCGGCCCGCACCTCGCTGATGCCGGCCTCCGCGGCCACCCGCTCGGCGGCGTCGGCGTTGTCGCCGGTGAGCAGCACCGGCGGCGCCGTGGTCAGGGCGGCGACGGCCCGCACCGCCTCGGCGGCGTCGGGGCGCAGCCGGTCGGTGATGCCGAGCACCGCGACCGGCTCGCCGTCCACCCGCACCAGGACGGCGGTGCTGCCGGCCGCGACCAGCTCGCGCCCGCCGCCCGCGCCCGCCGCGCCGACCTCGACCAGCCGGCCCGCCACGCGCGCGGTGACGCCCCGGCCCGGGGCCGAGGCGAAGTCCTCGACCGGGCCGCCGGGCTCGATGCCGCGCTCCGCCGCCGCGGCGACCACGGCGCGGGCCAGCGGGTGCTCGGATCGGTGCTCGGCGCCGGCGGCAAGCCGCAGGATCTCCTCCTCGCCCAGCGCCACGCCGGGCAGCGGGCGCAGCTCGCTCACCCGCGGGCTGCCCTCGGTGAGGGTGCCGGTCTTGTCGAAGGCGACCCGTCCGGTGTCGGCGAGCCGCTCCATGACCACGGCCGACTTCACCAGCACGCCGTGCCGGCCGGCGTTGGCGATGGCCGACAGCAGCGGCGGCATGGTGGCCAGCACCACGGCGCAGGGGGAGGCGACGATCATGAAGGTCATCGCGCGCAGCAGGGCGTCGTCGAAGCCGTGGCCGAGCAGCAGGTAGGGAATGCCGAACACCAGCAGCGTGGCGACGACCACGCCGGCCGAGTAGCGCTGCTCCACCTTCTCGATGAACAGCTGGGTGGGGGCCTTGGTGTCGCTGGCCTCCCGCACCATGGCCACGATCCGCGCCACCACGGAGTCGGCCGCCGGCCGGCTGACGCGCACCCGCAGGGCCCCGCCGCCGTTGAGGGTGCCGGCGAACACCTCGTCCCCCGGCAGCTTCGGCACCGGCAGCGGCTCGCCGGTGATGGTGGCCTGGTCGACGTCGCTCGCCCCGTCGACGACCTCGCCGTCGGCGCCGACCCGCTCCCCCGGCCTGACCAGGATCTCGTCCCCGACGACGAGCTCGGCGGCGGGCACCGTCTCCTCGGCCCCGTCCGGGCCGATCCTGGTGGCGTGCTCGGGCGCGAGGTCGAGCAGCCCGCGCACCGAGTCGGCGGTGCGCTGGGTGGCGAACGCCTCCAGGGCGCCGGACGTCGCGAAGATGACGATCAGCAGCCCGCCGTCCAGCACCTGCCCGATGGACGCGGCGCCCACGGCGGCCACGATCATCAGCAGGTCGACGTCGAGCGTCTTCTCCCGCAGCGCGCTCAGCCCCGCCGCGAGCGGCTCCCAGCCGCCGGCGGCGTAGCAGGCCAGATACAGCGTCCACGCCAGCCAGCGCGGCCCGCCGGCCAGATCGACCACCAGACCGCACCCGAACAACGCCGTCGCGGCGGCGGCCCAGCGGATCTCCGCCAACTCCCACATCCGCGCGGCCCCGCCGCGCGCGGGCGGCGCCGGAGGCGCCGGAGCGGGGTTGTGCGCGGTCTCTGTCGCCTGTGTCGTCATGCGGTGTCACTCCGTTCGGTCGGGCCGCGACGGACTCTATCGCATACTCGCGCACATACGCATATACGCAGGTGCGCGCCGGTGGCTGATCGCCACCCGTGGTTGGCCCCCCCCCCCCCCCCCCCCACCCCCCCCCGGGGG
>NZ_JAVREM010000092.1:0-18410 GCF_031845425.1 Streptomyces millisiae
GGGCGGGTGGGTAAAGACCGCGCGGAGGCCGGGGCGCCGCGGAGCGGCCGCCCCGGCCCCCGGGCCACGCTCGCCCTCGCCCGCGCGCAGCGCGCAGCGCGCACCTTCGCCGCGCGCAGCGCGAAAAGGGCGGGTGGGTGGGGAAAACCACCGCGCGGAGCGCCAGCGCACCGCGGGCCCGGCGATGCGCCGTGCGTGGTGGCGTCGCCGTCCCACCCGCGCGGAGCGCCACGGCACCGGCCGCCAGGCCGCTACGCGGGGACCGTCGCGTGGGACATCAGGGCCGTGGCGATCGCGGGGCCGTTCAGCGTCAGGACCGACTCCGGGTGGAACTGCACCGAGACGAAGCCGGGCCCCCGGAGCGCGTGGACCTCGCCCGTCGTCGCGTCCCGGCTCACCGTGACGCCGCGCGCGGCCAGGCCCGCCGCCGAGGCGTCGTCGCAGTGGGCCACGTACGAGTTGTAGAAGCCGACGGTCTCCTCGTGGCCGAAGAGGTCGATCCGTTCCTGCGCGCCCTGGAAGGGGCGCCGTTTGCGGACGAGTTCGAGGCCGAGGTGGGCGGCGACCAGTTCGTGGCCGAGGCAGACGCCGATCACCGAGGTCGGTCCGGCGAGGAGTTCGGTCGTGAGCGGGCGCAGCACCCGCATCTTGGGGTCGGCCTGGTCGCGTGGGTCGCCGGGGCCGGGGCCGAGGAGGACGGGGCCCGGGTGGGCGAGCGCCCGCCGCCGCGCGTCGGGCGCGTCGTAGCGGAGGACGGTGACGCGGGCGCCGGTCGAGCGCAGCAGGTGGGCCAGCATCGAGGTGAACGTGTCCTCGGCGTCGAGCACCAGCACGTCGGGACCGGTCGCGGTCGCGGCCTCGGCGGCGTCCCGCATCCGGAGCCAGAACGGCGCCAGGCCGGCGCGCCGCGCGGCGAGCGCCGCCCGCACGCGCGGGTCGTCGGCGAGCCGGGGGAGCGGCGTTCCGGTGGCGGCCGGCGGGCCGGGGCGTACGCCGAGCGCCGTGAGCACGGCGGCCGCCTTGGCGTGGGTCTCGGCGACCTCGCCGGCCGGGTCGGAGCCGCGCACCAGCGTGGCGCCGACCGGTACCCGCAGCCGGCCGTCGCGCGCGTCGATGTCGGCGGTCCTGATCAGGATCGGCGAGTCCACGCCGTCCGCCGTCAGCAGCGCCAGCGCCCCCGCGTAGTAGCCGCGGCCGCCGTGCTCGTGCCGGTTGATCACCCGGCAGGCGTTCTCCAGCGGGCTGCCGGTGACGGTGGCCGCGAACATCGTCTCCCGCAGCACGTCCCGCACGTCGAGCGTGCTGCGGCCCCTGAGCTCGTACTCGGTGTGCACGAGGTGCGCCATCTCCCGGAGCCGGGGCCCGACGACCACGCCGCCCTGGTCGCCGACGGCGCACATCATCTTCAGCTCCTCGTCGACCACCATCGACAGCTCCTCGGTCTCCTTGCGGTCGTCGAGGAACGCCAGCAGCCCGGCCACGCTCGGGCCCGTCGCCGGGTAGCGGTAGGTGCCGCTGATGGGGTTCATCACCACGGTGTCGCCGCTCATCCGGACGTGCACCTCGGGGCTCGCCCCGACCAGCACCCGGTCGCCGGTGTGCACCACGAAGGTCCAGTACGCGCCGCGCTCGGCGGTCAGCAGCCGGCGGAAGAGGGCCAGCGCGTCGCGCGGCGTGAACCCGTCGATCCGCCCGGTGAAGGTGCGTTTGATCACGAAGTTGGCGCCCTGGCCGGCGCCGATCTCGTGCTCCACCACGTCCGCCACCACGCGCTCGTAGGCCGCGTCGTCGAGGTCGAAGCGGCCGTCGGTGACGGCGACGTGGTGGTCGGGCAGGGCGGCGAGCACCTCGTCGACCGGCAGCTCGCGCACGGTGTCGGGGAGCAGCACGGCGAGCGGGGTGCCGTCGTCGGTGACCTCGAAGCCGCGTTCGGCGAGCTGGCGGAAGGGGACCAGGGCCAGCGCGTGCTCGTGGCGCGGCAGCTCGGCGAGCCGGTCGAGCTGGACGACGGGGCCGGTCAGCAGCTCGACCAGGCCGGGGTCGTGGCCCGGGGTGCGGCGGCGCAGCAGCGCGAACGGGGTGGTGGCGTCGGGGGCGGCGTGGAGGGCGGCCAGGAGGCGCGCGGTGTCGTGCACGGCGGGGTGGTCCCTTCTGCGGGGATCTGCTGGGAGATCGGGAGGGGACGGCCCGCGGAAACGCCGAAGGCCGCCCCTCGGGCGGCCTTCGCGGAGTCTCTGGTGTCGCGCGCGATCAGTGGGCCGCCGGATGAGCGGTCCACCACCAGGAGCTGGTCTGCTGCGCGAACATGTGGGGGACTGTACACCAGGGGGGCCGGTGTCGGGCCCGTCTCATTCCCCGGCCGGGGCCGAAAAGAGGTGGACACCACCCCGTAATGTGGAGCGCGTGAGCGTGAACCCAGACAGCAGCCACCGCACGCCCGCCTGGCGTGACCTTCCCGCGGCCCAGCAGCCCGACTACCCGGACACCGACGCCCTGCGGGCCGTCGTCGCTGACCTGGAGTCCTATCCGCCGCTGGTGTTCGCCGGCGAGTGCGACCAGCTGCGCGCCCGGTTGGGCGCGGTGGCGCGGGGTGAGGCTTTCCTGCTGCAGGGGGGCGACTGCGCCGAGGCGTTCGACCAGGTCGGGGCCGACCAGATCAGGGCGAAGCTGAAGACGCTGCTCCAGATGAGCGCCGTGCTGCAGTACGCGGCGGCGGTGCCGGTGGTGAAGGTGGGCCGGATCGCGGGCCAGTACTCCAAGCCGCGTTCCAAGCCGACGGAGACGCGGGACGGCGTGACGCTGCCGTCCTACCGCGGCGACTCGGTCAACGGCGCGGAGTTCACCGAGGAGGCCCGGGTGCCCGACCCGGAGCGGCTGCGGCGGATGTACCACGCGTCGGCCTCCACGTTGAACCTGGTGCGCGGCTTCACCACGGGCGGCTACGCGGACCTGCGCCAGGTGCACGCCTGGAACCAGGACTTCGTGCGCAACTCGGCGGCCGGCCGGCGCTACGAGGCGCTGGCGCGGGAGATCGACAACGCGCTGAACTTCATGCGGGCCTGCGGCGCGGACCCGGCGGAGTTCCACTCGGTGGAGTTCTACTCCTCGCACGAGGCGCTGCTGCTCGACTACGAGGGCGCCCTGACGAGGACGGACTCGCGTACCGGGCAGCTGTACGACGTCTCGGGCCACATGGTGTGGATCGGGGAGCGGACCCGGCAGCTCGACGGGGCGCACGTCGCGTTCGCGGCCGGCATCCGGAACCCGATCGGCGTCAAGCTGGGGCCGACGACCTCGCCCGAGGAGGCGCTGGCGCTGATCGACCGCCTGGACCCGGAGCGGGAGCCGGGGCGGCTGACGTTCATCACCCGGATGGGCGCGGACAAAATCAGGGACCGGCTGCCCACGCTGGTGGAGAAGGTCACGGCGTCCGGCGCCCAGGTGGCGTGGGTCTGCGACCCGATGCACGGCAACACCTTCGAGGCGGCGTCCGGTCACAAGACGCGGCGCTTCGACGACGTGCTGGACGAGGTCAAGGGCTTCTTCGAGGTCCACAAGGGGCTCGGCACCCACCCGGGCGGCATCCACGTCGAGCTGACCGGCGACGACGTCACCGAGTGCGTGGGCGGCGGGGACGAGATCTTCGTCGACGACCTGCACCAGCGGTACGAGACGGCGTGCGACCCGCGGCTGAACCGCAGCCAGTCGCTCGACCTCGCGTTCCTGGTGGCGGAGATGTACCGGGCGTAGGTGGCGGGAGCCACAGACCCCGGGGTGTCGCCCTCTCCGGGCAGCGGGTAAGGTTAGGTTTACCTCACTTTGCTGTGTCGCTGTTCGGAGGGTTGAAGGTGTACGTCTGCTCGTGCTTCGGCATCACGGAGCGGCAGGTGCGCGAGCGCGCCGCGGCTGGTGCCGTGACGCCGCGGCAGATCGCCTCCGAGTGCAAGGCGGGCACCGACTGCGGCTCGTGCGTGCGGCGCATCCAGTGCATACTCGGCCGCGCCCGCCCGTCGGCCGCGCCGCTCGCTCCACAGGCCCCAGCCACCTCCGTCGCCCCCGCCGCGCTCGACGCGGTGGGGGCGGCCGGCCGGGCCCCGGGCCCGGGCTAGAGGTCCTCGCCCGGCCCGTCGTCCGAGCTGCCCGGCTGCTTGATCTGCTGGGCGATGTAGAGCGGTTCGCCCAGCTTCTCGACGAGTTCCAGCTGGGTGTCGAGGTAGTCGATGTGGTGCTCCTCGTCCTTGAGGATGGCCTCGAAGATCTTGGCCGACGTGATGTCGTGCTTGGCCCGCATCACCTCGATGCCGCGCCGTAGGCGGTCGATGGCCTCGACCTCGATCTGCCGGTCGGCCTGGAACATCTCGGTGACCGTCTGGCCGACCCGCACGTGGAAGAGCCGCTGGTAGTTCGGCAGGCCCTCCAGGAAGATGATGCGGTCGGTCAGGACCTCCGCGTGTCGCATCTCGTCGAACGACTCGGCCCGCGTGTAGGCGGCCAGCTTGGTCCAGCCGAAGTTCTCCTGCATCTTGGCGTGCAGGAAGTACTGGTTGATGGCCGTCAGTTCGGCCGTCAGCTGTTCGTTCAGGAACTCGATGACCTCGGGGTCGCCCTGCATGGCGGCGCGCTCCTTCCCTGGCGTTCGCTCGTCTCCGGCTGACCGGCCGGACCGTCCGCGCATCGTGGCACCGCGCGGGCGATCCGTCCAGTAAGTGAAGGCTTACCGAATTGCGCAGTTCTCGCCGTTTTCGCGGCGGTCGTGGGGTGGCGGTGCGGCCCGTCCCGAGGGGTCTGTCACCATGGAGGCATGGGTCAGCCGGACAACCGAGTGGGGGAGGCGGGGCGGCTGCCCCCCGGTCAGCGACCGCAGCGGGGCTGGCCGGTCACGCACTACGGTCCGGTGCCCCGATTCCGGCCCGAGCGGTGGGAGTTCCGCGTCTTCGGCGCCACCGCGGACGGTGACAAGCACTGCTGGACCCATGAGGAGTTCTCCGCGCTGCCGTACGAGACGGTCGTCGGTGACCTGCACTGCGTCACCAAGTTCAGCATGCTGGGCCAGGAGTGGGGCGGGGTGCGGGCCGCCACCCTCCTCCGGCTCGCGCCGCCGGCGCCCGGGACGACGCACGTGATGGTCTGGGCGGAGTACGGCTACAGCGCCAACCTGCGGCTCTCCGACTTCGACCGGGAGGACGTCGTCTTCGCCACCCACCGGGACGGCGAGCTGCTCACCGCCGAGCACGGCTTCCCACTGCGTCTGGTCGTGCCGCACCTCTACGCCTGGAAGGGCCCCAAGTGGGTGCGGGGCGTGGAGTACATGACGGCCGACCGGCGCGGCTTCTGGGAGGAGCGCGGCTACCACAACGTCGGGGACCCGTGGCGCGAGCAGCGGTACTCCTACCAGGAGGAGCCCGGCGAGGGCCCCGAGCTCTAGGGCGCCTCGCGCAGTGCCTTGAGGCGGGCGACGTCGGCCGCGTGGCCCGGCTGCCGGCCGGGCGTCTCGATCACCAGCGGCACGCCGGCCGTCGCCGGATGGCGCAGCAGCTCGGCGAAGGGCGCGGCGCCGATGTGGCCGGCGCCGATGTTGGCGTGCCGGTCGCGGTGCGCGCCGGCCGGCTCCTTGGAGTCGTTGGCGTGGATCAGCCGGAGCCGCCCAGGGCCGGCGACCTCGGTCAGCTCGGCGAGGGTCGCCGCGACGCCGCCCGGCGCGGCCAGGTCGTGTCCCGCGGCGAAGACGTGGCAGGTGTCGAGGCAGACGCCGAGCCGCGGGTGGCGGTCGAGCGCGTCGAAGTAGGGGCCCAGGTCCTCGATCCGCGCGCAGAGCGAGGCGCCCTGGCCCGCGGTCGGCTCCAGCAGCAGCCACGGGTCGTCGGGGTGGGTCAACTCGTCGAGCAGCGGGAGCAGCAGCCGCCGCACCTGGGCGAGGGCCACCGCCCTGGTGCGCCCGCCGGTGGCCGAGCCGGTGTGCACGACGACGCCGAGCGCGCCGATGGCGCGGGCGCGGCGCAGCGAGTGACGCAGGGACACCACGGAGCGCTCGGCGGTGAGTTCGTCGGCCGAGCCGGGGTTGATCAGGTACGGCGCGTGCACATACGCGGGCAGCCCGGCGTCCGCGCAGGCGACGCGGAACTCCTCGTCCTGGCGCGGGTCTCCCGGCGGCGTCGCCCAGCCGCGCGGGTTGGCGACGAAGACCTGGAGGGTCTCGGCGCCGAGCGCGTGGGCGTAGGGAACGCCGACGGCGGCCAGGCCCCCGGCTACGGGGACATGGCCGCCGATCGGATTGCGTTCGCGATGGAGAGAGCTGCTCACCGACCCAGAATGCCAGGCGGTCGTGGCGAGTTAGCCATCGGCCCGATCAGTAGGGGCCGTTGACGTTGTCGATCGAACCGTAGCGGTGCCAGGCGTAGTTGGCGGCCGCGACGATATTGGCGACGGGGTCGTAGAGGTCATAGGGCGTGCCCTCGACGTGATAGGTGTCGAAGGTCGGCTGAATGACCTGGAGCAGGCCGATGGACGGCGTTCCGTTGATCGCGTTGATGTCCCAGTCGTTCACCGCGTTCGGGTTACCGCTGGATTCCCGCATGATGTTGCGGTAAAGGCCGTCGTAGGTGCCGGGAATTCCGTGGTCGGCCATGATGTCGAGCGCCTCGCGGATCCACCCGTCCAGGTTGTCCGGGTAGGTGGTGGCGGTCGGCTCGGCCACGGGCTCGGCCACCGGCTCGGCGACCGGTTCCGCGACCGGCTCGCTCGCCGGCTCGGAGACCTGGGTGGCCCGCTCGGCGGCGCGGCTCGCGGCCTCCTCCTCGGCGGCGCGGGCCTCGGCGGCCTGGCGCTCGGCCTCGGCCTCCTCCTCGGCCTGGCGCTCGGCGGCGGCCGCGTCCGCGGCGTCCACCACGGCTACCCGCTCGCTCTCGGCCCGGCGCTCGGCCAGCTCGGCGCGTACGGCCTCGGCGCGCGCCTGCGCCTCCTGGTGGGCGTCCTGGCTCGGCTGGGCGGCCGAGTCGGCCCGCTGGCCCGGCACGTCGTCGGCGCGCACGTTCCAGCCCACGTTCTGTGCCTCGTTCGCGCCGGCGGACGCGGGCACCAGGGTCAGCGCGAGGGCGGCCGCGCCACAGGTGGCGAGCGCGGTCGTGGTGGTTCTCTGCAATCGGGTCATGCGGGGCTTGTTGCCTGATGGGGAGGCGCTGGGCTGAGCGGCCATTGCGGGGACCTCGTTCTCTCGCGTGGGGATCGCGGGCGATCGCAGGGATTGCGAGGAACTTGTTAACAGCCTTTAAAAAGCGAATGCAATGACCGCTTGTACTAGCGCCGGTAGTGTTTCTGATAAATGCGCCCACCCCTGCGCGGGCGTGTCGCACGGGTAATTGCCGTGGGGGTTATCCACTAAGCGCTTTCGTATGTGACGTGCGTCCCGTGAGCGGCATCACACGATTGCCGGTATTTCGCTGCGGCAAAGGCGAATAAGGAGAAGGATGCCCGGATTTGGTGTGATTTTATGAGTGATGCCCGTCGTGTCCGGCGGGCACCCCCCTCAGCGCACCCAGATGGTGATGGTCGAGCCGCGCGGCGCGCTGTCCCCGCTGTGCACCGACTGGTTGAAGACCGTTCCGGTGAAGAAGAGCCGGCGCACCGACACCTCGAAACCGGCCTCCTCGAGCGTGTCCCTGGCCTCGTCCTCGTCCATGCCCCGGACGTCGGGCACCACGATCATCTCCGGACCCCTGGAGATGGTCAGCGTGACCGTCTCCCCGGCCGCCGCCGACCGGCCGCCCCGCGGGTCCTGGGCGGCCACCGTGCCCGCCTCCTCCTCGGAGAACACCCGCTCGGACGCGATCTCGACCTCGAGGTCGAGCGCCGCGAGCCGCTGCCGCGCCGCGCTCTCGGTGAGACCCACCACGTCCGGCACCGACAGCTCCTCGCCCCGGCTCACCACCAGGTCGACCGGCGTGTCGGGGCGGCGCTCGGTGCCACTGTCCGGCTCGGTCTCGATCACCGAGCCCCGCGCCACCTCGGTGGAGAACCGCTCCACCACCTCGCCCACGGTCAGCTGCGCGTCCGCCAGCTGCTCCCGCGCCTCGTCCAGCGGGATGCCCCGCAGGTTCGGCACCACGGTGACCGGCGGGCCCTGCGAGACGGTGATGGTCACCGTGTCGTTGCGCCGGACACGGGCCCCGCGCTCGGGGTCGGTGGAGACGACGTGGCCCGGGTCCACGTTCTCCGAGAAGTCCTCCTCGACCCGCACGTCGAGCCCGGCCGCGCGCAGCTCCTCCTCGGCCTCCTCCTGGCTGAGCCCGAGCACCCCGGGCGTCCGCAGGAACTGCCCCGAGTTGACGTACCAGGCGCCGACGCCGATCCCCAGCACCAGCAGCGCGCCCACCACCAGGCTCACCAGGCCACGACGCGAGAGCCCACGGCCCCGGACCACCCCCGGGGGCTCCTCGGGCGGCAGCGGCGGGAGATCGATCCTGGCCGTGTGCGCCACGTCGTCCCGGCCGCCGCCCGCACCGTCCGGCGCGCTCGCCCGCACCCCGGGCGGCAGCGGCACGATCCGGGTACGGTCCTCGGGCCCCACCTCGCCTGGGCCGGCCGCCGCCACCGACGGCGGCGCCGTGTCCAGCTGCGCGTCGCTCAGG
Organism: Streptomyces millisiae; assembly: GCF_031845425.1. NCBI lineage: Bacteria > Bacillati > Actinomycetota > Actinomycetes > Kitasatosporales > Streptomycetaceae > Streptomyces > Streptomyces millisiae. The sequence continues at coordinate 8,625 of NZ_JAVREM010000092.1, forward strand.
CCGGCCCTGGCCGCCCTGACCAGGCCGAGCAGCGCCGCCGCGTCCGCCGGGCGGCCCTCGGGGTCGCGCGAGGCGGCCCGCGCCACCAGCTCGTCGAGGGCGGCCGGCAGCCCGGGCACCGCCGCCGAGGGGGCGGGAACGTCGTGGTTCACGTGCCGGAACAGCACCTGCGCCGGCGAGTCGCCCCGGTGCGGCTTGACGCCGGTCAGCAGCTCGTAGAGCAGCACCCCGCAGGCGTAGACGTCGGTGCGGGCGTCCACCGTGCCGCTCTCGATCTGCTCGGGCGCCAGATAGGAGACGGTGCCGAGCAGCGCCCCGGTGGTCGCCGAGGTCGGCCCCTCCGCGCCCCGCACCAGGCCGAAGTCCGCCACCTTCACCCGGCCGTCGTCGCCGATCAGCACGTTCTCCGGCTTGACGTCGCGGTGCACGAGACCGGCCCGGTGCGCGGCGGCGAGCCCCGCGAGCATCGGCTCGACCACGTCGAGCGCGGCGCGCGGTTGGAGCGCCCCGCGGTCCCGCAGCACGTCCCGGAGGGTGCAGCCGGCGACGTACTCCATCGCCAGGTAGACATAGGGGCCGTCCGTGCCCTGGTCGAGCACGCCCACCACGTTGGGGTGGTCGAGCCGGGCGACGGACCTGGCCTCCCTGATGAACCGCTCGGTGAACGACGCGTCCCCCGCGAGCGAGGGATGCATCACCTTCAGCGCCAGCACCCGGTCGAGCCGGGTGTCGACGGCCCGGTAGACCGTGGCCATGCCGCCGACCGCGATCCGCCGTACGACGCGGTAACGGCCGTCAAGTACATGCCCGATCAGCGGGTCCTGAAGGGTGGTGTCCACGGTCGGTCAGTTTACGAGCCGGCCGACCCGCGCCACCGGCCCACGACGAGGTCGGGGCGGGACTGCAGCCGAACGGTGACCGAACGCGGGACGGCGCGGTTCACCACCCACCGAGGTCGAGGTCGAGCAGCCGGCGGATCTCCACCTCGATCTCCACCCCGAGGGTCGAGTAGCCGAGCTCGACCAGCGCGTCCAGGTCCGCCCCCGCCGTCGCCTCGGCCGCCGCCCGCCAGTGGTCGAGGCTCTCCCGCCGCGCCGCGACCAGGTCGTCGACCAGCCGGGACGCCTCCCCGTACCAGCTGCCCGCCTCCAGCGCGTCGGCCTCGCGCGCCAGCGCGTCCGCCATCTGCCCCGCCCACGCGCGCTGCTCGTCCACCGACGCGTCCTCCAGCGGTTCCCGCGTGATCAGGGCCTCCACGGCGGCGGTGACCTCCAGGTACGCGAGCGCCCTCGGCGTCAGCGCCGCCTCGTCCCCGCGCAGCGAACCACCGGTCAGCTCGCCGCCGTTCACGTCGCCGAGGTAGCACAGCACCTCGCGGTCGCCGTACCGCCAGCCGACCTCCTCCGGGTAGTAGTAGAACCAGCTGACCTCCAGGGGGATGGCCCAGACGTCCAGCACATAGCCGGGCAGCGCCTCGGCGCACCCCACCTCGGCGACGTCGAACAGCGCCTCCTCGCCCGGGTAGGTGAGGCCGAAGTCGCCGTACTGGTCGACGTCGAAGGCGGCGAACATCTCCGACTCGTGCGGGGCGGCGCAGGACAGCACGGTCACGTCGGTCACGCTGTCGAGGCCGGCGCCCGCCGAGAAGCAGTCGCCGACCGCCAGGTCGAACACGGAGGTCTCCCGCCCGGGGTCCTCGGCGGACGGCCCGGACCGCGCCGCCTCGACGCCGGCCCGGTCGCTCCGCCGGTCGTCGTTGAGCGCGACGTAGGAGAAGAGGGACGCGAGTCCCACGATCTGCAGCCCGGCGACGACGATCGCCGCGACGGCCAGCCCTCTGCCGCGCTCCCGGGACTCGACGACGCGCGCCAGGGCGACGATGCCGAGGATCAAGCCGACGGGAAAGAACACGATCGCGCACACCAACGCGACGACGGCCACGCCTGCCACGGCCGCCGGCGGCCGGCCGCCGTACGGCGGCGGCGCCGCCCATGGCCCGACCGGTTGGCCACCGTGGCCCACCACGGGCGGCCACCCGCCGCCGCCGGCCGCGGCGTTCGGAGACACCCAGGGCCCGACGGCCGGCGGCGTGCGGTACGGCTGGCCGCCGGGTGCGGCGGATTCCCTGCCGGTAGGCGGAGCAGTGGCGCCGTCGCCGGCCGCCTGCGGCGGCTTGGGCTCGGCGGCCGGCGGTTCGCCGCCGGGCGCGGTCGGCGCATCGCCGGACGGTGCCTGCGGCGCGGCTCCGCCGGGCGCGGTGGGCTCTTCGCCGGCGGGCGGAGCGACTTCGGCGCCTCCCGCCGGGTGCGGCGCGGTGGTGGGCGGTGTGCCGGATGGCTGGCCGCCGGGCGTGGGGGCGGGGTCGGTCCGGGATGGCGCGGTCGGCTCGTTGCGCGGTGGCGGTGGGGTGTCGGTGCCGGTCGGCGCCTGCGGCGCGCCCCCGCCGGGTGTGGCGGATTCCCTGCCGGTAGGCGGAGCAGTGGCGCCGCCGGCGGCCGCCTGTGGCGGCCACGGCGCGGTGGCCGGCGGTTCGCCGGCAGGCGGAGCCGCTTCGGCGTCTCCCGACGGCTGCGGCCCGGTGGTCGGCCGTTCGCCGCCGGGCGAGGCGGTCGGTCTGCCGTCCGGCCGCGCGGCGGCGGCGTCGGTCGCCGGCGTGGTTGGCGGTTCGCCGCCAGGTGCCGTCGTCATGGATCCCCCCACGAGGACGCGATGTGATTTCCCCCCGGCCCACGTGGCCGGCGTCGATGGCGACGCCCGTGGATCGTATATCAGTGCGAACGATCAGCTCGTGAAAGCCGGACGCTCGGGGTCGAGTTCGGCCATGCCGTCCACCGGCGACGACGCCTCCGCGAAGTGGCGGCGCGGGATGCGGCCGGCCAGGAAGGCCAGGCGGCCGGCCGCCACCGCGTGCCGCATGGCCTCCGCCATCAGGACCGGGCGGCGGGCCCGTGTCACCGCCGAGGCCAGCATCACGCCGGCGCAGCCGAGTTCCATCGCCAGCGCCGCGTCCGAGGCCGTGCCGGCGCCCGCGTCCAGGATCACCGGGACGCCGGCCCGCTCGGTGATCAGCTGGAAGTTGTGCGGGTTGCGGATGCCGAGGCCCGAGCCGATCGGCGAGCCGAGCGGCATGACGGCCGCGCAGCCGGCGTCCTCCAGGCGGCGCGCCAGCACCGGATCGTCGTTGGTGTACGGCAGCACCGTGAAGCCGTCGTCCACCAGCGTCTCCGCCGCCTCCAGGGTGCCCACCGGGTCCGGCAGCAGCGTGCGCTCGTCCGCGACGACCTCCAGCTTGATCAGGTCGGTGCCCAGCGCCTCCCGCGCGAGGCGCGCGGTGAGCACGGCCTCGCCCGCCGTGTGGCAGCCGGCGGTGTTCGGCAGCGGCCGGATGCCGAGCTCGTCGAGCACCGAGAGCACCGAGCCGCGCACCCCCGGGTCCAGGCGCCGCATGGCGACCGTGGTCAGTTCGGTGCCGGACGCGACCAGCGCGTCCCGCAGCACCGCGAGGCTCGGCGCCCCGCCGGTGCCCATGACGAGCCGCGAGGAGAGCCGCAGCCCGCCGATGACCAGCGGATCCTTCGCTTCGGGTACGTCGGGCATGTCAGCCTCCCTGGACGGCGGTCAGCACCTCGACGCGGTCGCCGGCGGCCAGCTCCGTGGCCGCCCACCGCCCGCGCGGGACGACGGTCTCGTTGACGGCGGCGGCGATGCCGCTCGGCGCCGTGCTCAGCTCGGCCACCAGCGCGGCGAGGGTGGTGCCGGCCGGCACCTGCCGCGCGGTGCCGTTCACGCTGACGGACAAGCTGACTGACAACCGGTCGCTCACGCCGGCACCTCCCGGGTCTCGGTCGCGAACCGCCCGGCGGTGAACGGGCGGGCATAGTCCGGCAGTTCGCCGGTGGTCAGGGACTCGGCGAGCGCCTCGCCGGTGATGGGGGTCAACAGCACCCCGTTGCGGCCGTGTCCGGTGGCCAGTTGTAGTCCTTCGAGGCCGCTGGGACCGAGCAGCGGGGCGTTGTCCGGGGTGGCCGGCCGCAGCCCGGCCAGCGTCTCGACCAGCGGCAGTTCGGTGATGCCCGGCAGCAACTCGTGCGCGTCGCGCAGCAGCTGGTACACGCCGCCGGCCGTCACCGTCGTGTCGAAGCCCAACTCCTCGGTCGTCGCGCCGATCACCAGCTCGCCGCTGAGCCTCGGCACCAGGTACACCTGGGCGCCGCGGACCACGGCGCGCACCGTGCGGGAGAGGAACGGCGCGTAGCCGGGCGGGATCCGAAGCCGCACCACCTGCCCCTTGACCGGCCGCACCGGCACCCGCGCCCGCAGCTCGGGCGGCAGGCCGGCGAGTTCGCCGCTGCGACAGCCGGCGGCCAGCACCGTCTGCCCGGCGCCGAGCCGGTCGCCGCCGGCCAGCACCACCCCGGTGGCCCGGTCCCCGACCACCGTCAACTCCCGCGCCTCGTCCCGGTGGAAGACCACCCCGGCGCGCTCGCAGGCGGTGCGCAGCGCGGCCGCGAGCCGCCGCGGGTCGGTCTGGTGGTCGCCGTCGACCCGGAGACCGCCGCGCACCCCGGGCGCCAGCATCGGTTCGAGACGCCGGCACTCGCGGCCCGTCAACCAGCTGGCCGCCAGTCCGCAACGCCGCCGCAGCAGCTCCAACTCCCGCAGCTCCGCCCGATCGTCGGCGTCGAGCGCCACCTGGAGCGTGCCGCAGTCGCGGTAGCCGATGTCCGCGCCCGCCGCCTCGGTCAGCTCGGCCGCGAACGCCGGATAGCGCGCCGCCGACGCCAGGTTGAGGTCGAGCAGCGCCTCCTCGCCGTGGTGCAGCTCGGTGACGGCCGCCAGCATCCCGGCGGCCACCCACGCCGCGCCACGGCCCGGCTCGGGGTCGACCACCGCCACCCGCAGGCCGCGCCCGGCCGCCCGCCAGGCGGTGACCAGGCCGATGACGCCGCCGCCGACCACCAGCACGTCGGCACGGTCCTCGGTGTGGGGCATGGCATGGGGGCCCATGCGACTCCTCCCTTCGCCGGCATGACCCGGATCAGGTTCATACGGTCGGAGGCCGGACAGCCTCCCTCTCAGCCCGGTCCGCCCGGGCTCCCGTGGGTGCGGTTGTTCGCCAAGCCTAGTACCGGGGCCCCGCCGGGGCCCAGCCGGCCGGCTACGCCGGTGCCGCGCCCCACGGCGGCGACCTCGTGGCCCTCCCAGCGGAGCGCCTACGCTTGCCGGCGTGAGCGGACGACGAGTCGTGGTGGTGGGGGCCGGCCTGGCCGGCGTGCAGACGGTGGTCGAACTGCGCGGGCAGGGCTGGGACGGCGCCGTCACGCTGCTCGGCGCCGAGCGCCACCAGCCCTACGACCGGCCGCCGCTGTCCAAGGCCGCGCTGCTCGCCCCGGACGACGAGTCCGCGCTGCACGCCGCCGCGCTGGACATCGACTTCGCCGAGCTCGACGCCGAACTGCTGCTCGGCCGGGCCGCCACCGGGCTCGACGCCGCCGGGCGGCGCCTGCACACCGACGCCGGCCCCCTCGACTACGACCACCTGGTGCTGGCCACCGGCGCCGAACCCGTCACCCTGCCCGGCACCCGCGACGTGCCCGGCGTCCACCTGCTGCGCACCCTCGACGACGCCCGCGCCCTGCGTCCCGTGCTCGCCGCCCGTGGCAGCGTGGTGGCGGTGGGCGCCGGCTGGATCGGCGCCGAGGTCGCCACGGCTGCCGCCGCGGCCGGCTGCCGGGTGACCGTCGTGGAGGCCGCCCACCACCCGCTGCCCGGCGCGCTGCCGCCCGAGATCACCGAGCCCATGCGCCGCTGGTACGCCGCGGCCGGCGCCGAGCTGCGCACCGGCCAGCGGGTGACGGCCGTCAGGTCCGGCGAGGTCGAGCTCGCGGACGGCACGGTGCTCGGCGCCGACGCCGTGCTGGTCGGCGTCGGCTCCCGCCCCGCCACCGGCTGGCTGGCCGGCTCCGGCGTCGAGCTGGCCCCCGACGGCTCCGTCAGCGCGGACGCCGGCCTGCGCACCGGCGTGCCCGACGTGTACGCCGTCGGCGACTGCGCCTCCTACCCCTCCGCCCGCTACGGCCGGCGGCTGCTCGTCCACCACTGGGACAACGCGCTGCAGGGCCCACGCACCGTCGCCGCCGGCATCCTCGGCGCAACCGCCGTCCACGACCCGGTGCCGTACTTCTGGTCCGAGCAGTTCGGCCGCCACGTGCAGTACGCCGGCCGGCGCGGCGAGGGCCCGGCAGCCGGCGAGGAGACGCTGGTCACCCGGGGCGACCCGGCAGGCGACGGGCCCTGGGCGGCCTGCTGGCTGGATCCCGCCGGCCGTCTCGTCGCCGTCCTCGCCGTCGACCAACCGCGCGACCTCACCCAGGGCCGCCGGCTCGTCGAGCGCGGCACCCCGCTCGACGCGCGGCTGCTGGCCGACCCGTCCGTACCACTGAAGGCCGCCGTGCGCTGACGGTTGTCGGTGCGAGATGGCAGGCTGGAGACGTGACCGAGATTGATGCGAAGATCGACGCTCTCGTCCCCGCCTGGCTCACCCTCCCCGACATCGCCGAGGAACTCGGCGTCGAGGTGACCCGCGTCCGGCAGCTGGTCAAGGAGGGCCAGCTGATCGCCGTGCGCCGGGGCGAGAACCGCGTTCTCCAGGTGCCGTCCGCGTTCATCGGGGACGGCAAGATCGTCAAGGGCCTGGGCGGCACGCTCACGCTGCTGCGGGACGACGGCTTCTCCGACGAGGAGATGCTGGAGTGGCTGTTCACCCCCGACGACAGCCTGCCTGGCACCCCGGCCGAGGCCCTGCGGAACAATCGGGGGACCGAGGTGAAGCGCCGGGCGCAGGCGCTCGCCGTGTGACGACCGGCCGGCGGCCGGCCCGCCCGGGCCGGCCGCCGCGCCACGACCGAGGGGGATCCCCGGATGACCAGGACGAGCGCGCTCGCCGACGCCCGGCTCTACCTGTGCACCGACGCCAGGAAGCGCCAGGGCGACCTGCCCGAGTTCCTCGACGCCGTGCTGGCCGGCGGCGTGGACATCGTGCAGCTGCGCGACAAGAGCCTGGAGGCCGCCGAGGAGCTCGAACTGCTGGCCGTGCTGGCCGCCGCCTGCCGGCGGCACGGCAGGCTGCTCGCCGTCAACGACCGGGCCGACGTCGCCCACGCCGCCGGCTCCGACGTGCTGCACCTGGGCCAGGGCGACCTGCCGGTGCCGGCGGCTCGCGCCATCCTCGGCGACGGCGTCCTCATAGGCCGCTCCACCCACGAGCCCGCCCAGGTGGACGCCGCCCTCGCCGACCCGGCCGTCGGCTACTTCTGCACCGGACCCTGCTGGCCGACGCCCACCAAGCCAGGCCGGACCGCGCCCGGGCTGCCGCTCGTCGAGTACGCGGCGGCCAGGGCCGGCGCCAAGCCCTGGTTCGCGATCGGCGGCATCGACGCCACCACCCTCGACCAGGTGCTCGACGCCGGGGCGCGCCGCGTCGTCGTGGTGCGCGCCCTGACGGAGGCGCCGGACCCGGGCGAGGCCGCCGCGACGCTGTCCCGCCGGCTGCGCGAGCGCGCGTAGGCGCGCCCGGGGCCCCGCGCGCTCCGGCCGGCCGTCCGCGTTCCGGACACGGGGCTGTCGATCCCGGTCGCGCTGGGTAGCCTGCGAGCATGGCCCTTGGCATTCCCAGCACGATGACGGACCGCGCGGAGACCGTCCGTGACCTGCTGTCCGCCGGTGAGCGGTCGTTCTCCTTCGAGTTCACCCCGCCCAAGACCGAAGCGGGCGAGCGCACCCTGTGGAACGCCATCCGGCGGGTCGAGGCGGTCGCGCCCACGTTCGTCTCCGTCACCTACGGCGCGGGCGGCAGCTCGCGCGAGCGCACCGTGCTGGCCACCGAGCGGATCGCCACCGAGACCACCCTCACCCCCGTCGCCCACCTCACGGCCGTCAACCACTCGGTCGCCGAGCTGCGCAACATCATCGGCCAGTACGCCGGCGCCGGCATCCGCAACATGCTGGCGCTGCGCGGCGACCCGCCGGGTGATCCGATGGGGGAGTGGCGGCGGCACCCGGAGGGCGTGACCTACGCGGCCGAACTCGTCAGCCTCATCAAGGAGTCGGGGGACTTCTGCGTCGGCGTGGCCGCCTTCCCCGAGATGCACCCACGCTCCACCGACTGGGAGAGTGATGTTCGGCACTTCGTCAACAAGTGCCGGGCGGGCGCCGACTTCGCCATCACCCAGATGTTCTTCCACGCCGAGCACTATCTCCGGCTGCGCGACCGGGTCGCCGCCGCAGGCTGCGACGTCCCGATCATTCCGGAGATCATGCCGATCGCCAACGTCCGCCAGATCGAGCGCTTCAAGCAGCTCAGCAACAGCACCTTCCCGCCGGAGCTGGAAAAAGCCATCCTCGCGGTCAAGGACGACCCGATGGCTGTACGCTCGGTCGGGATCGATTTCGCCACGGAGTTGTGTGCGAGGCTGATGGACGAGGACATCCCTGGGCTGCACTTCGTCACGCTGAACACCACACTGCACTCGACGGCGACGCTTGACGTCTACAAGAATCTGGGTCTGCACCAGCGGACCTAGATGCCTGCCAGAAGGGGCGTACATGGGCTGGGCGGTCCTCTACATCGCATTCGGGGTCGTCGCCCTCTGGCTGCTAGGCGAGGTTCTTCTCCAGTACAAGGCGCGCCTGCGCTGGCGGTTGGTGGCCTTCTTCGGCTTCCTGCTCGTGGTGCTCGGCGTGCTGATGCCCTCGGTCCCGGTGATCGCTCTCGGCACCATCGCCTTCGCCACCGGGCAGACGTTCGTCACGCTGTCCTTCCGGCGCGGCTTCTCCACCGGTTGGGCGCTGGGCGGCGGCGCGGGCGGCAGCCGACGCCGCCGCGAGGTGGGCGGCCCGGACGACGCGGCGCCCGAGCTGCCGCCCGCCCCGCCGGCCGAACTGCCGCGCGCCGACACCCCGGTGGAGGGCGTGCCGGCCCTCGAACCCACGACCGTCGGCTACGACGGCGGCTTCCCGACCGACGGCGCCCAGCAGGCGGCGGAGCAGGGCTACGGCGAGCAGCACTCCTACCAGGAGCCCTACCAGCAGGACGCCTACGCGGTCGGCGGCGACGAGATATACGGCGACCAGACCGGCCAACCGGTCGGAGCCGGCTACCAGGACTACTACCAGCAGCAGGGCTACGGCTACGCGCAGCCCGAGCAGCAGCCGTACGCCGACGCCACCGAGAGCTACGCGGCGTACTCCGGCGACCAGTACGCCGACTACTCGGCCACCCAGGCCTTCCCCGCCACCGACGGCCAACCCACCGCCCAGGCCGACGCGTACCCCACCACGTACACCACCGGCTACGCCACCGACCAGTGGTCGTCGAACGGCACCGGCGACGGAAACTCCTACTACCAGGAGACCCCGCCCGGCGGCGTCTGGGTCCCCCAGCAACGCGACGCGCCGAACCCCACCGACGCGGGCTACGACTACCAGGCCCAGCAACAGCCCGGCGCCTACCCCCAACAGGACGGCTACGACCCCACCACCGGCTACTACTACAACAACGACCAACGCTACTGACCGACCGAGGCCGGCCCACCCACCCCGCCCCGGGCGCGGAGCGGGCCTCGCGCGGAGCGGTCTCGCGCGGGAGCGCGCCGGCTGTGCCGCTTCGCGCGCAGCGCGCGTGTGGGGGAGCGGAACCATACCGAGTCCCCCGACACGGCCACCTCCCCGCCGTGCGGCGGGCCCTGTCCGCGCGCCGCGCGGAGCGGCCTCGCGCGGAGCGCGAGA
>NZ_JAVREM010000093.1:0-18193 GCF_031845425.1 Streptomyces millisiae
GTGGGTGGGTGGGGGAATACCGCCGTTACTTCTTACGCCGGCGGCCGCCCTTCGCTGCGCGACGCCGCTCCGCCCGCGTCGTGCCGTCCCCGCCGGCCCCGCCGGCCCCCGCTGCGCCTTCCGACTCGAAGTCGCCCTCGACCACGCCGCCGGCACCGTCCACCGTCGGGGCCGAGAAGTGCAGCCGGTCCGCCCGCTGCGGCGCGTCCAGGCCCTTGGCCCGGATCGCCGGCCGCGCGCCCGCCGGCACCGGCGCCGGCTGCTCGCCGGCCTCCGCGGGCTGCTTCTCGCCGCCCTGCACCGGGACCTGCTCGACCTGCCGCTCGACCTGGACCTCCAGGTTGAACAGGTAGCCGACGGACTCCTCCTTGATCCCGTCCATCATGGCCGTGAACATGTCGAAGCCCTCGCGCTGGAACTCGACGACCGGGTCCCGCTGGGCCATGGCCCGCAGGCCGATGCCCTCCTGCAGGTAGTCCATCTCGTACAGGTGCTCACGCCACTTGCGGTCGAGCACCGAGAGGACCACGCGGCGCTCCAGCTCCCGCATCACCTCGGGCCCGAGCTCCTGCTCCCGCTTGTCGTACTGCCGGGAGATGTCCTCCTTGATGGACTCGGCCAGGAACTCCGGCGTGAGGCCGTCCCGGCCGCCCGCCTCCTCCTCCAGCTCCTCGACCGTCACCGAGACCGGGTAGAGCTGCTTGAACGCGCCCCACAGCCGCTCCAGGTCCCACTCCTCGGCGAACCCGCCGGCCGTCTCGGCCTGCACGTACGCGTCGATGGTGTCGTCCATGAAGAACCGCACCTGCTCGTGCAGGTCCTCGCCGGCCAGCACCCGGTGGCGCTCGCTGTAGATGACCTCGCGCTGCCGGTTCAGCACCTCGTCGTACTTCAGCACGTTCTTGCGGATCTCGAAGTTCTGCTGCTCGACCTGGCCCTGCGCCGAGGCGATGGCGCGGGTGACCATGCGGTTCTCGATCGGCACGTCGTCCGGCACGTTGGCCATGGCCATGACGCGCTCGACCATCTGTGCCTTGAAGAGCCGCATCAGGTCGTCGCCGAGCGACAGGTAGAAGCGGGACTCGCCCGGGTCGCCCTGGCGGCCCGAGCGGCCGCGCAGCTGGTTGTCGATCCGCCGCGACTCGTGCCGCTCGGTGCCCAGCACGTAGAGCCCGCCGAGGTTCTTGACCTCCTCGAACTCGGTCTTGACCGCCTGCTCGGCCCGCTCCAGGGCCTCCGGCAGCGCGGCCGCCCACTCCTCGACGTGCTCGACGGGGTCGAGCCCCTTGGCGCGCAGCTCGCTCTCGGCGATGTCCTCCGGGTTGCCGCCGAGCTTGATGTCGGTGCCTCGGCCGGCCATGTTGGTGGCCACCGTGACGGCGCCCTTGCGGCCGGCCTTGGCGACGATCGCGGCCTCGCGCTCGTGGTTCTTGGCGTTGAGCACCTCGTGCCGCACGCCGCGCTTGTTGAGCTGCTGGGACAGGTACTCGGACTTCTCCACCGAGGTGGTGCCGACCAGCACCGGCTGGCCCTTCTCGTGCTTCTCGACGATGTCGTCGACGACGGCCGCGAACTTGGCGACCTCGGTGCGGTAGATCAGGTCGGACTGGTCGACGCGGGCCATCGGCCGGTTGGTCGGGATGGGGACCACGCCGAGCTTGTAGATCTGGTGGAACTCGGCGGCCTCGGTCATCGCCGTACCGGTCATGCCGGCGAGCTTGCCGTAGAGGCGGAAGTAGTTCTGGAGGGTGATCTTGGCGAGCGTCTGGTTCTCGTCCTTGATCTTCACCCCCTCCTTCGCCTCGATCGCCTGGTGCATGCCCTCGTTGTAGCGGCGGCCGGCCAGGATGCGGCCGGTGTGCTCGTCGACGATCACGACCTCGCCGTCGAGGACGACGTAGTCCTTGTCCTTCTTGTACAGCTCCTTGGCCTTGATGGCGTTGTTCAGGTAGCCGACGAGCGGGGTGTTGACCGACTCGTAGAGGTTGTCGATGCCCAGCCAGTCCTCGACCTTGGTGACGCCCGCGTCGTGGATCGCGACGGTGCGCTTCTTCTCGTCGACGTCGTAGTCGCCGGTCTCGGCGACCTGCCGGGTCGGGACGGCCGGCTCGCCCTTCTCCAGGCGCTGCACCAGCTTGGCGAAGTCCGCGTACCACTTGGTGGCCTGGTCGGCGGGGCCCGAGATGATCAGCGGGGTCCTCGCCTCGTCGATCAGGATCGAGTCCACCTCGTCGACGACGGCGTAGTTGTGGCCGCGCTGCACCAGCTCGTCCTTCGACCAGGCCATGTTGTCGCGCAGGTAGTCGAAGCCGAACTCGTTGTTGGTGCCGTAGGTGATGTCGCAGGCGTACTGCTCGCGGCGCTTGGCGGGCGTCATCCCGGCGGTGATGCAGCCGACCGACAGGCCGAGGAAGCGGTGGACCCGGCCCATCCACTCGGAGTCACGCTGCGCCAGGTAGTCGTTGGTGGTGATCAGGTGCACGCCGTCGCCGGAGAGCGCGTTGAGGTAGGCGGGCAGGGTGCCCACCAGGGTCTTGCCCTCACCGGTCTTCATCTCGGCCACGTAGCCGAGGTGCAGCGCGGCGCCACCCATCAGCTGGACGTCGTAGTGGCGCTGGCCGAGCACCCGCTTGGCCGCCTCGCGGACGGTGGCGAACGCCTCGGGCAGCAGGTCGTCCAGGCTCTCGCCGTCCGCGTAGCGCTCCCGGTACTCGTCGGTGAGGGCCCGCAGCTCGGCGTCCGTCAGCTCAAGGAAGTCCTCTTCAATGGAGTTCACCTGGTTGGCGATGCGTTGCAACCTGCGCAGGATCTTGCCTTCGCCTGCACGCATGATCTTGTTGAAGACGGACACGAGGGCTGGTCTCCTTGCCGGTCGGGCCTGGCGCCGATGGGAATGCGCGGGCACAGCGAGATATGGCCCCGCCGCACCGGCCATGGTATGCGAGCGTCGCGACGAGTGTCAGTGGTCCGCTCTACGATCGCTCGCATGACTGCCGCACAGCCGCTACAGCTCTCAGCCGACGAAGCCCGCCGGATCGCCCTGCGCGCCCAGGGCCTGCTCGGCGCCCCCGACCGGGCGGGGGGCGTGCGGGGGGTGCTGCGCCGGCTCGGCGCCGTCCAGCTGGACACCATCTCGGTGCTGGCCCGCTCGCACGAGCTCCTGCCGTACGCGCGGCTCGGCGCGGTGGGCCGCGCGGCGGTCGAGGAGGCGTACTGGTCGGGGGGTCGTTCCTTCGAGTACTGGTCGCACGCGGCCTGCGTGCTGCCGATCGAGGAGTGGCCGCTGTTCGCCTTCCGGCGGCGCGCCTACCGGGCCCGGGAGTCCTGGCACCACGAGCTGGCGCCCGGCGCCTACGAGAAGGTGATCGCCCAGCTGCGCGCCGAGGGCCCGCTGACCGCCACCGAGCTCGGCGGCGCGAAGAACGGCGGCCCCTGGTGGGACTGGAGCGACACCAAGATCGCGGTCGAGCGGGCGCTGATGTTCGGGGACGTGGTGTGCGTCGAGCGGCGCGGCTGGAAGCGGGTCTACGACCTGGCCGAGCGCGCCGTCCCCGGCGAGCTGCGCCACGACGACCTGCCGGACGCGGAGTGCGTGCGGCGGCTCGTCGCCCAGGCGGGGGCCGCGATGGGGGTGGCCACGCTGGCCGACCTGGCCGACTACCATCGGCTGAGGATCGCCGAGGTGGCGGCGGTGATAGCGGACACCGGCCTGGTGCCGGTGGTGGTCGCCGGCTGGGGCCCGCACCACGAGGCGTGGGCGGACCCGGCGGCGCTGGCCACCGCGCCGCGCGGCCGGCACCGCACCACGCTGCTCTCCCCGTTCGACTCGCTGGTCTGGGACCGGCCGCGCACCGAGCGGATGTTCCGCTTCACGCACCGTCTTGAGGCGTATGTGCCGAGGCCGAAGCGGGTCTACGGCTACTTCGCGATGCCGCTGCTGGCCGGCGGCCGGCTGCTCGGCCGGGTGGACCCGGCGCGCGAGGGCGACACGCTGGTCGCCAGGCACGCGGCCTTCGAGGGCGGCGAGGCGCGCGCCCGCAAGGCGATACCGGCGATGGCCGAGGCGCTGGCGGAGGCCGCGCGCTGGGTGGGCTGCGACCGGGTCACGGTGGAGCGGGTGACGCCGACCGAGCTGCACGCCCCGCTGGCCGGCGCCCTCGCGGAGGTCTCCCCCTAGCCCCTCATCCCGTCTCCAGGTCCAGGATCTTCTCGCGCATCGCGTAGACCACGGCCTCCATCCGGGAGTGCAGCTGGAGCTTCTCCAGGATGTTGCGCACGTGGTTCTTCACGGTGTTCTCGCTGATGAAGAGCTCCTTGGCGATGTCCCGGTTGTTCTTGCCGGTGGCCACCAGCTTGAGCACCTCGAGCTCCCGGTCGGTCAGCTTGGGCGCCGGCACCAGGCGCCGCTCGTCGGTGCGCTCGATCATCGACTTGAACTCGGTGAGCAGCTTGGCCGCCATCGAGGGGCTGATCTGGGACTGCCCGTCCGCCACGGCCCGGATCGCCGCGGTCACCTCGTCGGTGGAGATCTCCTTGAGCAGGTAGCCGGTCGCGCCCGCCTTGATGGCGTCGTAGAGGTCGGCCTCCTCGTCGCTGATGGTCAGCATGATGATCCGCGCGCTGGGCGCGACCTCCTTGATGGAGGTGCATGCCTCGATCCCGCCCCTGCGCGGCATCCGCACGTCCATCAGCACGATGTCGGGCAGCAGGTCGGCGGCCTTCTCGACCGCCTCGGCACCGTCCCCCGCCTCGCCGACGACCTGGATGTCCTCCTCCTGCGCGAGCACGATCTCGAGTCCGCGCCGGAACAGCTCGTGGTCGTCGACCACCAGCACCCGGATCGGCTCGCGCTGCTCGGCCGCCGAGGCCGCCTCCGCATCGCCGGGCCGCTCCCGAGGCATCGTGGGCCCGAAAGTGTCCACCATCGCTCCTCCCCCTACGACCGGAGCCGACCGAGGCCATGTCGTCTGCCACGCTCGGCGACCTCATGATTCCATGGCGACACCCCTCGCCGAGTCCGGCGAGGGGTGCCTTTCGGTTTCTCGGTCAGCCGCCCAGGGCGCCGCCGGCTCCCTCCGGCACGCTCTCGGCCAACGGGTCGGCCTCCAGATGGATCACGCCGTAGTCGTAGGCGTGCCGGCGGTAGACGACACTCGGCTGCTTGGTGTCGGCGTCGATGAACAGGTAGAAGTCGTGCCCGACCAACTCCATCTCGTAGAGGGCCTGTTCGAGCGTCATGGGCGCCGCGACATGCGTCTTCTCGCGGACCACCAGGGGCCCGTCCCCTTCCACGACGACCGAGCCGAGGCGCCGCACCGGCGGGCGCGCCGGCGCCTGGTGCGTCGGCTCAAGCGGGTCCATGCCGTTCAACCGGGCGGCGTCCGGGACCGCGGTGGCGACCTCGCTGGCCGGGATACGGTCCCGGCCCCTGCGGCAGCGGCGCTTGTCGTGCTGCCTGCGCAGCCGCGACTCCAGCTTCTCGGCCGCCAGGTCCAGGGCCGCGTACGGGTCGGCCGCTGAGGCCTCCGCCCGCACCACGGGACCCCGGTGCCGCAGGGTGATCTCCACCCGGTCGGAACGGTCTGCCTGACGTGGGTTGTGCTCCTTGGACACTTCCACGTCGAGGCGGGTCACCTTGCCGTCGATCCTCTGGATCTTGTCCAGCTTCAGCTTCTCGGCCACGTGTCGCCGGAATCGCTCCGGCACCTCGGTCTTGCGGCCCTTGACGACGATGTCCACGCAGAACTCCGTTCCCGGAGGCGCCGCGGCCCTGCGGCCCCTCCGTTGGTGCACTGTGCCGATGGTGCCGGTGTCCTCGGCTCCCGCCGGCGTTACCTCGGGGTTACGGGTTTCACCTCCTCCTCCCCCGGCACGAAGATCAACACCCCATCGTTCTCAGGGTGATCACGACCACTCGCAAACCCCGGGAAATCCCTATCTCCACTTATGTAACGAACGTACCTCTGTGAAAGGTGCCCCGGCACCCTAGAAGCGGAATCTCTCCGGTCTCGCGACCCGCGGCTTCTCGACACCCGGCTCCACAGCCGAAAGCACCTCGGCCCCGGACACCACGGCCGAGGGCCCCGCGACCACGGCGGCGCCCAACGGCAGCCCGCCGGCGGCGCGCACCGCCCGGGCCGCCTCGGCGAGCGAGGCACCCGTCGTCACCAGGTCGTCCACCAGCAGCACCGGCTCGCCGGCGGTCAGGGCGCCCGGCCGCGCCGCCAGCGCCCCCGCGAGATTGGCCGACCGCCGCGCCCTGGGGAGCCCGGCCTGGTCCGCCACCGGACGACACTGCCGCAACACCGGCCGCACCCGCACCGCGTATCCCGCACTCCGCAGCCGCCCGGCGGCCGCGCGCGCGATCCGGCGCACCGGATCATGTCCGCGCCGGGCCACGGCGGCACGCGCCGAGGGCACCGGCACCAGACTCACCACCCGCTCCGCGTCGACCGCCCCCGCGCACGCGGCGCGGACGCTCACGGCGAGCGCCCGCCCCAAGGGACCGGCCAGCGGCAGCACGCCACGCTCCTTGTGCGCGAGCAGCACCGCGCGCACCTGGTCCCGGTAGTCGGCGGCGGCGTAGACGGCGGGCAGCCCGGCCGGCTCGGGGCGGAGGGACACCCGGCGGA
This sequence comes from Streptomyces millisiae, assembly GCF_031845425.1. Classification (NCBI taxonomy): domain Bacteria; kingdom Bacillati; phylum Actinomycetota; class Actinomycetes; order Kitasatosporales; family Streptomycetaceae; genus Streptomyces; species Streptomyces millisiae. The sequence continues at coordinate 6,633 of NZ_JAVREM010000093.1, forward strand.
CCCGGCCGCCGGTGAGCGCGGCCCGACAGGGCTCGCAGAGCACGGCGCGCGCCTGCCCGCAGCCGGCGCACGCCGTCGGCAGGATCAGGGAGCCGAGCTCCTGCCACCAACCGCGCATGAATCCACCGTGACGGACAGGACAACTCCCTGCCAACCCCCCGGGAGGGGGTTTCCGGCCATTCCGCCGCGACCCGCCGTCAGCCGGCGTAGACCGGGGCCCTCCCCAGCGAACCGACCACCTTCCACTGCGAGCGGTCCTGGAGCCAGGCCACCCCGGCCACCGTCTCGGCCAGCAGCGGAAGGTCCTCGTTCTCGGTGGCCGCGACGCCCGTGACGTCGTTGAGCCCGGGCACCGTCGGCGTGTTGACCGTCGAACCGTCGGAGCGCACGTACATCAGCTGCTCCACGCCGTCCGCCGGCCGGCCCACCACCACCAGGCGGCTGCCGCCGGCCCAGGAGACCGCGGCCACGTCCTCCAGCTGCGGCATCACCGGACGCAGCCCGGTGACGGAGAGCTCGGTGCCCTCCCCGCCCTCTCCGTGCGCGACTCGCTCGATCCGGCCGAGATGCAGCGTCGCGCCGCCGTCCGCCTCGCCGATCAGCATCGCGATCCGCACCCCGTCCGAGGCCACCCGCAGCGCCTCGATCCGCTGGTCGTGCCGCAACCCCTCGACCGGCACCTCCACCGGCGTGCCCCGGCCCTCGGTCAGCCGCAGCAGCCGCGGCCCGGCCGGGTCGCGGTCGGCGACCCACAGGTCGCCGAGACCGTCCCAGCTGGGCGCGGAGAGTCCGGCGTCGTCCCCGCCGGTGGCGCTGGTGGCGTGCACCTCGGGCCCGGTGTCGTCCTCGTTGGTCAGCGGGGCGACGTAGAGCGTGGAGCCGTCCGCGCTCACCCCGGCCGCCTGCTCGCCGTCCCGCCGGATCGCCACCGCCCGCAGCCCGCCCTCGGCCTCGTCGAGCGTGCCGGGCACCGGCCGCAGCGAGGGCTGCTCCTCGCCCTCGACGACCTGCACCAGGTCGCCGTCCTCCTCGAGGAAGTAGGGCCGGGTCAGTTCACCGGCCAGCAGCCCGGGCGCGTGCTCACGCGCCGCGGCCTCGGACTCGTCGCACAGCGGTGTCCCCACCGCGTCGAGCAGCCTGGCCTCCGTCACGTCCACCGAGGCCACGTCCTGCACGGTGTGCAGCAGCTGGGCCGCCATCCGCTCACAGCTGTCGACGGGCCAGTCGACCGGCACCCCGGACAGCCACACCGAGATCGCGCCCGACTCGTCGATCGCCGGCGCGTGGTCGTCGGCCACCTCGGCGCCCGACGGGAACGCGGAGGCCACCGCGGGGGACAGCCACTCGCTCGGCCCCTCGAGCAGCGTGCGGACGGTCTCGCCCACCGGGTCTATCCGGCGGCGCACATAGACCGGATCGGCCACCAGCACGTCCTCGCCGTGCTCGATCCGCCGGCCCTCGGGACCCAGATCGGCGTAATAGAACGTGTTGACGGAGCGGTAGATCCGGCGGAAGTCGGCCTCGCCGATCACCAGGCCGTCGGGCAGCGTGTCGATCCGCCACTGGTCGTCCACCCGCCGCAGCAGGAACGTCGCCTGGTACTCGCCGGCCTCCGGGGAGTACACGTGCGCCTCGTCGACGGTGGCGAGCCTGCTGCCCGTCAGCTCCACCCGCATGGTCTGCCCGTCCCCCGAGGCCGCCGGTTCTTCGGCCCCGGGTATCCGCAGGTCGGCGCCGCTGGAGAGGATGGTGGTGCTGGCGAACGGGTCCCACTCGCCCCGCCGCCGCGGCGTCAGGTACTCGCGGGCCGTCTCGAAGTCGGCCTCGTCGCTCGTGATCGCCTCCAGGAAGCCCCGGACGATCGCCTGCGGCAGCGCGCCCTCGGCCGGCGGCACCCCGTAGACCCGCACCTGCGGCTCGCCCTCGCCGTCCGAGTCGGCGCGCTCGGACGCGTCCACCCGCTGCACCGGGCCGCTCGACGGCATCGACGCGCAGCCGCTCAGCACCAGGCCGACCGCCGCGAGCCCCGCCGCGACCCGCCACCGCGGGCGCCGCTCACTCCTCATGACCGCCCTCACCCCGCGCCTCACCGCCGGCCGCCACCGGCTGCCCCAGCTGACCCGGCTCCCCGGCCCGCGAGGCCGGGAGCACCGCCGCCCGCGCCTCCCGCCTGGCCCGCGCGTCCCGCGGTTCGAGCGGCAGCGGCGAGCCCCGGAGCTGCTCGCCGGCCGTGCGGGGCAGCGTCAGCCGGAACTGGGCGCCGCCGCCCGGCTCGCCCCACGCCTCGAGCCAGCCGCCGTGCAGGTGCGCGTCCTCCAGGGCGATGGACAGCCCGAGCCCGGTGCCGCCGGTGGTCCTGGCCCGCGCCGGGTCGGCCCGCCAGAACCGGTTGAACACCCGCTCCGCCTCGCCGGCCCGCAGCCCGATGCCGTGGTCGCGCACCGCGACCGCCACCGCGTCCCCGTCCCGGCTGGCCGCCAGGCGCACCACCACGTCCCGGCCCTCGCCGTGCTCGATCGCGTTGACCACCAGGTTCCGCAGCACCCGCTCGATCCGCCGCGCGTCCACCTCGGCCACCACGGGCCGCTCGGCGCCCCGCACCAGCAGCCGGCTGCCGCGCCGCTCGGCCAGCGGCTCGGCGCCCTCGACCACCCGGTTGACGACGTCCCGCAGGTCGGTCAGGTCGGCCTCCAGAGCGGCCGCGCCCGCGTCGAACCTGCTGATCTCCAGCAGGTCGGCGAGCAGCGACTCGAACCGGTCGAGCTGGCTCAGCAGCAGCTCGGCCGAGCGCGCGGTCACCGGATCGAACTCGCCACGCGCCTCGTGGATCACGTCCGCCGCCATCCGCACCGTCGTCAGCGGGGTGCGCAGCTCGTGCGAGACGTCGGAGACGAACCGCCGCTGCATCCGCGACAGCTCCTCGAGCTGCTGGATCTGCAGCTGGAGGTTGCGCGCCATCTTGTTGAACGACTCGCCGAGCCGCGCGATGTCGTCCTCGCCGCTGACCTTCATCCGCTCCTGCAGCCGCCCGGCGGCCAGCCGCTCCGCGATCCGCGCCGCCATCCGCACCGGCGTCACCACCTGCCGCACCACCAGCCAGGCGATCGCGCCGAGCAGCGCCACCACGAAAAGCCCCGCGGTGGCGATGGTGCCGCTCACCAGCGACAGCGACTCCTCCTCCTGTGTGAAGGGGAAGAGGTAGTAGAGCTGGTACCAGTTGCCCTGGATGTCGGTGAGCCGGCGCCCGATGATCAGCGCCTCCTGGGAGGAGCCGTCGAGGAAGTCGATCCGCCCGTACTGGCGGTGCGCGTCGGTGGAGCGGTCGAGCGCCTCCCGCAGCTCCGTCGGGATGAACTGCTCCGGCATCCGCAGGTCCCCGTAGGCCCGCGCGCCGCGCGGCGCCTGCCCGGAGCCGCTGTCCGCCTCGTTCACGAACGGCGTGCCCGACAGCTGTGAGGGCAGCGCCACCACGTAGAAGACCCCGCGACCGCCGCTGGACAGCTGCTCGACGATCCCGTTCAACCAGGCGTTGGGGTCGACCGTCTGCCCGGCCACCGCCTCGGCGCCCTCGCCGTCCCCGGTGGCCAGCTCGCTCGCCACCGCGAAACCGCCCTCGGCCTGGCTCTGCGCCGTCTGCCGCTTGGCCTCCAGCAGACCGTTGCGCACCTGGCCGATCACCACGATGCCGAGCACGAGCACCACGGCCAACGACATCACCAGTGTGGTGGTCACGACCCGCAGCTGGATGTTCCGCCGCCACAGCCGCCGCACGGAGAGCAGCGGACCACTGGCCCAACGGCCGAATATCCGGATAGCCGGCTGTGCCCCGGTCGCCGCCCCTTCGGTCAGCAGCCGGGAACCATGCCACCACAGCCGGTCGGCCACCTCAGCTTGACCCCGCCTTGTACCCCACGCCGCGCACGGTCACCACGATCTCCGGGCGCTCCGGGTCCTTCTCCACCTTCGACCGCAGCCGCTGGACGTGCACGTTCACCAGCCGCGTGTCGGCCGCGTGCCGGTAGCCCCACACCTGCTCGAGCAGCACCTCGCGGGTGAACACCTGCCACGGCTTGCGCGCCAGCGCCACCAGCAGGTCGAACTCGAGCGGGGTCAGCGAGATGGCCTGGCTGCCGCGCTTGACCGAGTGGCCCGCGACGTCGATCACCAGGTCGCCGATGGCGAGCTGCTCGGGCGCCGGCTCCTCGGAGCGGCGCAGCCGCGCACGGATCCGCGCGATCAGCTCCTTGGGCTTGAACGGCTTGACGATGTAGTCGTCGGCGCCGGACTCCAGGCCCACGACGACGTCGACCGTGTCGCTCTTCGCCGTGAGCATGACGATCGGCACGCCGGACTCGCCCCTGATCAGCCGGCACACCTCGATGCCGTCCCGACCGGGCAGCATCAGGTCCAGCAGCACCAGGTCCGGCTTGATCTCACGGAAGGCGGCGAGGGCCTTGTCCCCGTCGGCCACGAACGAGGGCTCGAACCCCTCCCCGCGCAGCACGATGCCGAGCATCTCGGACAGAGCTGGGTCGTCATCGACGACGAGTACACGTCCCTTCATGCCTTCATCATCCCATCCCCTGATCAGGACTTAGTCGAACGTGATCTGGAACACACTTCCGCCAGGGTGCCGTGATCCACCGGCGACACCACTCCATGTTCCGTCACGATCGCCGTCACCAGCTCCGCCGGCGTCACGTCGAACGCCGGGTTGTACGCCTGCGTCCCCACCGGCGCCACCGGCACCCCGGGTCGGACGTCCGTCACCTCGTGCCCCGGACGCTGCTCCACCTGGATCGCCGCCCCGTCCGGCGTCGCCAGGTCCACCGTCGACACCGGCGCCACCACGACGAACGGCACCCCGTGGTGCTTGGCCAGCACCGCCAGCGGATAGCTGCCCACCTTGTTCGCCACCGAGCCGTCGGCCGCGATCCGGTCCGCCCCGATCAGCACCACGTCCACCTCCCCCGCCGCGAACAGCGAACCCGCCGCCGCGTCCACCAGCAGCGAGAACGGCATCCCGGCCCGCGCCGCCTCGTACGCCGTCAGCCGCGCCCCCTGCAGCAGCGGCCGCGTCTCGTCCACCCACAGCCGCCGCAGCTCACCCGCCTCGTGCGCCGCCCGCACCACCGCGAGCGCCGTCCCGCCACCCGCCGAGACCAGCTCGCCGGTGTTGCAGTGCGTCAGGATCCGGTACCGACCACCGGGCAGCAGCTCCCCCAGCAGCTCCCGGCCCGCCGCCACCATCCCGGCGCTCGCCGCCGCGTCCTCCCGGAACAGCGCGTGCGCCTCGGCGAGCGCGGCCGCGGCCGCGCTCGCGCCCCCACCACCGGCCGCCTCGTACGCCGCCACCGCGCGCCGCACCCCGTACCCCAGATTCACCGCCGTCGGCCGCGCCCCCGCCAGCTGCCGCGCCGCGTCCTGCACGTCGTAGCCGCGCGCCGCCGCCAACGCCACCCCGTACGCCCCGGCAAGACCCAGGACCGGCGCCCCCCGCACCGCCAGCGACCGGATCGCCGCCACCAGGCCCGGCACGTCCGTCACCACCAGCTCGACCTCGTCGGCCGGCAGCCGGGTCTGGTCGAGCAGCACCAGGACCGGCCCGTCCGGCGGCTCGGCCCAGCGCAACGCGGGAACTCTCAGATCAGCCATCCGCACAGTCTGCCAACCCACTCCCGGCACAGCCAGCACGGCGCCATGGCACGATGGGCGCCAAGGAAAACCACCACATCCGGTGGTATGAGGCACCCGGAAGCGAACACCAGGGGGAAGCAGTGAGCGAGTCGCAGGGCTGGACGCCACCCGGGTCCCCGAAGGACGGCGAAGGGCACGACGCGAACCAGCCCACCGCCCCGCAGACACCGCCCGCCCAGCCCGCGCCCCCCACCCCTCCTCAGGGCTGGGGCGCCGCACCGCCCCCGCAGCAGCCGGGCTGGGGCCACCCGCCAGGATGGGGTCAACAGCAGGGCTGGGGACAGCAGCCCGGCTGGGGAGCACCCGGCGGCTGGCAGCCCCAGCCCCAGGCGCCCAAGCCCGGCGTCATCCCGCTCCGCCCCCTCGGGGTCGGCGAGATACTCGACGGCGCCGTCTCCACCGCCCGCGCCCACTGGCGCACCGTGCTGGCGATAGCGCTCCCCATAGCCATCGTCATCCAGCTGCTCTCCTCCATAGCACTGCACACCTGGCTCTCCGACAGCTCCGGGTTCAGCGCCCTCGAGAACAACCCCAACCCCACCGACGAGGAGCTCAGGGACGCCTTCGGCGACCTCCTCGGCTTCGGCTCCGTCACCGGCATCGCCACCCTCCTCGGCAACGTGCTCGCCACCGCCATGCTCACCATCGTCGTCAGCCGCGCCGTCCTCGGCCGCGGCGTCACGGTCGGCGAGGCCTGGCACGACTCCCGCGGCCGCCTGCTGCGCCTCCTCGGCCTGGTGCTCCTCGTCCCCCTGATCTCGGTCGTCGCCCTCCTGGTCCCCGTGCTCCTCCTCGGCCTCGGCGGCTCCCCCCTCCTCGCCGCCCTCGGCTTCATCGGCGGCGTGGTCCTCGCCGTCTGGCTCTGGACCCAGTTCTCCCTCGCCGCCCCCGCCCTGATGCTCGAACGCCAGGGAAGCCTCGCCGCCATGCGGCGCTCCTGGAAGCTGGTCACCGGCTCCTGGTGGCGGGTCTTCGGCATCCAGCTGCTGATCCTGGTGCTCCTCACCATCGTCAGCGGCATCATCGAGTTCCCCACCACGCTGGTCGCCGAGGTCGTCGCCGGCGGCGGCAGCGGCTTCCTGGAGGGCGGCCTCACCGAGATGTCCTGGAGCTACCTGGCCATCTCCGGCGTCGGCGCCGTCATCGCCTCCGGCATCACCCTCCCCATCAGCGCCGGCGTCACCGCCCTCCTCTACATCGACCAGCGCATCCGCCGCGAGGCCCTCGACATCGAGCTCGCCAGCGCGGCCGGCCTCGGCGACACCCCGGCACCGGGGAACTGACACCGTGCCGACGCCGCTCACGGCGCTCGCACGGCCGGCGGCGGACGACGACACCGCCCCGCCCGTCGTCACCGACCGCGAGGAGGCCCTCCGCGAGGCGCGGCGCGAACTGTCCAAGCCCGCCTACGCCGAGCACGAGCCCAGCCTGCCCCGCCGGATCTGGAACTGGATCTGGGACGAGCTCCTCGGCAGGCTCGACGACGTCGCCCTCAACACCCCGGGCGGCTGGGTCGGCCTGCTGGTCATCGCCCTCCTCGTCGTCGCCCTGCTCGTCGCCCTCCGCATGCGCCTCGGCGCCCTGCGGGACGCCGCGGGCCCCCGCTCCACCGGCGGCCTCTTCGGCGACCAGCCGCGCACCGCCGCCGAACACCGCGCCGCCGCCGACGCGCACGCCGCCGCGGGCCGCTGGCCGGAGGCCGTCCAGGAGCGCCTGCGCGCCATCGTCCGCGCCCTCGAGGAACGCGCACTCCTCGAACCGCGCCCCGGCCGCACCGCCACCGAGGCCGCCGCCGAGGCCGCCCGGCCCCTGCCCACCCTCGCCGCCGACCTGCGCGTCGCCGCCACCACCTTCGACGGCATCACCTACGGCGGCCGCCCCGCGGGCCCGGCCGACGACGCCAGGATGCGCGACCTCGACCAGCGCCTCGCCGCCACCCGTCCCGACCTCACCGCCACCGGCACGGGGACGGCCCGATGACCACGAGCACCGCCGTCTCCCCCGACGCCCGCCACCTCTGGCGCCGCGGTCGCGGCCTCCTCCTCGCCGCCGTCGCCCTCGCCGTCACCGGCCTGCTCATCGCCCTCCTCACCAGCGGCCCGAGCAGCACCCTCGACCCCCGCTCCGCCACCCCGACCGGCAGCCGCGCCATCGCCCAACTCCTGGCCGACCGGGGCATCGACACCACGGTCGTCACCACGGCCGCCGAGGCCGCCGACCTCGCCGGCCCGGACACCACCCTGCTCGTCACCAACCCCGAGGCCCTCACCCCCCACACCCGCGGCCTGCTGCGATCCGCCACCGACGCCGGCGGCCGCACCGTCCTCGTCTCGCCCGGCCCCGCGACACTCGCCGACCTGGCCCCCGAGGCCGGCGTCGACACCATCCCCGCCCCCGTCGAGGAACGCCAGGCCGACTGCGCCTGGCCCCCGGCCGAACGCGCCGGCAGCGCCCAACTCGGCGGCTACCGCTACCGCGTCCCCGCCGACGCCACCGGCTGCTACGTCGCGGGCGGCCTGCCCACCCTCGCCCTGCTGCCCGGCGCGACCGCCGAGGCCGGCGAGACCGTCCTCCTCGGCTCCCCCCACCCGCTCCACAACGAGCACCTCGACGAGTACGGCAACGCCGCCCTCGCCCTCCAACTCCTCGGCACCCGCCAGCACCTCGTCTGGTACCTGCCGTCCGCCGAGGAGGCCCCCGCCGCCGAGGACCAGCGCGGTCTCCTCGGCCTCCTCCACCCCGGCTGGCGCTGGGCCACCCTGCAACTCCTCGTCGCCGCGGGCCTCGCCGCCCTCTGGCGCGCCCGCCGCCTCGGCCGCGTCGTCACCGAGCGGCTGCCCGTCGTCGTCCACGCCGCCGAGACCACCGAGGGCCGCGCGCGCCTCTACCACCAGGCCGGCGCCCGCGACCGCGCCGCCGGCGCGCTTCGCGCCGCCACCCGTAGCCGCCTCGCCCCGCTGGTCGGCGTCCCGCCGACCGCGGCCCACTCCCCCGAGGCGCTGCCGGCCGCCGTCGCCGCCCACACCGGCGAGCACCCGGCCACCGTCCACCAGACGCTCTTCGGCCCGGCCCCCACCGACGACCAGGCGCTGGTCCGCCTCGCCGACGAACTCGACGCCCTCGAACGGCGCCTCACCCCGCACCGACCCACCGAACCCGACCGGAAAGGCCCGACCCCGTGACCGCGCCAACCCCAGGAACCGAGACCCCGGACGCGCGCCAGGCCCTGGAAGCCCTGCGGGCCGAGATCGGCAAGGCCGTCGTCGGCCAGGACGCCGCCGTCACCGGCCTCGTCGTCGCCCTCCTGTGCCGGGGCCACGTGCTCCTCGAAGGCGTCCCGGGCGTCGCCAAGACCCTGCTCGTCCGCACCCTGGCCACGGCACTCGAACTCGACACCAAGCGCGTCCAGTTCACCCCCGACCTGATGCCGAGCGACGTCACCGGGTCCCTCGTCTACGACGCCCGCACCGCCGAGTTCTCCTTCCAGCCGGGCCCCGTCTTCACCAACCTCCTGCTGGCCGACGAGATCAACCGGACCCCGCCCAAGACCCAGGCGTCCCTGCTGGAGGCCATGGAGGAGCGCCAGGTCTCCGTCGACGGCACCCCCCGACCGCTGCCCGACCCCTTCATGGTCGCCGCCACCCAGAACCCCATCGAGTACGAGGGCACCTACCCGCTGCCCGAGGCCCAGCTCGACCGCTTCCTCCTCAAGCTCAACCTCCCCCTGCCCAGCCGCGAGCAGGAGATCGACGTCCTCGCCAGGCACGCCGCCGGCTTCGACCCCCGCGACCTCGCCACCGCCGGCGTCCGCCCGGTCGCCGGCCCCGAGCAGCTCGCCGCCGCCCGCGCCGCCGTCGCCAAGGTCACCGTCTCGCCCGACATCGCCGGCTATGTCGTCGACCTCTGCCGGGGCACCCGCGAGTCGCCGTCCCTGGCCATCGGCGCCTCCCCCCGCGGCGCCACCGCGCTCCTCGGCACGGCCCGCGCCTGGGCCTGGCTCTCCGGCCGCGACTACGTCATCCCGGACGACGTCAAGGCACTCGCCCTGCCCACCCTCAGGCACCGCGTCCGGCTGCGCCCCGAGGCGGAGATGGAGGGCGTCACCGCCGACAGCGTCCTCACCGGCCTGCTGGCCCGCGTCCCGGTCCCCCGCTGATGGCACTCACCGGCCGCACCGCGCTGCTGGCGGCGCTCGGCGCCCTGGTCGCCGGCCTGCGCCCGGGCTGGACCGGCATCCTGGCCGTGGCCGTGCCCCTGCTCGTGGGCGTCCTGGTCGACCTGGCCCTGGCCGCCCCGGTCCGCCCGCTGCGGCTCGCCAGGGGCGGCGACACCACCGTCCGCCTGGGCGACGAGGCCGCCGTGCACCTCACCGTCACCAACGCCTCCGGCCGTCCGCTGCGCGCCGAGCTCCGCGACGCCTGGCCGCCGAGCGCCTGGCGCCCGGGCACCGCCTATGCCGCGTCCCGTCACCGCCTGCGCGTGCCCGCCGGCGAACGCCGCAGGATCACCACCGTGCTCGGCCCCACCAGGCGCGGCGAGCACCGCCCCGACCGGGTCACCGTCCGCTCCCACGGACCGCTCGGCCTCGCCGCCCGCCAGGGCGGCCACGCCGTCCCGTGGACGCTGCGGGTGCTGCCCCCCTTCACCAGCCGCAAGCACCTCCCGGCCAAGCTCTCCCGGCTCCGCGAACTCGACGGCCGCACCACGGTGTTGACCCGCGGCGAGGGAACCGAGTTCGACAGCCTGCGCGAGTACGTGCCCGGCGACGACGTCCGCTCCATCGACTGGCGCGCCACGGCACGCCAGTCCGCGGTCGCCGTCCGCACCTGGCGCCCCGAACGCGACCGGCATCTGCTGCTGGTCCTCGACACCGGCCGCACCTCGGCCGGGCGTGTCGGCGACATCCCCCGCCTCGACGTCTCCATGGACGCGGCCCTGCTCCTCACCGCCCTGGCCTCGCAGGCCGGCGACCGCGTCGACCTGCTCGCCTTCGACCGCACGGTCCGCGCCTCGGTGCGCGGCCGCACCGGCGGCCAGCTGCTGCCCTCGGTCGTCGGCGCCCTCACCCCGCTGGAACCGGCGCTGATCGAGACCGACGCCCGCGCCATGGCCACGGCCGCACTGGCCGGCGCGCCACGCCGCTCGCTGATCGTGCTCTTCACCAGCCTCGACGCCGCCCCGGTGGAGACCGGACTGCTGCCGGTGCTGCCGCGCCTGACGCGGCGCCATACCGTCGTGGTGGCCTCGGTCGCCGACCCCAGGATCGCCGAGATGGCCCGCGCCCGCGGCACCGTCCCCGGCGTCTACGAGGCCGCCGCGGCCGCCAGCCACCAGATCGAACGCCAGCACACCGCGGAACGCCTCCGCGCCCTCGGTGTCACGGTCGTCGAGGCGCCCCCCGAGCTCCTCCCGCCGGCACTGGCCGACGCCTATCTCTCCCTGAAGGCCACGGGCCGCCTCTGACGGGTCCGCCCTCTCCCGGAAATCCCATAAAGGAGGAGGGGTCGGCCCATCGGGCGGCCCGCGCCACAAACGCGTGTAGGGCCCGTTGGCGAACCAACGAGCCCTACACACTCAATAATTGTCCGGCGGCGACCTACTCTCCCACACGGTCCCCCATGCAGTACCATCGGCGCTGGCAGGCTTAGCTTCCGGGTTCGGAATGTAACCGGGCGTTTCCCCACCGCCATGACCACCGGAACCCTACAAGGGCACCTTCACGCTGGTCATACAGCGAATTTCACAGTGGACGCGAGCATCTATGGACAAGCCCTCGGCCTATTAGTACCGGTCAACTCCACCTCTCACAAGGCTTCCATCTCCGGCCTATCAACCCCGTCGTCTACAGGGAGCCTTACCCCATC
>NZ_JAVREM010000094.1:0-16871 GCF_031845425.1 Streptomyces millisiae
GCGCGGGCGGGCCGACCCCGCCCCCGGCGGCTTCGCCGCCGGGCCACCGGCGCACCGCCGCGCGAGGCCATCCGCCGAGGACGGGTGGGCGCGGCGCAGCCGACACACCCACCGCCAGGCCCTGACGCTTCTCGCGCCTCCGGCACGCCGCGCGGCGCAGCCGGCGCACCGCCGCAGGTGCGCGGCACGGCTGCCAGGCCAGGGCCTCAACGCACACCGCTGCGGCGGCACTCCCACCCCCGCCTTCCACCCACCGCACTGCACGCCTCCGGCGCACCGCCACACAAGCCACCCGCCGAGGGCAGGCGGGCGCGGCGCAGCCGGCGCACCGCCGCAGGTGCGCGGCACGGCCGCCAGGCCACGGCGTCAACGCGCACCGCTGCGGTGGCACTCCCGCCCCTGCCTTCCGCCCACCGCCGTACGCGCCTGCGGCGCACCGCCGCACAAGGCCACCCGCCAATGGCGGGTGAGCGCAGCGCGCGGCACGCCGGCTGCCAGGCCACCGCCGGCGCGCGGCTCCGCGCGCCTCCGGCGCGCCGCCGCGCGAGGCCGCCCGCCGGGGGCGGGTGGGTGGGCGCGCACCGCCGGCCGCCAGGCCACGACGTTCCGCGCGCCTTCGGCGCGCCCCCGCGGCGCAGCCGGCCGCCAGGCCACAACGCACCGCGCGGCCCCGCCCCAGCGGCGTGGCTTACGTCTCGCGGAGTACGCGCCGCAGGAACGGCTCCGTCGCGGCCGGGGGTTCGGCCTGGAGGACGAGGCGGTTCATGACGTGGCGGTAGGACTCGATCTCGGTCGGCTTGTCGGGGTAGACGCCGCCCGTCTGCTGCTCCAGGTAGACGACGTCCGGCAGGTCGCCGCCCGGCGGGCGGAGGATCGTGACGGGCCCACCGAGTGCCGCGTGACCGCCGGAGGCGAACGGCATGATCTGGAGGGTGACGTGCGGCAGCCGCGCCGCCTCGATGAGGTGTTCGAGCTGGGCGCGCATCACCGGCCGGCCGCCGAGCGGGCGCCGCAGCGCGGTCTCGTCGAGGACCATCCAGACCCGCGGCGGGTCCTCCCGCCGCAGCACGCCCTGGCGGGCCATCCGCAGTTCGACGCGCCGCTCCACCGCCGCCTCGTCGAGCGGTTCCGGCGCGAGCCCGACGACCGCGCGCGCGTAGTCCTCGGTCTGCAGCAGGCCGGGGACGAACTGCAGCTCGTAGCCGCGGATCACGGTGGCGGCCTGTTCGAGGCCGAGGTAGACGTTGAGCCAGCCGGGCACCACGTCGTGGAAGACGTGCCACCAGCCGGGCTGGGTGGACTGCCTGGCCAGCGCCAGCAGCGTGGCGCGCTCGGCCTCGTCGGTGACGCCGTAGAAGGTGAGCAGGTCGAGCACGTCGCGTGTCTTGAAACCGGTCCTGCCCATTTCGAGGCGGCTGATCTTGGAGTGCGAGCCACGGATCCGGCGTCCTGCCTCGCCACCCGTGATGCCGCGCTCCTCGCGCAGCCGCCGCAGCCGGCTGCCGAGGATCATCCGGGGGACAGTGGGCCCCGTCTGCCGGTAGTCGGGGACGGCGGGGGCTTTGCTCTCGTAAACACTCTCTTCGTGCTCGACGACACCCATGCCGCTCCCATCCCTGTGGCCGCGAACGGCCAACTGTACTAGGTCCGGACCGGATTGAACCCGGCGGAGGTGGCCCCCGTCGGCATGTGCACCCGGGGGCTCGCGACGGCTCCCGCACACGGTGCCGGCCGGCCGCCGGCGCGCCGGACAGGCGCCGGAGACGCGCCGGCGCACCCGGCGGGAACCGGCCATCGGCGCCGGTGCCGTTCCGGGTGGTGACGGGCGGCGGACGCCGGGCCTACCGTTGGCGTCATGACGCACAGCACCCACGCGGTGACCAACCAGCCGCCGCCGCTGACGGAGTACGACGTCTTCGCCGCGGACGCGGCCCTCGCCGAGGGCTTCGCCCGGCACGTCGCGCCCGAGGTCGCCGACGAGGCGACCGCCGAGCTGCGCGCGCTCGGCCGCGCCGCCGGCTCGGCCGAGGCGATCGAGTGGGGCGTGCGGGCCAACGCGCATCCGCCGGTGCTGCGCACCCACGACCGGTACGGCCACCGGATCGACGAAGTCGAGTTCCATCCCGACTACCACCGGCTGATGGCCACCGCGGTGGAGGCCGGCCTCACGGACGCGGTGTCGCGGCCCGCCGGGCAGCTGCGCAGGACGGCCGGGTTCCTGGTGTGGACGCAGGTGGACGCCGGCCACGGCTGCCCGGTGTCGATGACCCACGCGGCGGTGCCGGCGCTGCGCGCCGCGCCCGAGCTCGCCGCCGTCTGGGAGCCGCTGCTGACCGCCCACGCCTACGATCCCGGGCTGCGTCCGGTGGCCGGCAAGGCGGGCGCGATCGCCGGCATGGGGATGACGGAGAAGCAGGGCGGCTCCGACGTGCGGGCCAACGCCACCCGGGCGGAGCCGCTGTCCGAGCCGGGCGCCTACGCCCTGACGGGCCACAAGTGGTTCTGCTCGGCGCCGATGTCCGACGCCTTCCTGGTGCTGGCCCAGGCGCCCGGCGGCCTCACCTGTTTCCTGCTGCCGCGCGTGCTGCCGGACGGCACCCGCAACACGTTCCGGATCCAGCGGCTCAAGGAGAAGCTGGGCAACCACTCCAACGCCTCGTCCGAGGTGGAGTTCGACGGCTCGACGGTGGCGTGGCGGGTCGGTGAGGAGGGGCGCGGGGTGCCCACGATCATCGAGATGGTCGCCGCCACCCGGCTCGACTGCGTGACCGGCTCGGCCGCGATCATGCGGCAGGCGGTGGTCCAGGCCGTGCACCACGCCACGCACCGGGAGGCGTTCGGCGGGCCGCTGGTCGACCGGCCGCTGATGCGGAACGTGCTGGCCGACCTGGCCCTGGAGTCGGAGGCGGCGACGACGCTGGCGCTGCGGCTGGCCGCCGCCCACGACGCGGCGGCGGCCGGCAGCGCGCGGGACCGGCAGCTGCTGCGGATCGCGGTGCCGGCCGCCAAGTACTGGGTGACCAAGCGCTGCACGCCGCTGGTGGTGGAGGCCCTGGAGTGCCTGGGCGGGAACGGCTACGTGGAGGAGTCCGGCATGCCGCGGCTGCTGCGCGAGTCCCCGCTGAACTCGATCTGGGAGGGCTCGGGCAACATCCAGGCGCTGGACGTGCTGCGGGCGTTGCAGCGCGAGCCGCAGGCGTTGAACGCTTTCCTGACCGAGGTGGGTCAGGCCGCGGGCGCCGACCACCGGCTGGACGCCGCGATCAAGGGGGTGCTCACCGAGCTGTCGGACCTGGAGGGGATCGAGGCGCGCGCCCGCCGTCTCGTGGAGCGCCTCGCCCTGGTGCTCCAGGGCGCCCTGCTGGTCCAGCACGCGCCGCCCGCCGTGGCCGACGCGTTCTGCGCCTCCCGGCTCGGCGGCGACTGGGGCGCGGCCTTCGGGACGCTGCCCGGGTCGCTCGACCTGGGCGCGATCGTGGACCGGGCCGCTCCGCTCGGCCCCGCCTGACTGTGGTGGGATGGGCGGCATGAGCACGTCGCCCACCCCGACCCGTTCCGTCACCACCTGGTGGCTGGAGCAGACCTCGCCGAGCGACCTGGTGCCGGCGGCGCGGACGCCGGCCCCGGAGGCCGGGGTCCGGGTGGCGCGGGCCGCGGTGCCCAGCCCGGAGTTCAGCCGGTTCCTGTACACGGCGGTCGGTCAGGACGTCACGTGGACCGACCGTCTCGGCTGGGACGCGGCGCGGTGGCGGGCGTTCCTGGGGCGGCCGGGCGTGGAGACCTGGGTGGCGTACGAGCACGACACCCCGGCCGGCTTCCTGGAACTGGACCCGGGTCCCGACGGCGCGGTCGAGGTCAGCTACTTCGGCCTCCTGCCGGCGTTCCGGGGGCGCGGCCTCGGCGGGCTGCTGCTGGCCGAGGGCGTCGCCCGGGCGTGGGACCTGACGCGGCGGTGGCCCGGAGTGCCGGCCACCCGCCGGGTCTGGCTGCACACCTGCTCCAAGGACGGGCCACACGCCCTGGCCAACTACCGGCGCCGCGGCTTCCGGGTCTACGACACCACGCGCGCCGAGGAGCCGGTGGTCGCCACCCCGGGTCCGTGGCCGGGGGCGGCGGTCGACGAATCGTGACCAACCGAGCGTAACCACCCCACCACAGCGACCACATAGTGGGACGACCCCGTCCACATCGCGGATAACGGTGGACGAGGGCGTCACCGCGTGCCACGCTTCCGTCATGTCTGAAGCTGGAATAGCCCTGGTGAGTCGGCGGCACGTCGACTTCGGTCGAATGTCCAGCGCCATCTGTCCGGCCTGGTGAGAGCCGCGATCCCGGCCCGCTCCCCCTTCGCCCCACCGCTTTCCCGACGCTGATCCCCCCGCCGCCGCGCCGTCGCGGCGGTTGAGCCATGGGGTGGTTCAGTGCTGCCGCCCTGCCACCACGCAGGCCCCCTAAAGGCCCGTAGAAAGGCGCGACGCCACGATGTCCGACAGTGCCGAGAAGCCTGCCGCCCCGACCCGCCGCAAGGCCGGCCGCCACCGCGGCGAAGGCCAGTGGGCGGCCGGGCACTTCACGCCCCTGAACGGCAACGAGCAGGTCAAGAAGGACGACGACGGTCTCAACGTGCGCACCCGCATCGAGACCATCTACGCCCAGCGTGGCTTCCAGGCCATCGACGGCCAGGACCTGCGCGGCCGGATGCGCTGGTGGGGTCTCTACACGCAGCGGCGGCCCGGGATCGACGGCGGCAAGACGGCCATCCTGGAGCCGGAGGAGCTGGACGACGAGTTCTTCATGCTGCGCGTCCGCATCGACGGCGGCCGGCTGACCACCCGACAGCTGCGCGTCATCGCCGAGATCTCCCAGGAGTTCGCGCGCGGCACCGCCGACATCACCGACCGGCAGAACGTGCAGTACCACTGGATCCGCGTCGAGGACATGCCGGAGATCTGGCGCCGTCTGGAGGCCGTCGGGCTGTCCACCACCGAGGCCTGCGGCGACACCCCCCGGGTGATCGTCGGTTCCCCGGTGGCCGGGATCGCGGCCGACGAGATCATCGACGGCACGCCCGTCATCGAGGAGATCCACCGCCAGGTGGTGGGCAACAAGGCGTACTCGAACCTGCCGCGGAAGTTCAAGACCGCCGTCTCCGGGTCCCCGCTGCTCGACGTCGCCCACGAGGTCAACGACGTGGCGTTCGTCGGCGTCGTCCACCCGGAGCACGGCCCCGGCTTCGACGTCTGGGTCGGCGGCGGGCTCTCCACCAACCCGCGGATCGGCGTCCGGCTCGGCGCCTGGGTGCCGGCCGAGGAGGTCGCCGACGTCCACGAGGGGATCGTCTCCGTCTTCCGCGACTACGGCTACCGCCGGCTGCGCACCCGCGCCCGCCTCAAGTTCCTGGTCGCCGACTGGGGCGCGGAGAAGTTCCGCGAGGTGCTGGAGAAGGAGTACCTGCTGCGCCGGCTGGTCGACGGCCCTGCGCCGGCCGACCCGCCGCACGCCTGGCGCGACCACGTCGGCGTCCACCGGCAGAAGGACGGCCGCTACTACGTGGGCTTCGCGCCCACCGTCGGCCGGGTGGACGGCACCACGCTCGCCAAGATCGCCGACCTGGCCGAGGCGCACGGCTCCGGGCGGGTGAACACCACCGTCCAGCAGAAGATGCTGATCCTGGACGTCCCGGAGGAGCGGGTCGCCTCGCTGACCGAGGGCCTGGCCGCGCTCGGCCTGACCGCCGAGCCCTCCCCGTTCCGGCGCGGCACCATGGCCTGCACCGGCATCGAGTTCTGCAAGCTGGCCATCGTCGAGACCAAGGCCAGGGGCGCCTGGCTGATCGAGGAGCTGGAGCGCCGGCTGCCGGAGTTCGACGAGCCGCTGACCGTCAACATCAACGGCTGCCCCAACTCCTGCGCCCGTATCCAGATCGCGGACATCGGTCTCAAGGGGCAGCTGGTCGTGGACGAGAACGGGCAGCAGGTCGAGGGCTTCCAGGTCCACCTGGGCGGTTCGCTCGGCCTCGAACCCGGCTTCGGCCGCAAGATCCGCGGCCTGAAGGTCACCGCCGACGGTCTCGCCGACTACGTGGAGCGGGTGCTGCGGACCTACCTCGACCAGCGGGAGCCGGGCGAGCGGTTCGCGCGCTGGGTCGCCAGGGCGGACGAGGGCGCGCTGTCATGAGCGAGCGCGCGGCCCCGTTCTACTGCCCGTACTGCGGCGACGAGGACCTGCGCCCCAGCGAGGCCGGCCACGGCGCCTGGGAGTGCGCGGCGTGCAACCGGGCGTTCCGCCTGTCGTTCCTCGGCCTGCTGGCCAGCGGTCTGACGCGCGGCGACCGGGACGACCACGACGGCTGATGTAGGGCACAAGGCAGAGGAAGGGGCATCGGAACCATGACCACCGTCACCAGCACCGAGCCACCCCGCGCCGAGCGGCTGCGCGAGCTGGCCGAGCGGGCGGGCCGCGAGCTCGAGGAGGCGCCGGCCCTGGAGATCCTGCGCTGGGCCGCCGACACCTTCGGGTCCCGGTTCTGCGTCACGGCCTCCATGGCCGACGCCGTCGTGGCCCACCTGGCCGCCCGGGCCAGGCCCGGCGTCGACGTCGTGTTCCTGGACACCGGCTACCACTTCCCCGAGACCATCGGCACCAGGGACGCGGTCGCCGCCGTGCTGGACGTCAACGTCATCACCCTCACCCCCCGGCTGACCGTCGCCGAGCAGGACGCCGAGTACGGGCCGCGGCTGTACGAGCGGGACCCGGACCGCTGCTGCGCGATGCGCAAGGTCGAGGTGCTCGAGGCCGGCCTGACCGACTACGACGCCTGGGCCACCGGGCTGCGCAGAGACGAGTCGCCGACCCGCGCCAACACGCCGGTGGTCGGCTGGGACGCGCGACGCGGCAAGGTGAAGATCGCGCCGATAGCCCGCTGGACGGACGCGGATGTGGAAGCCTATGTCGCCGAGCACGGGGTGCTGACCAACCCGCTGCTGCAGGACGGCTACGCCTCCATAGGGTGCGCCCCCTGCACCCGCCGCACGCTGGCCGGCGAGGACGCCCGGGCGGGCCGCTGGGCCGGTCTGGCCAAGACCGAGTGCGGGCTGCACGGCTGATGCGGCACACCCCTCGGGCCACCGCGCCCGCCACAGCACACCCCGACGAGAGCCGCAGGAGTGGGAGATGAGCGAGTCAGCGCAGGGCGCCACCATCTGGCTCACCGGCCTGCCGAGCGCCGGCAAGACGACCATCGCCCGGGCGCTCGGCGAGCGCCTGACCGCCGAAGGACACCGGGTCGAGGTGCTGGACGGCGACGAGATCCGGGAGTTCCTCTCGGCCGGGCTCGGCTTCTCGCGCGAGGACCGGCACACCAATGTCACCCGCATCGGCTTCGTCGCCGAACTCCTCGCCTCGCACGGGGTGAAGGTGCTGGTCCCGGTGATCGCGCCGTACGCGGACAGCCGCGAGGCGGTGCGCAAGCACCACCAGGCGTCCGGCACCGGCTACCTGGAGGTGCACGTGGCCACGCCCGTCGACGTGTGCTCCGAGCGCGACGTCAAGGGCCTGTACGCGCGGCAGGCGGCCGGCGAGCTCACGGGGCTCACCGGCGTGGACGACCCCTACGAGGTGCCGGCCGCGCCCGATCTGGTGATCGCCGCGCACGAGCAGTCGGTGGCCGAGTCGGCCGGCGCGCTGCACGCGCTGCTGGGCGAGAGGGGGCTGTTGTGACGGTCCCGCTGAGCGAAGACGAGCGAGAGGAGCGGAGCATGGCGGCGTCCGCCGACCCCGGTGGTCCCTTCACGCTGTCCCACCTGGACGTGCTCGAGTCCGAGGCGGTGCACATCTTCCGGGAGGTGGCCGGGGAGTTCGAGCGCCCGGTGATCCTCTTCTCGGGCGGCAAGGACTCCATCGTCATGCTGCACCTGGCGCTCAAGGCGTTCGCGCCCGCGCCGCTGCCGTTCTCCCTGCTGCACGTGGACACCGGGCACAACTTCCCCGAGGTGATCGACTACCGGGACGAGGTGGTGGCGCGCCACGGCTTGCGGCTGCACGTCGCCCACGTCCAGGAGTTCATCGACAGCGGCCGGCTGCGGGAGCGCCCCGACGGCACCCGCAACCCGCTGCAGACCGTGCCGCTGCTCGACGCGATCGAGCACAACCGCTTCGACGCGGTCTTCGGCGGCGGCCGCCGCGACGAGGAGAAGGCCCGCGCCAAGGAGCGGGTGTTCTCGCTGCGCGACGAGTTCGGCGGCTGGGACCCGCGCCGCCAGCGCCCCGAGCTGTGGCAGCTCTACAACGGCCGGCACGCGCCCGGCGAGCACGTCCGGGTCTTCCCGCTCTCCAACTGGACCGAGCTCGACGTGTGGCAGTACATCGGCCGGGAGAAGATCGACATCCCGGCGATCTACTTCGCCCACGAGCGCGAGGTGTTCGCGCGCTCCGGCATGTGGCTGGCCCCGGGCGAGTGGGGCGGCCCGAAGGACGACGAGCCGGTGGCCACCCGCCTGGTCCGCTACCGCACCGTGGGCGACATGTCCTGCACCGGCGCGGTCGAGTCGGAGGCCGCCACCATCGAGGAGATCATCGCCGAGATCGCGGCCTCCCGGCTCACCGAGCGCGGCGCCACCCGGGCCGACGACAAGCTGTCCGAGGCCGCCATGGAGGACCGCAAGCGGGAGGGGTACTTCTGATGACGACCGCCGCCTCGCCCGCCGAGACCTCGGCCACCTCGCTGCTGCGCTTCGCCACCGCGGGCTCCGTCGACGACGGCAAGTCCACGCTGGTGGGCCGGCTGCTGCACGACTCGAAGTCGGTGCTCGCCGACCAGTTGGAGGCCGTCGAGCTGGCCTCCCGCAACCGCGGCGCCGACTCCGTCGACCTGGCGCTGCTCACCGACGGCCTGCGCGCCGAGCGCGAGCAGGGCATCACCATCGACGTCGCCTACCGCTACTTCGCGACCCCGCGCCGGCGGTTCATCCTCGCCGACACCCCGGGGCACGTGCAGTACACCCGCAACATGGTGACCGGCGCCTCCACCGCCGAGCTGGCCATCATCCTGGTGGACGCGCGGCACGGGGTGGTCGAGCAGACCCGCAGGCACGCGGCGGTCGCCGCCCTGCTGCGCGTCCCCCACGTGGTGCTGGCCGTCAACAAGATGGACCTGGTCGACTACGCCGAGCCGGTGTTCGCCCGGATCGCCGGCGAGTTCACCGCCTACGCCGACTCGCTCGGCGTCCCCGAGGTCACCGCGATCCCCATCTCGGCGCTCGCCGGCGACAACGTCGTCACGGCCTCGGCCACCATGGACTGGTACGGCGGCCCCACGGTGCTTGAGCACCTGGAGACCGTGCCGGTCACCCGCGACCCGGCCGAGGACCCGGCCCGCTTCCCCGTCCAGTACGTGATCAGGCCGCAGACGGCCGAGCACCCCGACTACCGGGGCTACGCCGGGCAGATCGCCTCCGGCGTGCTGCGGGTCGGCGAGCGGGTGCTGGTGCAGCCGTCCGGCCACTCCAGCGTGATCGAGCGGATCGACGCGCTCGGCCAGTCCGTCGACGTGGCCTGGGCGCCGATGTCGGTGACCCTGACCCTCGCCGACGACCTGGACATCTCGCGCGGCGACCTGATCGTGCCGGCGGCCGGCGCGGCCGGGGCGAGCCAGGACCTCACCGCCACCGTCTGCCACCTGCACGACCGGCCGCTGACCCCGGGCGCCCGGGTGCTGCTGAAGCACACCACCCGCACGGTCAAGGCGATCGTCAAGGAGATCCCGTCCCGGCTGACGCTGGACGACCTCTCCCAGCACCCGGCGCCCGGCCGGCTGGTGGCCAACGACATCGGCCGGGTGGTGATCCGCACGGCCGAGCCGCTGGCCGTCGACGACTACGCCGACTCCCGCGCCACCGGCTCCTTCCTGCTGATCGACCCGGCGGACGGCGCCACCCTCACCGCCGGCATGGCGGGCACCGCCTTCGCCGCCGGCGCCCCGGACCAGCCCGTGGACGAGGCGTCCGAGGGGTGGGACTTCTGACGATGCGGATCACGGGAGAGGTCTTCTCGACCTTCGCGAAGGAGGGCGGCCGCGTCGGCAGCGGCGCGCTCGGCGCGGGGCACGGCGGGATCGGGCGATGTGCGGGCTGAACCCCGCCCGTTGACCCCGTTCCCGACCCCTGCCTGCCTTGAGAGGACCCGTCCATGACCGCCATCCGTTCCTCCCGCCGGAGAGCCGCCCGCCGCGGCCGCCGTACGCTGACCGCCGCCGCGGCGCTCCCGCTGCTGCTCCTGGCCGCCTGCGGCTACGGCTCGGACTCCGAGGACGACGCCGGCCCGTCGAACCCGTCGTCGGACGAGTCGAGCGCCGAGGCCTTGTCGGCCGACGAGGTGACCATCGGCTACTTCGCCAACATCACCCACGCCACCGCCGTGGTCGGCCTCCAGGAGGACGGCGGCCTGATCCGCCAGGAGCTGGGCGGCACCGACGTCTCCACCCAGATCTTCAACGCCGGCCCCTCCGCCATCGAGGCCCTCAACGCCGGCGAGGTCGACGTCACCTTCATCGGCCCCAACCCGGCCATCAACGGCTGGGCCCAGTCCGGCGGGCAGAGCCTGCGGATCGTGTCCGGCGCGGCCTCCGGCGGCGCCTCGCTGGTGGTGAACCCGGACACCGTCTCGTCCCTCGACGACCTGGCCGGCGCCCGGATCGCCACCCCGCAGCTCGGCAACACCCAGGACGTGGCGCTGCTCAACTACCTGGCGGACAACGGCTACGAGGTCGACCCGCAGTCCGGCCGCGGCGACGTCGAGGTGGCCCGCATCCCCAACGCGGAGATCCCGGCCGCCTTCGACAGCGGGGACATCGACGGCGCCTGGGTGCCCGAGCCCACCGCGGCCAACCTGGTGAACCGCGGCGCCGAGACCCTGCTCGACGAGGGCGAGCTGTGGGACGACGGACGCTACGTCGTCACCCATGTCATCGCCCGCCAGGACTTCCTGGCGGACCACCCGGACGTGGTCGAGGCCATCGTGCGGGGCGTGGTGGAGACCAACGCCTGGATCAACGACAACCCGGACGAGGCCAAGGCCGACTTCAACGCCGGCCTCGCCGCGCTGCCGGGCGGCAGCGAGCTGCCGGCCGAGGTGCTCGACCCGGCCTGGGAGAACGTCGAGTTCCTCGACGACCCGCTGGCCGGGACGCTCCAGCTCGGCGCCGAGCACGCGGTGACGGCGGGTCTCCTGGAGGAGACCGACCTCGGCGGCATCTACGACCTGTCCATCCTCAACCGGGTGCTCGCCGACGCGGGGCAGCCGGAGGTCGACGACGCCGGCCTCGGCGTGGACGACTGACGCGCCCGAGAGTCCCGTGACCACAGCCCTCAGGAGGTGACAACCATGGCCCTCACCACCACCGGCAAGCCCGAAGCGCTCGATGCCAAGGCGACCGAGTACGCCGTGCGTCTCGACCATGTCTCGAAGTCCTTCGGCCGGCCCGGCCGGCAGCAGCTGGTGCTCGACGACATCAGCCTCGACGTCGCGCCCGGGGAGTTCGTCACCCTGCTGGGGGCCTCGGGCTGCGGCAAGTCGACCCTGCTCAATCTGACCGCCGGGCTCGACGCGGCCTCCGAGGGCCGGATCTCGGTCCCCGGCGGCCGCCCGGCCCTGATGTTCCAGGAGCACGCGCTCTTCCCGTGGCTGACCGCGGGCCGGAACGTGGAGCTGGCGCTGCGGCTGCGCGGCGTGCAGAAGAACGAGCGGCGCGCCGAGGCCGAGCGGCTGCTCGCCCTGGTCCGGCTCCAGGGCTCGTACGACAAGCGGGTGCACGAGCTCTCCGGCGGCATGCGGCAGCGGGTGGCGCTGGCCAGGGCGCTCGCCCAGGACAGCCAGCTGCTGCTGATGGACGAGCCGTTCGCGGCGCTCGACGCCATCACCAGGGACGTGCTGCACGAGGAGCTGACCCGGATCTGGACCGAGACCGGCGTCTCGATCCTGTTCGTCACCCACAACGTGCGCGAGGCGGTGCGGCTCGCGCAGCGGGTCGTGCTGCTGTCCTCGCGCCCGGGCCGGATCGCGCACGAGTGGCGGGTGGAGATCCCCCAGCCGCGCCGCATCGAGGACGCCGAGGTGTCGGCGCTCTCCGTGGAGATCACCGAACGGCTCAGGGAGGAGATCCGCCGTCATGGCCAACAGTGACACGACGCCGCGCCCGACGGCCGGCGCCTCGGACCTCGCCGGCCTGGAGGCCGGCCTCGACGCGCTGGACACCGTGCCGGTGCAGGACCGGCCGTCGATCGGCCGGGTGGCGCTCGCCAAGGTGGTGCCGCCGCTGGTGGCCGTCCTGCTGGTGCTGGCCGTCTGGCAGGCCGTCTACTGGGCGGAGATCCAGCCCGACTACCTGATGCCGAGCCCCGCCGACGTGTGGGGCGAGTACGACGAGATGTGGCGGCAGGGCACCCTGTTCGAGTACATCTGGACCAGCGTCTCGCGCGGCCTGCTCGGCTTCCTGGTCGCCATCGCCATCGGCACCCCGCTGGGGCTGCTCGTCGCCCGCGTGAAGCTGGTGCGGGCGGCGATCGGGCCGGTGCTGACCGGCCTCCAGTCGCTGCCCTCGGTGGCCTGGGTGCCGGCGGCGATCATCTGGTTCGGCCTCTCCAACGGCACCATCTACGCGGTGGTGCTGCTGGGCGCGGTGCCGTCCATCGCCAACGGCATCGTGGCCGGCGTCGACCAGATCCCGCCGCTGTACCTGCGGGTCGGCCGGACGCTCGGCGCCCGGGGCCTCACCAGCGTGCGGCACGTACTGCTGCCGGCGGCGCTGCCCGGCTACCTGGCGGGCCTCAAGCAGGGCTGGGCCTTCTCCTGGCGCTCGCTGATGGCGGCCGAGCTGATCGTGCAGACCCCGAGCCTGGGCACCGGTCTCGGCCAGCTGATGGAGGGCTACCGCACGATGCAGAACATGTCGGGGGTGCTCGCCACGATCATCCTGATCCTGATCGTCGGCGTCGCCATCGACCTGCTGTTCTTCTCCCCGCTGGAGCGCCGCGTGCTGCGCGGCCGCGGCCTGCTGGTCCGCTCCTCGTGACCACGCCGCCGCCCCCGCCCCTGCTGGTCGTCGCGCACGGCAGCCGCGACCGCCGGCACGCCGCGACCGTGTCCGCGCTGGCCGCGCGGGCCCGGGCGCTGGCGCCCGGGAGGCGGGTGGCGGTGGGCTACCTCGACTTCGACGCGCCGAGCGTGGACCGGGCGCTGACCGAGCTGTACGCCACCGGCGCCCGGCGGGTGGTGGCGGTCCCGCTGCTGCTGGCCAGGGCCTTCCACGCCAAGGCCGACATCCCGGCCGTGCTGCGGGCCTCCGCCGCCCGGCTGCCCGGGCTGACGATCCGGCGGGCCGACGTGCTCGGCCCCGACCCGCTGCTGCTCGCCGCCCTCGAACGGCGGCTCGCCCAGGCCGGCGTCGGCCGGGCCGACCGGGCCGAGACCGGCGTGGTGTTGGCGTCGGCCGGCTCCTCTGACCCGGAGGCGATCGCGGTGTTCGCGACAGCCGCGCGGGAGTGGCGGCGCGCCGCTGGATGGTGCGCCGTGCGGCCCGCGTTCGCCTCCGGCTCGCGGCCCACCACGGCGGACGCCGTCCGCGCGTTGCGCGCGGACGGCGTCCGCCGGGTGGCCGTGGCTTCCTGTGTGATCGCTCCGGGACGGCTGCCGGACCGGATACTGGCCGGCGCCCGCGAGGCGGGCGCCGACGCGGTGGCCGCGCCGCTGGGCGCGGCGCCCGAGCTGGCCGAACTGCTGTGGCGGCGCTACGCGCCGGCCGGCGGGGCGGAACTGGCCACCGCCGGCCGCGCGCCGTCCTACGGGACGTACTTGTAGCCCACCCGGCGCACCGTGACGATGCGTTCCCGGTAGGCCGCCCCCAGCTTGCGGCGCAGCCGCGCCACGTGCACGTCCACCGTGCGCTGGTCGCCGACCGGGCCGTAGCCCCAGATGGTGGTCACCAGCTGCTCCCTGGTGTACACCCGGTGCGGGTGCCCGGCCAGGTGGGCGAGCAGCTCGAACTCCAGGTAGGTCAGCCGCAGCAGTTCGCCGTCCACCCGGACGGTGCGCTCCTCGGTGTCCACCACGATGCCCTGGCCGGCCGGCGCCGGCGCGGCCGCGGGGGGCGCCGGGGCCACCGTGGGCGTCGCGCCCCGCGCGGACAACAGCTCTGACAACTGGGCCGGTTGGGTGCCGGCCGGGGCCAGCACCAGGTAGCCGACCAGGGGCACGGTGCCGGTCGTGGCCTCCGGGACCAGCGCCACGGTCACGTCGGACAGGTTCGCCACGTCGGACAGGTCGGTGAGATCCGGGAGGGCGGTGAGATGCCGCATCTTCGGCTCCCTTTCGTGTGGGATGCGCCTTGGGATCCTCGTGGGATCGGTCAGGCAGCGGCGGCTGGGGTGTAGTGCGCGGCGTCGTCGCCCTCGACGACCCGGCTGTGCTCTCCGTCCACGCCGACCGGCGCGTCACCGGCCACCGTCACGCGGTGCAGCAGGCGCGGCAGGTCGCCGTAGTCGTCGGGCGCGTAGTGCTGGGTGATGCGGTTGTCGAAGAGCACCAGGTCGCCCGGTGCCCACTGCCAGCGCACCACGTTCTCCGGGCGGGTCACGTAGGACTGCAGGATGCGCAGGATGTCGCGGGACTCGTCGGGCCCGAGCCCGACCAGGCGCTGCGCGAAGCCGCCGATGAACAGGCCGCGTTCGCCGGTCTCCGGGTGCACCCTGACCACCGGGTGGGCGGTCCGGTACTTCCGGGAGACGAACTGCCTGCGGTGCTCGGCCGCCCTGGCCGTCTTCGGCTCCGCGTAGTCGTGGTCGTTGGTGTGTACCGCCCACAGCCGGTCGGCCAGGGCGCGCAGCGGCTCCGGCAGATCCTGGTAGGCGGTGGCCGCGTTGGCGATCAGGGTGTTGCCGCCGTAGGGCGGGACGACGAGGCTGCGCAGCGTCGTCGCCTTGGGCGGGGTGCGGACGAAGGTGACGTCGGTGTGCCACCGGTTGGAGCGGATGCCCTCCTCGCCGTTGACCGCCAGCACGTTGGGCTGGCCGTCCGCCGCGGGGACGGTGGGGTGCGCGGTGGTCAACTCGCCGAAGCGCGAGGCGAACCCGAGCTGGGCCGCGTCGTCGAGGCGCTGGCCCCTGAAGAAGAGCGCCTTGTGCTCCAGGAGCGCGGAGTTGATCTCGGAGACGACGGCGGGATCGAGATCGCCGGCGAGGTCCACGCCGATGATCTCGGCGCCGATACGCCCGCCGATCCGACGGACGTCGAAGCCGGTCGTGGTCATTGCTGATCGCTGCCCTTCGTTGATCTGCTGTTGCCGATCTCGTTTTGAGGCAGCCGAGAAAACGCTCTCGCGGGCGCGGGCCGATTACGCCGATAACGGCTGAATACCGACCGGGGAAAAGTGAGGAAATGCACGGAACCGTGCGGAGGGGTGTGACAAGCGCGAGAGAGCGTCGGTCGGCTGGGCTCAGCGACCGACGGCACAGATGGCGCTGGCCTGCCGCCGGAGATCGACGTGCAGCCGCGCGACAAGAACGTCAGCTTGACTCACGGTAGGTGAGCATGCCAGCGCGATCGGGCAGCCGTCAAGATATTTCCCGCCGGTCTCGAATACTGGAACACATTCCCCGGCGCCCGGTAAAGGACCGCACCGGCTCCGCTTGACCGTGAGGGTCGGGCACTGTCAATCTGTACCCCATGCCGACCAGTAAGCGCTTCTTTTCACGATGGCACGTGGACCTCGTCCGCGTGGCCAGCGCGCTGTGTCGCGGCGACCGTCCGAGCTAGACGGTCGCGCCCGGTGTTGTGCCGTGGGCGCGGCTTCCCCCGCCGAACGCCCACCCGCACCACCGGAAAGAGGACCCCCACATGACCGCGCCCGTCGTCGCGCCCCGCACCCCCAGCGAACTCGCCGACACCGTACGGTGGTTCGCCGCCCGCCCGGAACTGTGGCGGCCGCGGGTCCGGTTCACCACCCCGGAGCGCTTCTACCTGCGTCTGGAACGCACCGCGGAGCACGAGGTCTGGCTGCTCACCTGGCTGCCGGGCCAGGGCACCGAGATCCACGACCACGGCGGCTCCTCCGGCTCCTTCGGCGTGGTGGACGGCACGCTCACCGAGGACACCTTCGGCCCCACCGGCACCGCACGGTCGCTGAACCCCGGCGAGTCCCGCGCCTTCGGCCCACGCCACATCCACCGGGTCACCAACCGGGGAACGCTGCCGGCCGTCAGCATCCACGCCTACGCGCCGGCCCTGACCATCCAGAACTACTACGAGGCGGACCCGGCAGGCCGGCTGCGGCTGCTGCGGACCGACGCCGTGGAGGAGTGAACCGATGAGCACCGTGGGCATCGACGGCCACCTGGCCGCCGCGCGAGCGACGCTGGACCGGCTGACCCCGGCCGAGGCCCACGCCGAGTGGCTGGCCGGCGCGGTGCTGGTGGACACCAGACCCGAGTTCCAACGCGCGGCGAGCGGCACGATCCCGGGCGCGCTGCTGATCGAACGCAACCACCTGGAGTGGCGCTGCGACCCGTCGAGCGGCGCGTCGGTCCCGGAGGCGGTGGACCGTGACGTGCGGTGGATCGTCTTCTGCGACGAGGGCTACGCCTCCTCCCTGGCGGCGGCCTCCCTCCGGGCGGTCGGCCTCCCCCGAGCGACGGACCTGGCCGGCGGCTTCCAGGCCTGGCGCCGAGCGGGCCTCCCGACGACCCCGCCGGCCTGACACCACGCACCGCGCGGGGGTGACGGCTGCGCCGCCGAGCGTCCGGCGCTTCGCGCCGGAGTTTCCCCCACCCACCCACCCGCCCGTTCCGGCGCATAGCGCCAGGGGCGGGTGGGTGGGTGGGGGA
>NZ_JAVREM010000095.1:0-16559 GCF_031845425.1 Streptomyces millisiae
CACCCACCCACCCCGGCGTGCGGCGCGGTGCCGGCCACCCCCGCGCGGAGCGCGAAACGGCTCAGCCCCGCAGGGTCACGGTCTGGTGGGGACGATGACCGCGAACGGCGCTCCTTCCGGGTCGGCGACGCGGGCCCAGCGACCGAAGGGCGAGGTCTCCGGGTCACTCAGCCTGCGGCCGCCGAGCGCGACCACCTTGTCCAGCGTCTCGTCCACGTCCAGCACCGAGAAGTACGTCAGCCAGTGCGGCCCCCGGTCGTGCGGGAGCTGCCCGGCCGCACCGCGGATTCCCGCCACCGGGCGGGAGCCGATGCGGAGCGTCAGGAAGTCGCTTCCCGCCGGCCGCGCCGGCTCGGGGCCCACGTCGTAGCCGAAGACCCGCTCGTAGAACTTGCCCACGCCCGACGTGTCGAGCGCGAACAGCTCGTTCCACGAGACGGCGCCCTCCGTCCCCTGGTAGCGGGCGCTGCGCCGGGGGCCGCCCTCCCAGATGCCGAACGCCGCGCCGCCCACGTCGGCCGCGATGCCGAGGCGGCCCACCTGGTCCACGTCCAGCGGCCCCACGGCCACCGTGCCCCCGCACTCACGGATCAACGCGGCCGTCGCGTCCGCGTCGTTGGTGGCGATGTACGGCAGCCAGGCCGTGACCCGCCGCACGCCCGTCGCGATCTCACCGAGGCCGGCGACCGGGTGCCCGTCGCGCAGTGCTCGGACGTACGCGCCGAGTTGCGTGGGTCCCTCGTCGAACTCCCAGCCGAAGAGCCCACCGTAGAACCGTCGGCTCGCGGCCAGGTCGTGAACCATCAGGCTCACCCAGCGGTGCGTACCGGGAACGGGTGGACTCGCTGTGTTGGTCATCCTTCTCCATCTCCTCGGGGCTCCCTTGCTCGCCCCAAGTCTCCACCGCGCGCGAGGAGAATGGGGCCATGACTGCAATGATCTCCGCCTCCGAACTCGCGATCGCCCTCGGGCCCGGGGTACCGCCAAAGGAGCGTCCCGTGCTGCTCGACGTGCGCTGGCGGCTCGGTGGCCCGCCCGGGCTGCCGGAGTACGCGGCCGGGCACCTGCCGGGCGCCGTCTACGTGGACCTGGACTCCGAGCTCGCCGGGCCGCCGGGATCCGACGGCCGGCATCCGCTGCCCGACGCCGACGTGTTCGGCATGGCGATGCGGCGCGCCGGCGTCGGCCACGACCGGGACGTGGTGGTCTACGACGCGGGGCAGGGCTGGGCCGCGGCCCGCGCCTGGTGGCTGCTGCGCTGGGCCGGCCACGAGCGGACCCGGGTGCTCGACGGGGGGCTGGCCGCCTGGGCCGGCGAGCTGACCGAGGAGGTGCCCGACCCGGCCGAGAGCGACTTCGTGCCGCGCCCCGGCCAACTGCCCACGCTGGACGCGGACGGCGCGGCCGAGCTCGCCAGGCGGGGCGTGCTGCTCGACGCGCGGGCGGGGGAGCGGTACCGGGGCGAGGTGGAACCGATCGACCCGGTGGGCGGCCACATCCCGGGCGCGGTGTCGGCACCGACCGCCGAGAACCTGCGGGAGGACGGCCGGCTCAGGCCGGCGGACGAGCTGGCCGCGCGCTACGCGGAGCTGGGCGTGGTCCCCGGTGCCGAGGTGGGCGTCTACTGCGGCTCGGGCGTCTCGGCGGCCCAGGAGGTCCTGGCGCTGTCGGAGATCGGCGTGGCGGCCGCGCTCTACCCCGGCTCCTGGAGCGGCTGGACGGCCGACCGGAGCCGCCCGGTGGCCACCGGCCCCCAGCCGGGCTGAGGGCCGGCGGACCGGCGGCTACTCCTTCTTCTTGCGGCGGGTGCCGAAGACGATCTCGTCCCAGCTGGGGACGGCGGCGCGGCGGCCGGGCCGGACACCGTCCGCCTCGGCCTGCCGGTCCGTGTTGCCGGTGAGCCGCTCGCGGTGGCCGCCGACCGAGCGCGGCATCAGCACGTCCGCGTAGGTCGAGCCGGCGCTGGCGGCCGGGGCGGCTGGACCGCGGCCCGGCTGGGCCTCGGCCGGCACGTCCTCGTCCGCCAGGTCGTCCTCGGGGTCCGCCGACGCGGCGGCGGGCTCGGGCACCACCAGGTCGCCCCTGAAGCTCGGCACGGCCTCCAGCAGGCTGGTGAGCGAGTCCGGCTCCTCGGCGGGCGCCAGCCGGCCCGCCGGCCGGTCGCCCTCGCGGGGCAGCCGGGCGATGCGCGGCACGAACGGCGTGCTCGGCTCGGGCGTGTCGTCGGTCTCGCCGAGCAGCGCCCGCGCCTCGTCGTCCACGGCCTGCACTAGGCGGCGCGGCGGGTCGAACATCCAGCTGGCCGAGTGCGTCTCGCCGGCGACCCGGTAGACGAGCAGCACCTCCCAGGTGCCGTCGTCGCGGCGCCACGAGTCCCACCTGACCGCGTCCTTGTCGGCGCCGCGCAGCAGCAGCCGGTCGGCGACCGCCTCGCCCAGCTGCGGACCCGCGGTCTCGCCGGGGCGCCGCACCGGGGTCTTCCGCGCCCGCTCCGCCATGAACGCGCGCTCGGCGAGCACCGGGCCCTCGAACCGACGCACCCGGTCGACGGGGATGCCGGCGAACTGCGCCACCTCCTCGGCGGTGGCGCCGGCTCGTATCCGGGCCTGGATGTCGCGCGGCCTGAGGTGGTTCTCGACCTCGATCTCGATCTGGCCGAGCCTGGCCCGGTCGTTGCGCACGGCGGCGCGCAGCCGCTCGTCGATCGGAAGGGTGTATTCCGTGTTGTCGGCAGCCTTGAGCACCAGACGTGTGCCGTCATTGCTCACGGCCACGACACGCAGTTCGGGCACGAGGACCTCCCGGTGGTGCCTGCCGACGTCACGTACGTCGCTGCTCCCGCTGGACGAGTGTGACCTGCCCGGGTGCAGCCTGCCACAACCTTGCCGACTTGCCCGGCGTGTCGGGCCATGGACTTGAGCCGCCGTTATGGCACAGTCACCACTTTGCCACGTGCGGTGACCGGCGCGGGCGCCGTGTCCGCACAGGCCATGAGGCGGCCAAGGCCAGGTGTGGTCACACTACTCCATTAGGGCCAGCCGGGTGGGGTTCGGCGCTTCGGAAGTTGTCCCGGGTCAAGGGAGTTGACGCGCGGAACTCCCGCTCCTTTGGGTGGCAAGGCTCACAGAACCGCTGAAATCGGAACTATCCCCGCGCCTCGCATGTCTTCTACGTGGGCACGATGCGAAGAGTGTGTGGATTGAGGCGAATGGTGGAACCTCGGGTAAAGAATCCAGGCGGCGAGGGAGCGGAACGGCGGCGCGGAGGGGTCGAGCTGACGGTCCCCCAGGTCGCGGCGAGCGCGGCGGCGGCGGTGGCGGGCGCGGTGCTCGCCTCGGGGCTCGGGGTGTTCGGCACGGTGATCGGCGCCGGTGTGATGAGTGTGGTCGCGACCGCCGGCGGCGCCGTATTCCAGCACCTGTTCGACAGGTTGCGTGTGCGCCCCGCCGCGCGCGAGGCGTCACCGTCCCGTGCGCCCCGGCCGCGGCGGGCCGTCCGCCGCCGGGTGGCGGCGGCCGCCGGCGTCTTCCTGCTGGCGATGGCCGCCGTCACCGGGCTCGAACTGGCCAGTGGCTCCGCCCTCTCCGGCTGGTGGCACGGCGACGACCGGGCCAGCACCTCCGTCGGCCGGCTCCTGGACGGCGGGGCCGGCGGCGGGCAGGAGCCGGCGGGTGGCACCGAGCGGGACGGCTCCGGCCAGGAGGAGGGGGACGAGGAGGGCGTCACGCCGCCCGAGCCCTCGGAGGAGCCGACCGGCGGCACGACCGACCAGCCCGCGCCGCCCACCCCCTCCGACGAGCCGACCGGCGAGACCACCCCGGAGACCGACACCCCGACCGAGCAGACCACCCCCGAGACCGACGCTCCCGAGGACGACGAGGCGCCCGGCCAGGATGCCACCCCGAGCCCCGAGCCCACCCCCTCGGAGAGCCAGGACCCGGACCAGGACGGCGCCACCGGAACGACCGGACCCTAGTGGCAGGATCACAGGCATGGACCGCGTGACCAGCCCTCAGCCCTACGACGCACTCCTGCTGCTCTCCTTCGGCGGCCCGGAGGGCCCGGACGACGTCATCCCCTTCCTGGAGAACGTGACCGCGGGGCGTGGTATCCCGCGCGAGCGGCTGGAGGAGGTCGGCGCCCACTACCGGCTGTTCGGCGGCGTCAGCCCCATCAACGCGCAGAACCGCGCCCTGCTGGCCGCGCTCCGCGCCGACTTCGCGGAACACGGCGTCGACCTCCCGGTCTACTGGGGCAACCGGAACTGGGCGCCCTACGTGACCGACACCCTGCGCGACATGGTCCGCGACGGCCGTCGCCGGGTGCTGACGCTGGCCACCAGCGCCTACGCCTCCTACTCGGGCTGCCGCCAGTACCGCGAGGACCTGGCCGGCGCGCTGGCCACCCTCGCCGACGAGGGCCTGCCGCTGCCCCGGGTGGACAAGCTGCGGCTCTACTACAACCACCCGGGCTTCCTGCGCACCATGACGGACGGCGTGCTCGCCGCGCTCGACGAGCTGCCCGAGGGCGTCAGGGCGGGCGCCCACCTCGCCTTCACCACCCACTCCATCCCGGACGCCGCGGCCGACGTCTCGGGGCCGCCGGCCGGCCACGGGGACGGCGGCGCCTACGTCGCCCAGCACCTGGACGCGGCCCGCGTCATCGCCGAGGCGGTGCGCGAGGAGACCGGCGTGGAGCGCCCCTGGGAGCTCGTCTACCAGTCCCGCAGCGGCGCCCCGCACATCCCCTGGCTCGAGCCCGACATCGTCGACCACCTGACCGCCCTGCACGAGCGGAGCGTGCCGGCCGTCGTCATGGTCCCCATCGGCTTCGTCTCCGACCACATGGAAGTGCTCTACGACCTCGACACCGAGGCCCTGGCCGCCGCCAGGGAGCTCGGCCTGCCGGCCGTCCGCTCCGCCACCGTCGGCGCCCACCCGCGCTTCGTCGCCGCCATCCGCGACCTGGTGCTGGAGCGGGCCGCCAGCGAGCGCGGGGAGGCACCGACCCGCTGTGCGCTCGGCACGCTCGGCCCGAGCCACGACGTCTGCCCGGTGGGCTGCTGCGCGGCCCGCGTCGCCCGCCCGGCCGCCGCCGGCGCCGACAGCCCCTACGCCTGACCCCCCGCCCCCACCTCTGCTGGACCTCAGCCTGACAAGGAGCATTCACGTGTCCGAAGGACCGCAGGCCGCCCGTGGCGAGCTGGCCGCCACGCTGCTCGCGCTCGCCGAGGAGGCGGCCGACCGGGCCGGCCGGCTGCTGCGGGAGGGGCGTCCCGCGGATCTCGGGGTCGCCGCGACCAAGTCGAGCCCGATCGACGTCGTCACCGAGATGGACATCGCCGCCGAGAAGCTGATCACCGGCTTCCTCGCCGAGCGGCGCCCCGGCGACGGCTTCCTCGGCGAGGAGGGCGGCGTCACCGGCGGCGACAGCGGGGTGCGGTGGGTCATCGACCCGCTCGACGGCACCGTCAACTACCTCTACGGGCTCCCCCAGTGGGCCGTCTCCATCGCCGCCGAGGCCGACGGCGAGACGCTGGCCGCCGTGGTGGCCGCGCCGATGCGCGGCGAGACCTACCGGGCCGTGCTCGGCGGCGGGGCGGAGCGGCTGACCGCCGGCCGGCCGCCCGAGCCGCTGCGCACCCGCCCCGCGCCGCCCCTGGACCAGGCGCTGATCGGCACCGGCTTCAACTACGTGGCCACCGTGCGCACCGCCCAGGCCGCCGTGGCGCGGCGGCTGATCCCGCGGGTGCGGGACATCCGCCGCTCGGGCTCGGCCGCCATCGACCTGTGCGACGTGGCCGGCGGCCGGCTCGACGGCTTCTACGAGCGCGGCCTCGCGCCCTGGGACCTGGCCGCCGGCGACCTGATCGCCAGGGAGGCCGGCGCCCGCACCGGCGGCCGTCCAGGACTGCCGCCGGGCGGCGACCTCACCGTCGCCGCCAGCCCCGGCGTCTTCGACGCGCTCCAGCCGCTCCTCGACGAGCTCGGCGCCTGGCACGACTGAGCCCGGCACCGGCCCACGCATGCCTGAGCGCCCCCGGGGTTCCCCGGGGGCGCTCAGTGCTGGCAGCGGTCAACGGCGCCCGGGTGGGGCGCGTGGCGGAACTCAGGCGCTCCTGGCCCCGACCTCCACGCCGTACTCGGCGGCCAACCGGTGCAGGTCGTCCAGCTCGGCCTGCTCCACGTCCATCGTGAACAGATCTCCGGCTTCACGAGCGCGGTGCAGATCGGACTGGGTGTTCTCGATACGCTGCAGGATTCCAGCGGTGAACGCGTCCAAGGTGCGCCCCCTCGTCTTCGATCGGTGGCACTGGGGGAGTGCCAGTGGGTGGGTGCGGCCACGGAGGGTCCCGACAGGTCGGCAGCACGGAGCGGCTTGCCGCCGGCAAGTGGTGGTCGCGGGGTGTGTCGCTTGTCCTCCCCGGCCCGCCAGGGCCGGAAACCTCGCCGGAAGTGAAAATCCGAGCGGATCCCCGGCACCGGTCGTTTACCAGTGGTTTATGGGGTCCCGGTGCAGGATGGAGGGTGGGGCGGGGACCGATGTGCCCAGGCCAGGGCCTCCCACCGCCCAGGGGATCTCACGAGAAGAGGATCGGGACGTGCGCGTACTCGTCGTGGAGGACGAGCAGTTGCTCGCGGATACGGTGGCCGTCGGGCTGCGCCGCCAGGCCATGGCGGTGGACGTCGTCTACGACGGCGCCGCGGCCACGGAGCGCGTCGACCTCAACGACTACGACGTCGTCGTGCTCGACCGCGACCTGCCGCTGGTCCACGGCGACGACGTGTGCCGGCACATCGTCCGGCTCGGCAAGGCCACCAGGGTGCTGATGCTGACGGCCTCGGGGGACGTCAGCGACCGCGTGGAGGGCCTGGAGATCGGCGCCGACGACTACCTGCCCAAGCCCTTCGCCTTCAGCGAGCTGATCGCCCGCGTGCGGGCGCTCGGCCGGCGGGCCACGCCGCCCCTGCCGCCGGTGCTGGAGCGGTCCGGCATCCGGCTCGACCCCAACCGCCGCGAGGTCTTCAGGGACGACCGGCAGATCCACCTGGCGCCCAAGGAGTTCGCCGTCCTCGAAGTGCTGCTGCGCGGCGACGGGGCGGTGGTCTCGGCCGAGCAGCTGCTGGAGAAGGCCTGGGACGAGAACACCGACCCGTTCACCAACGTGGTCCGCGTCACGGTGATGACGCTCCGTCGCAAGCTGGGCGACCCGCCGGTGATCACCACCGTGCCGGGGGCGGGATACCGGATCTGAGCCATGGCATCGTCAGCGTCTCCGCCCCCAGGGCCCCCCAGGCCGCCCAAACCGCCGCTCCCGCCGCCTCCCGGCCACCGACCCCCGCCCCGGATGCCCAGCGCCCCACCCAGGCCCCCGTGGGACCCCAGGGAGGCCGACCGGTCGCACGGCTGGCTGCGGCCCACCATCCGGATCCGGCTCACCCTGCTCTACGGCGGGATGTTCCTGATCGCCGGCGTGGTGCTGCTCACGATCATCTACCTGCTGGCGGCCCAGGCGCTGCACAAGGGCAACGCGCTGCCCTTCGAGTTCCGCGACGCGGCGAACGTGGAGATCACGTCGCCGGTGTGCGACGCGCCCCCGGCCCAGGTCACCACGGACCAGTTCGAGGCCTGGGCGGCCGACTGCTACGACCGGCAGCGCGCCATCGCGCTCGACGGGCTGCTGCGCAACTCGCTGCTCGCGCTCCTCGGCCTCGCGGTGGCCGCGTTCGCCTTCGGCTACGTGATGGCCGGCCGGGTGCTCTCGCCGCTCGGTCGGATCACCCGCACCGCCCGCCAGGTGGCCGGCTCCGACCTGCACCGCAGGATCGAGCTCGACGCGCCCGACGACGAGTTCAAGGAGCTGGCCGACACCTTCGACGAGATGCTGGACCGCCTCGACCGCGCGTTCACCGCCCAGCAGCGCTTCGTGGCCAACGCCTCGCACGAGCTCCGCACCCCGCTGGCGATCAACCGCACCCTGCTCGAGGTGCAGCTCTCCGACCCGGAGGCCTCACCCGAGCTGGTCCAGCTCGGCAAGACGCTGCTGGCCACCAACGAGCGGAGCGAGCAGCTGGTGGAGGGCCTGCTCCTGCTGGCCCGCAGCGAGAACGAGATCGTGGACCGCAAGCCGGTCGACCTGGCCGAGGTGGCCGGGCAGGCGGTCGAGCAGGTGCGGGGCGAGGCGCAGCAGCGCGGGGTGGAGCTGCGCGGCGTCCGGCGGCCGGTCCAGGTCCAGGGCAACGGCGTGCTGCTGGAGCGGATCGCCCTGAACCTCGTGCAGAACGCGGTCCGGTACAACGTGCCGGAGGGCGGCTGGGTGCGGGTGGACACGGAGTCCAGGCCGGGGCAGGCGCTGCTGGTGGTGGAGAATACGGGTCCGGTCGTGCCGGCGTACGAGGTCGATAACATGTTCGAGCCCTTCCGTCGGCTGCGTACCGATCGCACGGGCAGCGACAAGGGCGTCGGCCTCGGCCTGTCGATCGTCCGCTCCGTGGCGCGGGCGCACGGCGGCTATGTCAGGGCGGAGCCGCGGGAGCAGGGCGGCCTGGTGATGAAGGTCGCCATCCCGGTCTGAGCAGGCCCCACAGCGGGAAAGAAGGAGATGTGATCAATCGCATAGCGACGCCCGGGACGGCGGGCGTCACGCGGTCGTGGGCGGGCTTTTGACCGGTTAGCGGCCCGATCGGCAGCCGGGATGATCACCTCTTCAGGCGTTCGGTTGGGTGTCGATTGAGTAACAGCACTTGATGTGAGGCAAAATCTCCGCCTCGGGTCGGGCACAAAGTCCGACCCCCCGCGCGTTACGTGCGCTGGAGATACCACAGACACCCGGAGGGGGAGAACGAAATGGCAACCGACTACGACACTCCACGCAAGACCGATGACGATGTCAACGAGGACAGCATCGAGGAACTGAAGGCCCGGCGGAACGACAAGTCGGCGTCCACCGTCGACGTCGACGAGTTCGAGCAGGCGGAGGGCCTGGAGCTGCCCGGCGCCGACCTCTCGAACGAGGAGCTTTCCGTTCGGGTCCTGCCTCGCCAGGCCGACGAGTTCACCTGCATGAGCTGCTTCCTCGTGCACCACCGGTCGCAGCTGGCGAAGGAGAAGGACGGTCAGCCGATCTGCCGCGACTGCGCGGCGTGAGCGCCGGCCCGGGCGTGCCCTCAGGCCGCGTCCGGGCGGGCCTTGGTGAGCGCCGCGGTGAGGCGGTCGGGCTGCCGGGTGGAGAGATACAGGTACGGAGTGGGATCATCCGGATCCGTCACCTCGACCCGGACGGCCGTCGGGATGTAGGCGCGCAGCAACATATGGGCCCGGGCATCCGCACGGTGGGTGCGCCAGGCGCGCGCCTCCTCGGCGTCGAGCGCCCGGGCCTCGCCCAGGGCCGTGAGCGGGATCCTGGCGTCGCCCGCGACCAGCGAGCCGGCCACCACCCGGATCCGGGCCGAGCCGTAGGCGCTCAGCGCCACCCCGGAGAGGGCCCCGCCCGCGGCGAGGCCGCACAGCAGGGGCACCAGGCCCAGCGGCACCAGGGCGAATCCCAGCAGCAGCACGCCCAGCAGGGCCATCAGCCACCACCTCGCGGGCACGGTCAGTCGCTCGTCGTACGGCTTCATGGCCCCAGCATCGCAGGCTCGTCCCCAGGGGCCGTCGGCGGCGGTAGGGTCTGCATCGTGAGTGCCGACTCTGTGAGCCCCAGTCCGCTGGACGTTCCGCTCCGGCGGATCGATCCGGCGGTCCCCGTCCCCTCCCGAGCGCATCCGGGAGACGCGGGGGTCGACCTGGTGACCACCCAGGCCGCCGAGCTGGCGCCGGGCGAGCGCGCGGTGCTGCCCACGGGGGTGGCCATCGCCCTCCCCGACGGTTACGCGGCGTTCGTGCACCCGCGCTCCGGGCTCGCCGCCCGCTGCGGGGTGTCCATGGTCAACGCGCCAGGCACCATCGACGCCGGGTACCGTGGAGAGATCAAGGTCATCGTGATCAATCTGGATCCGCGGGAGACCGTGCGGTTC
Source organism: Streptomyces millisiae (assembly GCF_031845425.1). Taxonomy (NCBI): domain Bacteria; kingdom Bacillati; phylum Actinomycetota; class Actinomycetes; order Kitasatosporales; family Streptomycetaceae; genus Streptomyces; species Streptomyces millisiae. The sequence continues at coordinate 10,017 of NZ_JAVREM010000095.1, forward strand.
CAGCCGTTCGACCGGATCGCCCAGCTCGTCGTCCAGCAGGTGGCGGCGGTGCGTTTCCACGAGGTCACGGAGCTGCCGGATTCGGCGCGGGCCACGGGGGGTTTCGGCTCCACGGGCGGCCATGCCGGCCTGGTGACCCACCCCTACGCTGCGGTCGGCCCCGGCGGGCGCGCCGACCGGAAAGGACTCTGACGTGTTCGGACGTCGTCGCAAGCGGAACGAGGAGCCGGCCGAGGCGGCGGAGGCGGTCGAGGCCACCACCGATGAGGCTCCGGACGAGGAGGAGGTGCGCCGGGTCAAGCTGGAGCCGGCGCCCCGCCCCGACGGTCCCTGGGACCTGAGCGAGGTCAGCAGCCCCTCCGAGGGCCGCGTGGACCTCGGCGGCCTCTTCGTGCCCGGCGTGCAGGGCATGGAGCTGCGCGTGGAGGTCGCGGGAGACGCGATCGTCGCCGCGACCGTGGTCCTCAAGGACAGCGCGGTCCAGCTCCAGGCGTTCGCGGCCCCCAAGCGCGAGGGCATCTGGGCTGAGGTGCGCGAGGAGATCGCCGCCGGCATCACCCAGCAGGGCGGCGTGATCGAGGAGATCGAGGGGCCGCTCGGCTGGGAGCTGCGGGCCCGGGTGCCGGTGCAGCTGCCGGACGGCAAGCGCGGCATGCAGGTCGTGCGGTTCGTCGGCGTCGACGGCCCGCGCTGGTTCCTGCGCGGCGTGATCTCCGGCCAGGGCGCGGTCCAGCCGCAGGCGGCCGGGGTCCTGGAGCAGATCTTCCGGGACACCGTGGTGGTCCGTGGCGACGGCCCGATGGCCCCCCGTGACCCGATCGTCCTCAAGCTGCCGCAGGACGCGCAGATGGTGCCGGACGGCGTGAAGCAGGAGCAGGCGGCCGCCGACGGCGCCCAGGTCTCCCGCTTCGCCGGCGGCCTCGACAAGCTGCGCAGGGGCCCGGAGATCTCCGAGGTCAGGTAGGCGCCTCCCGCGCGGGTGTGTCAGGCGCCCGCGCGGGTACTCGGGACTCTCCGTCACGGAAGGTCCCGTCATGAGCAGAGGCAGAGGACGCCACCGCTTCGAGCGGACCGGCACCGAGCCGATCACCGCGTACAGCGACATCCGGTTGCGCATCCTGCTGTCCGCGATCTTCACCCCGCTGTTCGCCGCCGCCACGGTCGCCTTCGCCATCTGGCTGGGCGCCTCGGGCCCGCACTCCTCGCCGGGACGCGGCCCGCTGATCGCGCTGACCGCGGGCTGCGCGGTCCTCACCCTGGCCGCCGCGACCGACCTGACGATCCTGCTGCGGCGCCGCCGGGAGGCCCGCGACGACGAGCAGAACCGGGACGAAGCACCCTAGAAGCCGCCTCAGGCGGCCCCGCGGACGCATCGCGTACGGACCCCGTCAACGACGGCGGGTCCGTCATCAGGGTGTCGTCAACGAACGCGGCGACGGCCGCGAACAGAGGTTCCCTGGGCGAGTAAGTGTCAGACCACTCGTTCAGGAGAACCGATGGCCGACCTGGTCTTCGTCCTGGTCATCCTCGCGGGGTTCGCGCTGGTGGCCCTCACCGCCCGCGGGGTGGCCAAGCTGTGAGCGCCGAGAACATCGTCGGTCTCTGCGTGGCCGCGGGACTCCTCGGCTACCTGGTCCTCGCCCTGCTCTTCCCCGAGAGATTCTGAGGGCCGCCGACCATGAGCACCCCCCTGGCCGATGTGCTCCAGACCTCCGCCCTCGTCGTGGCGCTCGTCCTGGCGCACCGCCCCTTCGGCGACTACATGGCCGCCGTCTACTCCTCCAGGAAGCACCTGCGAGCCGAGCGGCTGATCTACCGCTGCGTCGGCGCCGACCCCGACGCCGAGATGAGCTGGACCGCCTACCTGCGCTCCGTGCTCGCCTTCTCCGCCGTCGGCGTGCTCTTCCTCTACCTGCTGCTCCGGGTCCAGGACCTGCTGCCGCTCTCGCTCGGCTTCGCCGGCATCCCCGCCGACCAGGCCTTCAACACCGCCGTCTCCTTCGTCTCCAACACCAACTGGCAGTCGTACTCCGGCGAATCGGCCATGGGCCACCTGGCCCAGGCCGGCGGCCTGGCCGTGCAGAACTTCCTCTCGGCCGCCGTCGGCATGGCCGTCGCCATCGCCCTGGTCCGTGGCTTCGCCCGCTTCCGCACCGGTGAGCTCGGCAACTTCTGGACCGACCTGGTGCGCGGCACCGTCCGCGTCCTGCTGCCGGTCTCCGTGCTCGCCGCGATCGTGCTGGTGGCGCTCGGCGCCGTCCAGAACTTCTCCGGCGGCCACGACGTGACCACCCTCACCGGCGCCACCCAGCACATCACCGGCGGTCCCGTCGCCTCCCAGGAGGCCATCAAGAACCTGGGCACCAACGGCGGCGGCTTCTACAACGCCAACTCCGCCCACCCCTTCGAGAACCCCGACGGCGTCAGCAACCTCCTGGAGATCTTCCTGCTGCTGGTCATCCCGTTCTCGCTGCCCCGCACCTTCGGCCGGATCGTCGGCAACGTGCGGCAGGGCTACGCCATCGTCGCCGCGATGGGCGTCATCTGGCTGGCCGGCGTCGTCGCCGTCACCATCGTCGAGCACCAGGCGCCCGGCACCGCCTCCCAGGCCGCCGGCGGTGGCATGGAGGGCAAGGAGCAGCGCTTCGGCATCGGCGGCTCCTCGCTGTTCGCGGTCTCCACCACCATGACCTCGACCGGCTCGGTCAACTCCTTCCACGACTCCTTCCAGGGACTCTCCGGCGGCGTGCTGATCTTCGGCATGGTGCTCGGCGAGATCGCCCCGGGCGGCGTCGGCTCCGGCCTCTACGGCATGCTGATCATGGCTGTGATCGCCGTCTTCATCGCCGGCCTGATGGTCGGTAGGACCCCCGAGTACCTGGGCAAGAAGCTCGGCACCCGCGAGATCAAGCTCGCCGCCTGCGCGATCCTCGTCTCCCCGGCCCTCACGCTGATCGGCACCGCCCTCGCCATGGGGCTCGGCGACGGCGAGGAGTCCATGACCAACATCGGGCCACACGGCTTCTCCGAGGTCCTCTACGCCTACGCCTCGGCCTCCAACAACAACGGCAGCGCCTTCGCCGGCCTGGCCGCCAACACCGACTTCTTCAATACCACCCTCGGCATCTGCATGCTGCTGGGCCGATTCCTGCCCATCGTGTTCGTCCTGGCGCTGGCGGGCTCGCTCGCCGGGCAGCGCCGCGTCCCGGTGACCGTCGGCACCCTCTCCACCCACCGGCCGCTCTTCAGCGGCCTGCTGGTGGCCACCGCCGTGGTCGTCGCGGGGCTGACGTTCTTCCCGGCGCTCTCCCTCGGCCCGCTCGCGGAAGGACTCGCGCTGTGAGCACCACCACCCCCATCCGCCCCGAGGCCGGTGCGCGGCACCGGCACCCGGCCCAGCCGGGGGCCCGCGTGGCCCGCGGCGGCTTCGACCCGAGACTGCTGTGGTCCTCGCTGCCCAGCGCGTTCCGCAAGCTGGACCCGCGCGCCATGGTCAGGTCGCCGGTGATGTTCGTCGTGCTGATCGGCTCGGCGCTCACCACCGTGCTGGCCGCCGCCGATCCCGGTGACGCGTTCGGCTGGGCCATCGCCGGCTGGCTCTGGCTCACCGTCCTCTTCGCCAACCTCGCCGAGGCCGTCGCCGAGGGCCGGGGCCGCGCCCAGGCAGCCTCGCTGCGCGCCGCCCGCACCGACACCGTCGCCCGCCGGCTCGTCGACGCCGGCACCGACGAGGAACGGGTGCCGGGCACCGCGCTGCGCGTCGGCGACCTCGTGGTCTGCGAGGCCGGCGACGTGATACCCGGCGACGGCGACGTGATCGAGGGCGTGGCCTCGGTCGACGAGTCCGCCATCACCGGCGAGTCGGCACCCGTCATCCGCGAGTCCGGCGGCGACCGCTCGGCCGTCACCGGCGGAACCCGGGTGCTCTCCGACCGGATCACCGTCCGGATCACCACCAGGCCCGGCGATACCTTCCTGGACCGGATGATCTCCCTGGTCGAGGGCGCGGCCCGGCAGAAGACGCCCAACGAGATCGCCCTCAACATCCTGCTGGCCAGCCTGACCATCGTCTTCCTGCTGGCCGTGGTCACCCTTCAGCCGTTCGCCGTCCACGCCGGCGCCGAGCAGTCGCTCGTGGTGCTCACCGCGCTGCTGGTCTGCCTCATCCCCACCACCATCGGCGCGCTGCTCTCCGCCATCGGCATCGCCGGCATGGACCGGCTGGTGCAGCGCAACGTGCTGGCCACCTCGGGACGGGCCGTCGAGGCGGCCGGCGACGTGTCCACCCTGCTGCTCGACAAGACCGGCACCATCACGCACGGCAACCGGCGGGCCGCCGAACTCCTGCCGGCCGCCGGCGTCACCCGGGAGGAGCTGGCCGAGGCCGCCCAGCTGTCCTCGCTGGCCGACGAGACCCCCGAGGGCCGGTCCATCGTCGCCCTGGCGGTGGCGGAGTACGGCCGGCCGGCCCGCGACCGCGACGACCTGACCGACGCCGACTGGATCCCGTTCACCGCGCAGACCCGGATGTCGGGCGTCGACGCCGACAGCCGGCGCATCCGCAAGGGCGCGGTCGGCGCCGTCACCGGCTGGGTCGTCGAACTCGGCGGCACGGTCTCGGACGCCACGCTCGGCACGGTCGAGTCCATCAGCGCCGGCGGCGGCACGCCGCTGCTGGTCGCGGACGGACCCCGGGTGCTCGGCGTCGTCCACCTCAAGGACGTCGTCAAGGAGGGACTGCGCGAGCGCTTCGAACAGCTGCGGGCCATGGGCATCAGGACGGTGATGATCACCGGCGACAACGCCCGCACCGCCAAGGCCATCGCGGCGGAGGCCGGCGTCGACGACTACCTCGCCGAGGCCACGCCGGAGGACAAGATGGCCCTGATCAAGCGGGAACAGGCCGGCGGCCGGCTGGTCGCCATGACCGGCGACGGCACCAACGACGCCCCGGCCCTGGCCCAGGCGGACGTCGGCGTGGCCATGAACACCGGCACCTCGGCCGCCAAGGAGGCCGGGAACATGGTGGACCTGGACTCCGACCCCACCAAACTGATCGACATCGTGCAGATCGGCAAGCAGCTGCTGATCACGCGCGGCGCGCTGACGACGTTCTCGATCGCCAACGACATCGCCAAGTACTTCGCGATCATCCCGGCGATGTTCGCCGTCGCCTACCCGGGCCTCGACTCGCTCAACATCATGCGGCTGTCCTCGCCCGAGTCGGCGATCCTGTCGGCCGTCGTCTTCAACGCGCTGATCGTGGTCGCCCTGGTGCCGCTCGCGCTGCGCGGCGTCGCCTACCGGCCGCTGGGCGCCGACCAGCTGCTCAGCCGCAACCTCGGCGTCTTCGGCGTCGGCGGGCTGATCGCCCCGTTCGTCGGCATCAAGGCGATCGACCTGCTCGTCTCACTGCTCCCCGGGATCGGGTGACACTCGACATGAACATCAGAACCCCCCTGCGGACCGCCTGGGCCGCGCTCCGTGCCCTGCTGGTGCTGACCGTGGTCACCGGCGTCCTCTACCCGCTGGCTATCGCGGGCGTGGCCCAGGCCGCGTTCGGCGACCGCGCCGACGGCTCACCGGTCCAGGCCGACGGGCGGGACGTCGGCTCGTCGCTGATCGGCCAGACCTGGAACGACGCCAACGGCGACCCCGACCCGCGCTGGTTCCAGCCACGGCCTTCCCACAGCGGCTACGACCCCACGGCGACCGGCTCCAGCCAGCTGGGCGCCAGCGATCCGACGCTGCTGGCGTCGGTCGAGGAGACGCGCGCGGCGGTCGCCGCCTTCAACGGCGTGCCGGAGTCGGCGGTACCGCCGGACGCGGTGACGGGCTCGGCCTCGGCGATCGACCCGCACATCTCGCCGGCCTACGCGGAGCTCCAGGTCGCGCGGGTGGCCTCGGCGAACGGGCTCTCCCCGGACCGCGTCGAGCGGCTGGTCGCCGACCACACGGAAGGCCGCGACCTGGGCTTCCTCGGCGACGAGCGGGTCAATGTGCTGGAGCTGAACGTGGCCCTGCGAGCGGTCGTGACGGCCGACGGGGATTGACCCCACCTCTTCGCTGCGCTTGGCGTTGGCCGCCGGCCCGCCGGCCCGACCAGGCGGCGCAGCCGCCGAGGTCGGGCCTTGCGGCCGTGCGGTGCCGCGCCCACCCACCCGCCCTTGGCGGGTGGCCTCGCGCGGCGGGGGCCGCGTGGCCGGGCGGCATAGCCGCCGCGGGCCATCGGCCCGCCGGGCCGTGTGCGGCGCGCAGCGCGACGGGCCCGTGCGGTGCCGCGCCCACCCACCCGCCCTTGCCGGGTGGCCTCGCGCGGCGGGGGCCGCGAGGCCCGGCGGCGCAGCCGCCGCGGGCCACCGGCCCGCCCGGCCGTGGCGCCCAGCGCGACCGGCCTGGCGGCCGGGCACACCCACGGCCCTCCGAGCGGGCGGCGAAGCCGCCGTGGGCCCATCGGCCCTCCGGGCCGTGTGCAGCGCGCAGCGCGAGTGGCCTGGCGGCCCGTGCGGTGCCGTGCCCGCCCACCCGCCCGGCGGGCGGGTG
>NZ_JAVREM010000096.1:0-16522 GCF_031845425.1 Streptomyces millisiae
CGGGCATTACGGTGGGACACGAAGACCTCCATGCGGTGCAGTCCTAGACAGCTCCACCACATCGGAGGTCTTCGCCATGATCAAGCCCCAACGAGTGTCAACAACGCTCGTGATCAATACACCTAGGCGTAGGCGACGTGGCCGTCGCGCCGGCTTGCGACGTGACGCGGGCGGGCCCACACGGGGGTGGGGCCCGCCCGGCCCTGCGCGCCGGTGCTCCGCACCGGTCGTGTCGACGGCCGTGAGCCGACCACGGTGCGACGTGGCCGTCGCGCCGCCTCGCCGTGTGGGCTGTCGGGCCCTCGCGGGGGTGGGACCTGCGCGGCCCTGCGGGCCCGGGGCCTGCCTGGCGGCGGACAGCCCCGCCTTGGCGGCCCTCGCGCCGCGCGGGCGACGTGGCCGTCGTGCCGCCTCGCCCTGTGGGCTGGCGGGGCCCACACGGGGTGCGGCCCGCCCGGCCCTGGGGGCCGGACCTCGGTCCGGTGCTCCGCACCGGCTGCGCACGGCCGTGTGTGGCCAGGAGCGTGCCCGGCTGCACCCGGCTCCGCCTTGGCGGCCGTCGCACTGCCTTGGCGTGGGGCCCGTCCGGCCCTGCGGTGCCCCTACGGCACCGGTGGGCCTGCCCGGCGGCAGCCGTCGGGTCGCGTGGGCGGCTCCGTCCGGCCCGGTGGGCCCGGCCCGCCTTGGCGGCCGGTCGCGTCGTCTCGCGGCGCCGCGGGCCCGTCCGGCGCTTCGGAACAACTCCCCGGCCCGGAGGGCCCACCCGCGCCGAAGGCGCGCGCCGCAGGCCCACCGCCCCGGCCCGGAGGGCCGGACGGAGCCCCGTAACCGAGCCCGGCCGAAGGCCTAGCGCGCAGCGTCCCGCATGCGGTCGAGGCGGCGGAGGATGACGCCCTCGCGGAGTGCCCACGGGCAGATTTCGAGGGTCTCGACGCCGAACAGGTCCATCGCCGCCTCGGCGACCACCGCGCCGGCGAGGAGTTGGTGGGCGCGGCCCTCCGAGACGCCGGGGAGTTGTTGGCGGTCCCGCACCGGGAGTTCGGCCAGCTTCTGGCCCCACGTCCTGAGGTCCTCGCGGCTGAGGTCGCGGCGCACGTAGAGGCCCTCCGAGGTGCGGGCCGCGCCGGCGATCCTGGCCAGCTGTTTGAAGGTCTTGGACGTGGCCACCACCCGGTCGGCCGCGCCGAAGCGGGTGAAGTCGCCGACCACTCGCGCCACTTGGGACCGCACGTCGCGCCGCAGGCTCCGGACGTCGGCCGGCGTGGGCGGGTCGCCCGGCAGCCTGGCGGCCGTCAGCCGCCCCGCGCCCAACGGCAGGGAGACCGCCGCGTCCGGCTCCTCGTCGAGGCCCAGCGCGATCTCCAACGAGCCGCCGCCGATGTCGAACATCAGCAGCCGCCCCGCCGACCAGCCCAGCCAGCGCCGCGCCGCCAGGAACGTCAGCCGCGCCTCGTCCGCGCCGGACAGCACCTGGAGCGTGACGCCCGTCTCGTCGGCGACCCGCGCCAGCACCGAGTCGGCGTTGCTCGCCTCCCGCACCGCCGAGGTCGCGAACGGCAGCAGGTCGGCGACGCCCTGGTCCTCGGCGACCTCCAGCGCCTCCCGGACGGTGGCGACCAGCCGGTCGACGCCGTCCTGGCCGATCGCGCCGCGCGCGTCCAGCAGTTCGGCGAGACGCAGCTCCGCCTTGTGGGAGTAGGCCGGGAGCGGCCGGGCACCGGGATGCGCGTCAACCACCAGGAGGTGAACCGTGTTGGAACCGACGTCGAGAACTCCGAGCCTCATGGGGGTCAACGCTACCGTCCCCCTTACCCTGACTGTGTGGCGAAGACGAAGAGGGCGAAGCCGGGCAGAACCGTCAGGAAGCTCGACGGGGCGCGGCGGCGCGCGGCAGGTGACGAGGTCGACCTCGATCACTCCAGGGCGTGGGTCGAGTTCCGCGACCCGGCCGACCCCGAGCAGGTGTTCCGATGCGACCTGACGTGGCTCACGTCGCGCTGGCAGTGCGTCTTCGGCAGGGGCTGTCAGGGGATAGAGGCCGGCCGCGCGGCGGACGGCTGCTGCACCCTCGGTGCGCACTTCTCCGACGAGGACGACGAGCGGCGGGTCGGCGAGCACATGGCGCGCCTGACCCCGGAGACCTGGCAGTACCACGCGGAGGGCACCTCGGCGGACGGCTGGGTCGAGAAGGACGAGGACGGCGAGCGGCGCACCCGGCGGATCGACGGCGCGTGCGTCTTCCTGAACCGGCCCGGGTTCCCGGGGGGAGAGGGGTGCGCGCTGCACACGCTGGCGCTGGGGGAGGGGCGCGAGCCGCTGGAGACCAAGCCGGACGTGTGCTGGCAGCTGCCGGTGCGGCGGACCTACGAGTGGGTGGACCGGCCGGACGGCGAGCAGGTGCTGTACGTCTCGATCGGCGAGTACGACCGGCGCGGCTGGGGCCCCGGCGGCCACGACCTGCACTGGTGGTGCACCGGGGCGCCGGCGGCGCACGGGGCGGCCGAGCCGCTGTACGTGACGTACCGGCCCGAGCTGACCGAGATGATGGGGAAGGAGGGGTACGAGGTGCTGGTCTCCCACTGCGAGACGCGGCTGGCGGCGCTGACCGCCGACCGGCGGCCCCTGCTGCCGCTCCTCGCCCCGCACCCGGCCGACCCCTCGCCCACCGCCTGACCCGGGGCGGCCCCCGCCCACGCGGGGGCCGCGTCTCGGGTCGCGGAATCCCTGTCCCAGAACGCGGGCGGGGGGCGTAACCTCGGTGGGAGTCGTATCGGCCCGGCGGGGCGGTCGTATCGCCCCGCGGGGGAAAGGCAGGAGATACAGAGATGGCGACACTGAGGTCCCGCACCGTCACCCACGGCCGTAACGCAGCGGGTGCCCGCTCCCTGCTCCAGGCCGCCGGCGTAGACCGAGCGGACTTCGGGAAGCCGATCATCGCCGTGGCCAACAGCTTCACCGAGTTCGTGCCCGGCCACACCCACCTCCAGCCCGTCGGCCGGATCGTCTCCGAGGCGATCACGGCGGCCGGCGGCATCCCCCGCGAGTTCAACACCATCGCCGTGGACGACGGCATCGCCATGGGCCACGGCGGCATGCTGTACTCGCTGCCGTCCCGGGACCTGATCGCCGACTCCGTCGAGTACATGGTCGAGGCGCACTGCGCGGACGCGCTGATCTGCATCTCCAACTGCGACAAGATCACCCCCGGCATGCTGATGGCCGCGATGCGGCTCAACATCCCGACGGTCTTCGTCTCCGGCGGCCCGATGGAGGCCGGCGTGACGACCCTGGTCGACGGCACCGTCCGCAAGCTCGACCTGGTCAACGCCATCGCCGACGCCGCGAACGACGCCGTCTCGGACGAGGACATCCGCCGCATCGAGGACAACGCCTGCCCGACCTGCGGCTCCTGTTCCGGCATGTTCACGGCCAACTCGATGAACTGCCTGGTCGAGGCCCTCGGCCTGGCCCTCCCGGGCAACGGCTCGGTCCTCGCCACCCACACCGCCCGCCGCGCGCTCTACGAGGACGCCGGCCGCACCGTCGTCGAGATCACCAGGCGGTTCTACGACGAGGACGACGCGACCGTGCTGCCCCGCGCGATCGGCTCGCGCGCCGCGTTCGAGAACGCGATGGCCCTCGACATCGCCATGGGCGGCTCGACCAACACCGTGCTGCACCTGCTGGCCGCCGCCCAGGAGGCCGGCCTCGACTTCGGCCTCAGGGACATCGACGCGATCTCCCGCCGGCTGCCCTGCCTGTCCAAGGTGGCGCCCAACGGCAACTACTACATGGAGGACGTGCACCGGGCCGGCGGCATCCCGGCGATCCTGGGCGAGCTGTACCGGGGCGGCCTGCTCCGCGAGGACGTGCACACCGTGCACAGCCCGTCGCTCGCCGACTGGCTCAAGAGCTGGGACATCCGCGGCGGCTCCCCGTCCCCCGAGGCGGTCGAGCTGTTCCACGCCGCCCCCGGCGGCCGCCGCTCGGCCAGCGCCTTCTCGCAGTCCGAGCGCTGGGAGACCCTCGACACCGACGCCGAGAACGGCTGCATCAGGGACGTCGCGCACGCCTACTCCGCCGAGGGCGGCCTGGCCGTGCTCTACGGCAACCTCGCCGAGGACGGCAGCGTGGTGAAGACCGCCGGCGTCGACGAGTCGATCTGGACCTTCGAGGGCCCGGCCGTGGTGGTCGACTCCCAGGAGGACGCCGTCTCCGCCATCCTCACCAAGCGGGTCAAGGAGGGCGACGTGGTCGTCGTCCGCTACGAGGGCCCGCGCGGCGGCCCCGGCATGCAGGAGATGCTGCACCCCACCTCGTTCCTCAAGGGCCGGGGCCTGGGCAAGAAGTGCGCGCTGATCACCGACGGCCGGTTCTCCGGCGGCACCTCGGGACTGTCCATCGGCCACTGCTCCCCGGAGGCCGCGGCCGGCGGCACCATCGCGCTGGTGCGGGACGGCGACCGGATCAGGATCGACATCCCGAACCGCGCCATCGAGCTGCTGGTCCCCGACGAGGAGCTGGCCGCCCGCCGCGCCGAGCTGGACGGCCGGTACGCGCCGGTCGGCCGTGACCGCAAGGTCTCGGTCGCGCTGCGCGCCTACGCCGCCATGGCCACCAGCGCCGACAAGGGCGCCGTGCGGGACGTCACCAAGCTGGAGGGCTGAGGGCTGAGGGCCGGGGGCTTCGGCCGTCAGCCGAGGTCCTCGACGCGGGTGGCGTAGAGCGTGTTGCCGAGCGTCACCACATAGGCCACCCCGTCGTCCGTGACCACCGGCGGCGGCGCCCAGGCGTCGCTGCCGGCGCCCGGCGTCCCCGGGTGCGGCTCGCCCACGGCCAGCGGCGCCCCGTCCGCGAGCGCCACCCGGTGCAGCCGGCCCTCGCCGTCCGAGAAGTACAGCGCGTCGCCGGCGACGGTGGGGGCCGAGGTGTTCTCCGCGTCCAGGTCGACCGACCACAGCGTCTCGCCCGCCGCCAGGTCGACGGCCGTGACGCCGCCGGCCGTGTCGGTGGCGTAGCCGACGCCGTCCGCCACCACCGTGCGCGGCTCGGCGGCCGCCTCCAGCACGGTGCGGGTCCAGGTGCCGTCCGCCAGGTCGAGCCTGAGCAGCGCGCTGACCACCGGCACGTCCGGGTCCCACTCCTCGAAGTAGGCCGCCTCCGCGTCGATGCCGACCGGCTCGACCAGCCCGGCCGACTCCGCCGGCTGCCCAACCGGCAGCGGCCACTGCTCGCGCCCCGTGCCGTCGAGCAGCGCCACCTGGAGGTCGGAGCCGTCGGACTCGGCGCGGCTGAGCGCCAGCACGTGCTCGGCCGAGGTCAGCACGTCCGTGAGGTAGCGGCCCGGCACCTCCCAGGAGCCCACCGGGTCCGGGGTGGCGAGGGCGTAGAAGCGCAGCGTGCTGTCGCCGTTCTGCACCACCAGGGTGTCGTCGGTGGTGCCCAGCGCCCCGGTCAGCTCGGGCGCGTCGATCTCCCACAGCGTCTCGCCCGCCCGGTCGAGCGCGACCACGCCCTTGTCGGACTGGGTGTAGACGACGCCGTCGGCCGTGACGGCGCGCGGCGCCACGGCCGAGTCGCGCGGCGGGTGGTGGCGCCAGAGCTCGGTGCCGTCCGGCGCGAACAGCACCGTGAGTTCGGAACCCGCGGAGCACAGCAGGTCGGCGTCGACCGGGGCGCACGCCACCCCGCTCGTCGCCGCGTCCCGCACGCCGAGGTCCCGCCAGTCGAGCTCCCAGGGCACGAACGGCTCGGCGGTCGGCCCGGTCGGCTCCGGCACGTTCCCGTCGTCCCGGTCGCGACCGGCCTCCGCGTCGCCGGAGGAGGCCGCCAGGAACACGCCGGTGCCGCTGGCCGCGAGCACCGCGAGGACCGCCGCGCCCACCGCGAGACGGCGCCGCGCCCGCCGCCGCGAGCCGAGCGCCGTCGCGCCGCCCGGGGCCGCGCCCTCGTCCGGGGCGCGCCGCGCCTGCCAGTTCGTCGACTCGCGCACCACCGCCGCCTGGGCGCGGGTGTCGGCGAACGACGCCATCCGCAGCAGCGAGGCCACCGCGGGCCGCCGCTCCGGGTCCTTGGCCAGGCAGAGCGAGACCAGGTCGCGCAGCGCCGGCGGCAGGTCGCCGAGCTCGGGCTCCTCGTGCACCACCCGGTACGCCACCGCGAGCGGGTCGCCGCCCGGCAGCCCGCCCGCCTCGAACGGGCTGTGGCCGGTGGCTGCGAACGCCACCACCGCGCCGAGCGCGAACACGTCGGCCGCGGTCGTCACCTCGGCGCCGCCGGTCAGCTGCTCGGGCGCCATGAACGGCGGCGAGCCGAGCACCGCGCCGTCCTCGGTCAGCCGGTGACTGTCGCTCAGCGCCCGGCTGATCCCGAAGTCGATCACCCGCACCCCGTCCTCGGCCAGCAGCACGTTGCCCGGCTTCAGGTCGCGGTGCACCAGGCCGTGGCCGTGGATCTCGGTCAGCGCCTCGGCCAACTGGGCGCCCACCCGGGCCGCCTCGCGCGCCGGCAGCGGGCCCTCCCGGGCGACGCGGTCGGCCAGCGAGCCGCCCGGCACGTAGAGGGTGGCCAGCCACGGCGGGTCGCCCTCCGGATCGGCGTCCACCACGGGCGCGGTGAAGGCGCCGCTCACCCGCCTCGCCGCCGCCACCTCGCGCCGGAAACGGGCGCGGAAGCCGGCGTCCTCCGCGTACTCGCGGCGGATCACCTTGACCGCGAGCTGCCGGCCGGCGACCGTCCTGGCCAGGTAGACCACGCCCATCCCGCCGCTGCCGAGCCGCCGCTCCAGCACGTACTCGCCGAGCCGCTCCGGCGCCGCACCGTGGTTGTCACTCATGGCAGCTCCCCCGGTAGGCCCGCGATTGCCGGCAACAGCGTACTGGGGCCCGGGCCCGTCTTCCGGACCTTCGCGAGCTCGCCGCGAGCTCGCGGCGAGCGCCCGGGCCGCGGTGCCGGGGACAGGCCCGGCGGCGGCCACCCGGCTGCGGCCATAATCGACCGCATGTCCACTTCTGCCCCCAAGCCCTCATCGTCCGTCACCGACCGCGAAGCCGACGCCCCACTGCCGGAGCCGATCCGCTTCTACGGCACCCGCTGGGTCGACAGGTCACGTGGCTACGCGCCGCGCCGCGTGCTGCTCACCGCCGCCGCGACCCTGCTGACGGTGGCCGGCGCGCTGGCGCTGTGGATCCTCTACGCCGGAGTCGCCGCCGGATCCCCCGCCTGGCTGAGCTCGCTCGTGCTGCTGGCGCTGCTGCTGTGCACCGCGATCGCCTTCACCCGGGCCTGGGCCGGCTACACCAGGCCGCGCCGCGTCGACGCCGTCGACGAGTCGGCGTTCCGCAGCATCATGTTCGTCGGCTTCGTCGGCGTGCTGCTGGCCTACGCGCTGCGCTCGCTCGTCGAGGCGCCGGGCGAGGGGCTGCTGCGCGCCGACCACGAGGCGGCGCTGGAGCGGCACCGGCGGCTGACCGTCAAGCGCTCCGGCAACCCGGCCCGCCGCGGTCAGGGCCGGCGCCGCCGCTGACCCCGAGACGCCCTCAGGGGTGGCCCTGACATGTGTCAGTTTTGATTGACAGGTGGTCGTCGCGCTGAGAGGCTGGGCGCCGCACAGTGGGAACGGCGAGAGGACCTCTCGATGAACGACCCGACGCCGGCCGGCGAGCGGCTGCTCAAGGTGCTGTCCGCCCTCGGCCACCCCCAGCGGATGCGGATCATCGCCGCGCTCACCGCCGAGCGGAACTACGTCAGCCGCCTGGCCCGCGAGATCGGCATGAGCCGCCCGCTGCTCCACATGCACCTCCAGCGGCTCGAGGCCGCCGGCCTCGTCACCGGCACCCTCGAACTGTCCGAGGACGGCAAGGCCATGCGGTACTTCGAGGTCGCGCCGTTCCTCTACGAACTGACCCCGCGGACCATCACCGACGCCGCCGAGTCCCTGCGACCGGAGGAGGAGCCGGAGTCGGCGAAGCGGAAACAGGAAGAGGAAGCACAGTGAACGACTCACCGGTGACCCTGGCCGACGACCCGGCCGGCGTCTGGGCCGCGGGACTCGGCACGGCCGGGATCTTCGCGCTGATGATCGTCGTCGTCTGGCAGGTCGCCGCCAGCTGGCGCGCCCGCATGCTCGCCGGCCGCGAGGACGAGTACAAGCGGCTCGCCCGCAAGTACGCCGAACTGCTGGAGGACAACACCGAGATACTCCGCCGCTACACCGACGAACTGACCGAGACCCGCCGCTCGGTCGCGTCGATGGAGCGGATGATGCGCGAGCTCGACTGAGCGGGAAACACCGGACCATGAGCACCCATCCCGGATTCGGCTCCCGCGAGTTCGCCACCTCCTTCAACAGCGTCGCCGCCGAGTACGCCACGGCCCGCCCCGACTACCCGGCCGCCCTCTACGACGCGATCGAGGAGCTCGCCGACCGCCCGCTCGCCGGCGCCCACGTCCTCGACGTCGGAGCCGGCACCGGCCTCGGCACCCTCCCCCAGCTAACGCTGGGAGGTGCCCCCATCCATGCTGCGGCGCGGCGCCACCGTCACCGCCGCCGAGCCGGGCCCCGGCATGGCGGGACAGCTCCGCGCCCGCCTCCCGGCCGTCCGCCTGGTGCGCGCCGACGGCAACGCGCTGCCGTTCACCGCCGGCGCGTTCGACCTCGTCACCTACGCCCAGGCGTTCCACTGGACCGACCCCACCCGGGCCGTCCCCGAGGCCCGCCGGGTGCTGCGCCCCGGCGGCGCGCTCGCCCTGTGGTGGAACGTGCCGGACCGGGCCGTCCCGTGGCAGCGCGACAGGAACACCGACTGCGCGCCCGGCTCCCCATGTACCACCGCGGCGACGTCTCCGCCGACGCGCCCCGCGTGCTCGCCGCCCTGGACCCGGCCCTGACCACCGCCTACCGCGAGGTCGGCTGGAGCCGCGTCCTGCCGCTCGCCGCGCACCTCGCCAACCTCGCCACCCACTCCTTCTTCGCCGTCCTCGGCCCGGAGGCGTCCAGGGCGTTGATCGACGACGAACGCGCCCTCCTCGAACGGGAGTTCCCGGAGGGCCAGGTCCGGGAGAGCTACACCGTCCGCCTGACGGTGGCCCGGGTGCGAGGATGAGCGGTATGAGCACCATCACCCACAAGATCGCGGTCCTGGGCGCCGGCAAGATCGGCGAGGCGCTCCTCGGCGGCCTGCTGCGGTCCGGCCGCCCGCCGGCCACCCTGCTGGCCACGGTCCGCCGCCCCGAGCGCGCCGCGGCGCTGCGCGAGCGCCACGGCATCGAGGTCGTCGACACCGCCGAGGCCGCCAAGACGGCCGACACCCTCATCCTGGCCGTCAAGCCGCAGGACATGGGCGCCCTGCTCGACGAACTGGCCCCGCACGCCACCGCCGACCGCCTCGTCATCTCCGCCGCCGCCGGCATCACCACGGCCTTCGTGGAGTCCCGGCTGAGCGAGGGCACGGCCGTGGTCCGCGTCATGCCGAACACCCCGGCCCTCGTCGACGAGGCCATGTCGGTGATCTCCGCCGGCCGCCACGCGACCGACGCCGACCTGGCACACGCCGAGGAGATCTTCGGCGGCGTCGGCCGCACCATGCGGCTCCCCGAGTCCCAGCAGGACGCGGCGACCGCGCTCTCCGGCTCGGGCCCCGCCTACTTCTACTACCTCGTCGAGGCCATGACGGACGCCGGCATCCTGCTCGGCCTGCCGCGCGACAAGGCACACGAGCTGATCGTCCAGGCCGCGATCGGCGCGTCGGTGATGCTGCGGGACAGCGGCGAACACCCGGTGACGCTGCGGGAGGCGGTGACGTCGCCCGGCGGCACGACGATCAGCGCGATCCGCGAG
Organism: Streptomyces millisiae; assembly: GCF_031845425.1. Classification (NCBI taxonomy): domain Bacteria; kingdom Bacillati; phylum Actinomycetota; class Actinomycetes; order Kitasatosporales; family Streptomycetaceae; genus Streptomyces; species Streptomyces millisiae. The sequence goes on from NZ_JAVREM010000096.1 coordinate 9,839, forward strand.
CTGGAGAACCACGGCGTACGGGCCGCGCTGATCGCGGCGATCGAGGCCGCCCGCGACCGCAGCCGAGCCCTGGCCGGGCCGGCCTGAGCACCCCGCGGCTGCTGGCCTGACGCCGGGTTCTTCCCCCACCCACCCGCGGCGCGTACCCGTCCTGCGGCCGGGCCGAGTAGGACGGCCACGTCCGGTTACGTCGCGATCGCCCGCAGCACCGGCAGGCGCCCCGCGCGGAACGCGGGGAGGAGGGCCGCGACGAGGCCCACCACCGCCGACGCGGCCAGGACCGTCAGGAGCGTCGGCCAGGGAATCTCCAGCACGTCGAAGCCCTCGAGCGCCAACACCCGCTGCGCCGTCACGCCCCAGGCCAGGCCGAGCCCGAGCCCGAGCACCGCGCCGAAGACCGCGATCACCACCGACTCCAGGCGGATCATCCGCCGCAGTTGCCGGCGCGAGAGGCCGATGGCCCGCATCAGGCCGATCTCGCGGGTGCGCTCCACCACCGACAGCGTCAGCGTGTTCACCACGCCCAGGATCGCCACCACGATCGCCAGCGCCAGCAGCCCGTAGACGATGTTCAGCAGCGCGCCGATCTCGTCCTCCAGCAGCTGCTTGTAGTCGGCCTGGTTGTTCACCTCGTACATCGGGAACTCCCGCAGGCTCTCCTGGAGCGCCGCGTACGCCGCGTCCTCCGCGCCGTCGTCTGCCGTGGCGAACAGCGTCGTGGTCGACGGCATCCGCTCAGCCGGCAGGTGGGCCCGCGCCGTGTCGAGCGCCAGGTACATCGCGCCCTGGTCGAGGACCGTGTCCTCCGAGGTGATCGCGGCCAGCGTCAACGGCACCGTCTCGCCGCCCACGAACCGCGCCGTCAGCTCGTCGCCCACGGCGAGACCGTGCTCCGTCGCGAACGACTCCGGCACCGACAGGTGGTCCGGCTCGTACGCCGCCGCCAGCTCGCCCGACAGCGTCTCGGTCCGCAGGTCGTCCGCGTACGTCGGGTCGGCCGCCACCAGCTCCTGCGCCGAGCTTCCCCCGTCCGCGGTCGTCAACTCCACGCTCACCGACGTCAGCTCGGTCACGTGCCCGAGCCCGGGCGTCTCCCGGACCGCCCGCACCGCGTCCGGCGTGAACGCCTGCGACGAGGACGAGTCGACGATGAAGTCCGCGCCCACCGACCGGTCGAGCTGGTCGGAGGCCGAGGCCACCACGGAGGAGCCGACCACCCCGAGACCGCCCACCAGCGCAAGACCGATCATCAGCGCGCCCGCCGTGGCCCCGGTGCGCCGCGGGTTGCGCAGCGCGTTGCGGCCGGCCATCCGGCCCACCGGGCCGAAGGCCCGCAGCACCACCGCGCTCACCGCCCGCACCACCACGCTCGCCAGCAGCGGCGCCACCACCACCGCGCCCACCAGCGTCGCCAGCAGCCCGAGCCCCAGCAGCGCCGAACCCCCGGACGCCTCGTCCGAGTTGGCCGCCGCGACCAGCGCCGCCGCGCCCGCCCCGCTCAGCAGCAGCCCGAGCGCCGCCCGCACCCGGCCGGCCCGCCCGTCGCCCGGCGTGCCGGCCTCCCGCAGCGCCGCCATCGGCGACACCCGCCCGGCCCGCCGCGCCGGCAGCCACGCGGCGACCAGCGTCGTCACCACGCCCACCGCGAGCCCCGCCACCGGCACCGCGGCCGTCACCGTGAGCCGCGAGGTGTCCATGGTGACGCCCGCCGCGTCCATCAACGCCATCAGGCCGACCGCCAGGCCGATCCCCGCCCCGATGCCCAGCACCGAGCCGACCACGCCCAGCAGCAGCGCCTCGGTCAGCACCGAGCGGTTGACCTGGCGGCGGCTGGAGCCGATGGCCCGCATCAGGCCGATCTCGCGGGTGCGCTGGGCGACCAGCATGGAGAAGGTGTTGACGATCAGGAAGATCCCGACCAGCACCGCGATCCCCGCGAAGCCCAGCATCGCGTACCGCACCACGCCGAGGAAGCCGACCTCGTCGCGCAGCGCCTGCTCGCCCTCGGCCCGTGTCTCCACGTCGTAGCCGTCCCCGAGCGCCGCCACGATCCGCTCCCGCAGCTCGTCGTCGGACACGCCGTCCGCGGCCACCACCTCGACCGTGCTGATCTCGTCCGCCGCGCCGAGCAGCCGCTCGGCCGCCGCCGCCGGGTCGAGCAGCACGAACGCCGCGCCCGGGTTGGTGTCCCGGAACGACGCGAGACCCGTCACCTCGACCGTCACCCGGCCGGGCACCGCGACGATGTCCAACCGGTCGCCGATCGCCACGCCCTGCCGCTCCGCGGTGTCCGCGTCGAGCAGCGCCTCCCCGGGGCCCGACGGCGCCCGGCCCTCGGCCAGGTCCATGGAACGCTGGATCGCCGGCCCCCAGTCGGCGCCGAACGTCGGGCCGCCCGACCCGTCGATCTGCTCGCCCCCGGCGTCCACCAGCGTCAGGTGCTCCGTCATCACCTGGCCGTCGGCCGCAGCCACCCCGTCGACCGCCCGCACCCGGTCGGCCACGTCCGCCGCGATGGTGTCCGGGCGGCCCGTCTCCTGCGCGTGCTCCTCCGCCACCGGCGCGACCCGGACGTCCGAGGTCAGCGATCCGAAGAAGCGGTCGAAGGTCGAGTTCAGCGTCCCGGTGAACACCAGCGTGCCGCAGACAAACGCGACCGACAGCACGATCGCCATCCCGGACAGGACCATCCGGCCCTTGTGCGCGAAGAAACTCCGCAGCGAGATCCGCAGGACGGTCACGACACCCTCCCGCGCGCGTCGAAGCGCCGCATCCGGTCCAGCACCAGCTCGGCGGTGGGCTCGGCCATGTCGTCCACCACGCGCCCGTCCGCCAGGTACAGCACCCGGTCCGCGTACCCCGCCGCCACGGGGTCGTGGGTGACCATGACGATGGTCTGGCCGAGGTCGTCGACGGAGCGGCGCAGGAAGCCGAGGACTTCGGCGCCGGCGCGGGAGTCGAGGTTGCCGGTGGGTTCGTCGCCGAAGATGATCTCGGGTCGGGCGGCGAGGGCGCGGGCGACGGCGACGCGCTGCTGCTGGCCGCCGGAGAGCTGGTTGGGGCGGTGCCTGAGACGGTCGCGCAGGCCGACGGTGGACACGACCCGGTCCAGCCAGTCCTTGTCGGGCTTGCGCCCGGCTATGTCCATCGGCAGCGTGATGTTCTCGATCGCGTTCAGCGTCGGCAGCAGGTTGAACGCCTGGAAGATGAAGCCGATATGGTCCCGCCGCAGCTGTGTGAGCTTTTTGTCCTTAAGGCCCGTGATCTCCGTCGACCCGATCCAGATCCGTCCGCTGGTCACCGTGTCCAGACCCGCCAGACAGTGCATCAACGTCGACTTGCCGGACCCCGAAGGCCCCATGATCGCGGTGAACTCACCCCGCCGGACGTCGATGGTGACGCGGTCGAGCGCCACCACCCGCGTCTCCCCGGCGCCGTACGCCTTGACGACACCCTCGGCCCGCGCGGCCACGGCGCCGCGGGCCGCGACGCGCCCCGCGGAAGGAATCGGTACAGCCGTTGCCACGGTCGGTCTCCTCTGCTGGAACAACTCACACTGCTCTGTCGGGTACGCAGAAACAGTGCCGTTCAGCAGGGCACCGGCACGATGGTGCACACGTCCGTATCCGGGGTGGGGACTACCCCACCCTCTCCGCTCCCGTTGACCCCAGCGCGTACATCCGCGCGATCACGTCCTCGATGTCCGGCTCCCGCACCGACAGGTCGACCAGCGGATACCCGGCCGCCACCGCCGACACCAGCGGCGCCGCGCTCGCCGACGCCGGGAACGCCAGCCACTGCCGGGGCCCCTCCACCCGCACCGTCCGCGCCCCCGCTACCTCGATCGGCGGCAGCTCACGCTCCAGGTCCACCACCAGCGTCCGCTCGCTCTCGCCCACCTCGTGCAGGCCCGCGAGCGCCCCGTCGTACATCAGCCGACCGTGGTCGATCACCATCACCCGCGAACACAACTGCTCGATGTCGGTCAGGTCGTGGGTGGTCAGCAACACCGTCGTCCGCCGCTCCACGTTCAGATCCCGCAGAAACGTCCGCACCTTCGCCTTGCTGATCACGTCGAGCCCGATCGTCGGCTCGTCCAGGTACAGCACCTCGGGGTCGTGCAACAGCGCCGCCGCGATGTCCCCCCGCATCCGCTGCCCGAGCGACAGCTGCCGCACCGGAACGTCCAACAACGCCCCCAGGTCCAGCAGTTCGACGCACCGCTCCAGGTTCGCCCTGAACCGCGCCTCGGGCACCCGGTACATCCGCCGCACCAACGCGTACGAGTCACGCAGCGGCAGATCCCACCACAGCGTCGTCCGCTGCCCGAACACCACCCCGATCCGCCGCGCCAGCCGCGTCCGCTCCCGCGACGGATCGATCCCCGCCACCCGCAGCCGGCCCCCGCTCGGCGTCAGGATCCCCGTCAACATCTTGATCGTGGTCGACTTCCCGGCCCCGTTCGGCCCGATATAGCCCACCATCTCGCCCCGCGCCACCCGGAACGAGATCCCGTCGACCGCGCGCACCTCCTCCCGCGTCCTGCGCAGCCGCCCCACCCGCCGCCGCACCTGGAACACCTTCTCCACACCGTCGAGTTCGACCAGCACGTCATCCGGCCCGGCCATGTCGGTCATCTCAGCTCCCCGTACTCCGATAGCTCCGCACGCCCGCCCGCCACGCCACCGCCGCGATCCCGCACAGCGCCGCCGCCACCACCGGCGACAGGAAGTCCACCCAGCCCGGCAGCCCCAACGGATCCTCCCGCCCCAACAACCGCAACGCCGGCAGCCAGTTGACGAACGCCAGCGGCACCACGAACGTCACCCCCTGCACCAGCTCCCGCCCGAAGATCGTCGGCGGGTACTGCAACAGCGCGTTCCCCCCGTACGTGAACGCCGCCTGCACCTCCGACGCGTCCTGCGCCCAGAACTGGAACACCCCGCCCAGCGTGAAGAGCGCCCCGAAGATCACCGCACCGCAGAGCACCATCATCACCAGCAGCAGCACCCGCCCCGGCGACCAGTCGAGTTCGAGCGACGCCAACGCCCACCCCAGCACCCCGCCGCCCTGCAACGCCCGCCCGAGCCGCCGCAGCGCGAACCGGTCGGCCGCCACCTGCAGGAAGAGCGGCACCGGACGCACCAGCATCGCGTCCAGCGACCCGTCCCTGATCCGCGACCCGAGCCGCTCCATCGGCCCCATCACCAGCTGCGCCAACGACAGCGACAGGCTCGACGTGCCGTAGAGCAGGCCGACCTCGCCCACCGAGAAGCCACCGAGGGCGTCCACATGGGCGAACATGATCAGCACGGCGACGAAGTCCAGCAGCGAGATGCCCGCACTGCCCAACGTCACCAGCACGAACGACGTGCGGTACGTCATCGTCGACCGCACCCACATCGCCACGATCAGCCCGTAGGCCCGCAACGCGTCAACCACCCTGCGCCACCACCCTGCGCGTCGCCGCCGCCTGCAACGCCCGCCCCAACAGCAGCAACACCAGCGCCCAGGCCGCCGAGAACGCGAAGGCCCCGACGACCCCCACCCCGGCGTGCCGGCCGAGCAGCACGTCCGCCGGCACCTGGAGCATCGCCGCCCACGGCAGCCACCGCACCACCTCGCCGAAGGCGCCGGGGAAGACGGTCAACGGCAGCAGCATCCCGGAGAAGAAGATGGAGCTGATGGTGGAGACCATGTTGATGCCGGAGCCGTCGAGCAGCCAGAACGCCGCGAGCGCCGCCAGATAGCGGAGGGCGAAGCTCACGGTGATCCCGAGCACCACGGCCACCAGGAACCACAGCCACGTCAACGGGTTCGCCGGCAGCGCGAGCTCGAAGGCCAGCGCCCCCGCGACCATCGGCCCGATCCCGCGCCCCAGCAGCTGGAACGCGCCCCGGCCCAGGTCCGAGGCCAGCCACCACAGTTGGAGATCCGCGGGGCGGTAGAGGTCGATCGCGATGTCCCCGGTGCGGATCCGCTCCTGCAACTCCTCGTGGAATCCGCCGCCCAGCAGGGCCACCGCCCCGATCAGCCCCTGCCCCACCCAGACGAACGTCAACGCCTGCGCCTGGTCGTAGCCGCCGAGTCCCGGCCGCTCGTCCCAGAGCGCGACGAAGGTGTAGGCGAGGATGAAGCCGAAGACCGTGTTGGTGAAGACGCCGGCGGCGGTCGCCGCCCGGTACGTCGCGTAGCGCTTGAAGCTGCTGAGGGAAACCGCCCGGTACAGCCCGGACGTGCCCATGGTGCGCCCCCTCCCACCTCTCTCCTACCGAGCCGCGTGAGCCTAGCCAGCCGCCGCCGCCCCGAGCCACCGAAATATCCAGGCCGCCGCCCGGCCTTGGGCGTTGGCGGGGCGAGCGGTCTCAACTTGACACCGCCGAGGCCGGTCCGTAAGGTCCTTCGAGCTGTCCCGGAAAGGGAACTCCGACAAGGAAGTTCCGGCCGGGAGAAGCAATCGCTCCCAGCGAAGCCCGAGTTCGAGAAAATCGGACGCGAAACACGTGGTAGAGTTGGGAACACCGAAGGGAAGCCCGGAGGGGCCCGAAAGGGAATCAAAGGTAGCGTCCGTTCCTTGAGAACTCAACAGTGTGCCAAGAAGTCAATGCCAGATTTTTGATTGATCAATGCGAGAATCAAATTGTTCTCGTGGATGATCTTCTTTGAAGCATTCACGGAGAGTTT
>NZ_JAVREM010000097.1:0-16018 GCF_031845425.1 Streptomyces millisiae
CGCTCCCGCACTAGCCGAGCGCGCAGGTCGCGAGGTCCTGGAGCGCGGCCGGGGCCGTGGCACCCTGCCGCTCGATCGCGATCCTGATCCGGTCCAACGCCGCCACCCGCTTGTCCTCCAACGGACCCAGGATCGCGTTGTCCACGAAGTCCGGACCACCCTCACCGACAGAATCCGCCAGCCGCGCGTTCGCCTCCGCGATCTGCGCCTCCAACAACGCCAGGTTCTCGTCCACCTCAGCCCGCGCCGCCGCCGGCACCGCCGCCACGGCGACTTCCGGACAGACGATGCTCCCCGCCTCGGCGACGGCCCCTTCCTCCGCGGGCGCGGCCGGCTCCTCCGGGGCGGCCTCCACCGGCTCGCCGGATCCCGAGAGTTGGCAGGCGGCCAGCGCGTCGAGGTTGCCCGGCACCGTCTCGCCCTGCCGCTCGAACGCGGTGCTGATCCGGGCCAGCGTCGCCGCGCGCTTGTCCTCCAGCGGACCGAGGATCGCGTTCTGCACGAAGTTCGCGCCGCCCTCGCCGGCGGAGTCCGCGAGCCGCGCGTTCGCCTCCTCGATCTGGCTCACCAGCAGCGCCAGGTTGCGGTCCACCTCGGCCTGCGCCGCCGCCGGCGTGTTGGTGACGAGGACCTGGGGGCAGACGACGCGCTGCCCGGCGGTGGTCGACTCCTCCCCCGCCATGGCCGCGGTCACCCCGACCGCGCCCGCCACCACCGAACCACCGACCAGGCCGGCGATCAGGACGCGCCGACGGTTGAACGAAGGACGGCCACAGGACATCGGGTCACCTCACGGGGGATGCGATGAAGATGTGCGGTTCTGGTGGTTCCACCACAACCGTGCGCGCCGCACGTCCTCTCGCCACCGACGTTCAACTCATCCGATAAATTTCCCCACCGCGCGCTACCCGCCGGTTAACATCCCGGCCCTGGCCCCACCTCGGGTCCGGCGTGCAGCGCGCGGCGGTAACGGACGCCCGGGCGGTCCATCAGGGTGATGTCGGCGACGGGTGTGAAACCGTTGCGGGCCAGGACCGCCATGGAGGCCGCGTTGTCGCGGGTGGTCCTGGCCGTCAGTTCGGTGAGGCCGTACTCCGTGCCGGCCAGGCGGCACACCTCGGCGACGGCCGCCGTCGCCGTGCCCCGGCCGGTGGCGTGCTCCGCGAACCGGTAGCCGAGTTCGGCGGAACCGGCCTCGACGTCCACCAGGTTGACGCGGCCGACCAGCTCGCCCCCTTCGTCGAGCACCACGTGGAAGTGGCAGACGCCGGCCTCCTGTTCGTCGAGCCGCGCCCGGTGCCACGCGGCGAACTCGGCGAAGTAGGCGTCGCCGCGGTCCGGCACCGAGCGGGCGAAGTAGGCCCGGTTCGCCAGCTCGAAGGCCAGCAGCGCGGCGGTGTGGTCAGCGCGCAGTCGTTCCAGCGTCAGCATGCTCGGCAGCGTAGGCGAGCGCCTTGTCGAAGAAGGACCGAATATCGGCGGCCAGGGCGTCCGGGACCTCCATGGCCGGGAAGTGGCCGCGGCCGGGGTTGGTCTCCGGCCAGTGGATGATCCGGTTGGTGCGGTCGGCGAGGCGGCGGATGCCGGGCGGGCCGACGTAGACGCCGGTGGGGACCACGTCCTGGCCCGTGGGCCAGCCGAAGTCGGTGGTCTCGTACATCGGCCACGAGGACGTGCCCGAGGTGCCGGTCAGCCAGTAGACCGTCGCGTTGGTCAGGAACAGGTCCCGCGAGGTGTGCACGTTGAACTGGTGGAACTTCTCGGCCAGCCAGGCGAGTTGCGCGACCGGCGAGTCGTCCCAGCCGTAGCAGAACGTCTGCGGGGCGGCCCGCAGCAGCGCGTGGTGGTCGACGCCGCCGGTCGACCACTGCTTCATCAGCTCGTAGCCGGCCAGCTCGTCCGGCGTCATCTCGGGGACGTCCGCCTCGGTCGGGAAGCCGAGGCCGCCCTCGACGTAGACGCCGACGACGCGGGCCGGGTCGACCACGGCCACCTCGGGCGAGACATAGGCGCCCAGGTCGCCGCCGACCGTGCCGTACCGCTCGTAGCCGAGGCGGCGCATCAGCTCGGCCCAGACCCCGGCCACCCGCGTCACGCTCCAGCCGGTGGTGGGCGGCGGGGCCGAGAAGCCGAAGCCGGGGACGGACGGCGCGACGACGTGGAAGCCGCGCTCGGTCAGCGGGCCGACGAAGTCGGTGAACTCCACGAAGGAGTTGGGCCAGCCGTGGGTGAGGACCAGCGGCAGCGCGCCCGGCACCTCGGAGCGGGCGTGCAGGAAGTGGATGTCGAGGCCGTCGATCTCCGTCGTGAACTGCGGGAACGCGTTCAGCCTGGCCTCCCAGGCGCGCCAGTCGTAGCCGCCGCGCCAGTACTCGGCCAGCTCCCGCAGGTGGTCGACCGGGACGCCCCGGCTCCAGCCCTCGCCCGGCAGCTGGCGCGGCCAGCGGGTGCGGGCCAGGCGGTCGTGCAGGTCGTCCAGGTCGGACCGCGGGATGTCGATACGGAAGGGGAGGATGTCCTTGCTCATGCGACCACCGTAGGAGCGATACAGGACCGGTTCTGTCCTCATTGACGCGGCATGATGACGGCATGAGCGAGAACCAGGCGGGACGGCTGCTGCGGCTGCTCTCGCTGCTCCAGACGCCGCGCGAGTGGCCGGGCAGCGAGCTGGCCGAGCGGCTGGGGGTGACGGCGCGGACCGTGCGGCGGGACGTGGAGCGGCTGCGGGACCTCGGCTACCCGGTGCGGGCGACGCGGGGCGCGGTCGGCGGGTACCGGCTGGCGGCCGGGCAGGCGTTGCCGCCGCTGCTGCTGGACGACGAGGAGGCGGTGGCGATCGCGGTCGGGCTGCGGACGGCGGCCGGCGCGGCCGTCACCGGCATCGAGGAGGCCAGCCTGCGGGCGCTGGCCAAGCTGGAGCAGGTGCTGCCGTCCCGGCTGCGCCGCCGGGTCGCGGCGCTCGGCCTGGCCACGGTGCCGGTTTCCGGCGGCGAGGACGACCCGGGCGTCGACCCCGAGGCGCTGGCCGTGCTGGCGGGCGCGGCGGCGGCCAGGGAACGGCTGCGGTTCGGCTACCGCGCGGCGGACGGCACGGAGAGCCGGCGGCACGTGGAGCCGTACCGGCTCGTCGCGGCGTGGCGGCGCTGGTACCTGCTGGCGTTCGACACCGACCGGGACGACTGGCGGGTCTTCCGCGTCGACCGGATCGGCGAACCCCGGCCGACGGGCGTCCGGGTGGCGCCCCGCGAGCCGCCGGGCGGCGACGCGGCCGAGTACGTCACGCGCCGCCTGTCCGAGATGTGGCCCCGCTTCGAGGTGGTGGCGACGCTGGGCCTGCCGGCCGAGGAGGCGGCCAGGCGGCTCGGCATGGCCCGCGAGCTGTTCCGGCCGGTCGACGCGGGCCGTTGCCTGCTGCGGGGCCCCGCCGACGAGTCGGTGGAGTGGCTGGCGGCCCGCCTGCTCACGGCGGACTGCGAGTTCGCCGTCCACGAGCCGCCGGAGCTGGCCGCCCACCTGCGCCGGATCGGGGACCGGGCGCTGCGCGCCACGGACGGCTGACGGGCGGTCAGTCCGCCGGGGTGACGCCGGCGCGGCGGGCGAGGGCGACGGCGGCGAGGGTGGAGTGGACGCCGAGCTTGCCGAGGACGTTCTGCATGTGGGTGCGGACGGTGTGCGGGGAGAGGTAGAGCCGTTCGGCGACGGCCTTGCGGCCGAGCCCCGCCAGCATGCAGCGGAGCACTTCGAGCTCGCGCGGGGTCAGGGACTCGACGAGCCGCTGGTGCTCGGTGCGGTGGCGGCGGTCGCTGCTCAACTCCCGCAGCACGCCGGTGAGCAGGGCCGGGGAGACGTGCGTCTCGTCGCGCAGCACGCCGCGGACCACCTGGAGCAGGCGGGCCAACGAGCTGTCCTTCGCCACCCAGCCGCTGGCGCCGGCCGCGAGGGCCTGGGCGGCCAGCTTCGGATCGTCATATGCCGCGAGCATGACAGCGCGGAGGGCGGGGAGGCGCTCCTGCGCCGTCGCGAGCAGCGAACCCTCGCCATCCACCCCGTCCCGCAACCCCGCGTCGAGCAACAGCACGTCGAAGGGCGCGCGCTCGAGCAGTTGGTGCGCGGCGGCCAGCGAGCCGACGGCCGCGGCGTCCACGTCCTGCTCGGCGGTGAGCGCGGTGGCCAACGACTCGGCGAAGATCCGGTGCTCGTCGACCACCAGCACCCGAATTCGATCCACAACCACCCCTCGCGTCTGCCACTCGGCTTCGGGCGGGCGCGACGCCCGCGCCCGGAGCCGGGGAGAACCGTGCGGCCGCCGCCGTACGGCACCGGTGCCGGGCCGTGGGCGTCGCACCCACCTGTCTCGCCCCCTGATACGCACACCGGCCCCCACCGGTGCGCCCCTCTCAGGGTACGGGCGGGCGCGGGCCGGGGAAGTGGTTTGGCGCAAGTCCTCGCAACAAAGCGATCACGGCCTGCCGGCCTACCGGACACCACCAACCTCCGCCCCGCCACGGCCCCGACCCCGGGGCCCCCGGCAGTTCGGGCCAGCCACAGCGGGGCTGCGCCCCGCACCCCGGCGCCTCCGGCGGTTCGGGATGACGGCCACCCCAGGGCGGCCACCACGGGGCTCCGCCCCGTACCCCGGTACCTCCCTGGCGGGCCGGGCCGGCCACGGCGGGGCTCCGCCCCGCACCCCGGCGCCTTCGGCGGGCCGCGCCGGCCCGAACCGGGGTCAGCCACGCGGGCTGCGCCCCGCACCCCGGCGCCTCCGGCGGTTCGGGATGACGGCCACCCCAGGGCGGCCACCACGAGGCTCCGCCCCGCACCCCCGTGCCTTCGGCAGAGGCCGGGCCGGCCACGGCGGGGCTCCGCCCCGCACCCCGGCGCCTTCGGCGGGCCGCGCCGGCCCGAACCGGGGTCAGCCACGCGGGCTGCGCCCCGCACCCCGATGCCTCCGGCGGTTCGGGGTGACGGGCACCGCAGAGCGGCCATCGCGGGGCTCCGGGGATTCGGCGGGCCGCGCCGGCCTGAACCGGAATCACGCACGCCGGGCTGCGCCCCCCACCCCGCGCCTCCGGCCGCTTCGCGCAACCGGCAACCGCAGAGCGGCCACCACGGGGCCTTCGGCGGGCCGCGCCGGTCCGGACTGGGGGCAGCCTCGCGGGGCTGCGCCCCGCGAGGCTGCCCCGGCCGGGAGCCGGTCTGACGTCCGCGTCAGCGGGGCGGTGGCTGCGCCCCGGAGCCGCGGGCGTGCGGTGGCTCGCGGGGCTATGCCCCGCTACGCCCCGCTACGCCCCGACGCGGCGCGCTCCCGGGGAGGGGACCGCCTCGAAGGTGCGTGGCGTGGCGTGGCCGGCGGCGGCGAACGCGGTGGTGATGGCCTTGGTCGTGGCCTCGACGGCGTCCTCGTCGACGAGGACGATCGCCGAGCCGCCGAAGCCGCCGCCCGTCATGCGGGCGCCGTGGGCGCCGGCCTCGACGGCCGTGGAGACGACCAGGTCGAGCTCCGGGCAGGAGATCTCGAAGTCGTCGCGGAGCGAGGCGTGGCCCTCGGTGAGGATGGGGCCTATCTCGCGGGCGCGGCCGGCGTCCAGGAGGTCGACGACGCGTTCGACGCGGCGGTTCTCCGTGACGATGTGCCTGACGCGGCGGCGGATGGTGGGGTCCGGGAGCCGGGAGAGGGCCGAGGACAGCTCCGCGAAGGGGATGTCGCGCAGGAAGGGGACGCCCAGCGCGGCGGCGCCCGTCTCGCACTCGGCGCGGCGGGTGGCGTACTCGCCGTCCGCGTGGCTGTGCTTGACCCGGGTGTCGACGACCAGCAGCCGCAGCCCCTCCCGCGCCATCGCGAACGGCACCTGGCGGCGCGACAGGTCGCGGGTGTCGAGGAAGAGCACGTGGCCGGCCTCGCAGGACGCGGAGGCCATCTGGTCGAGGATCCCGCATGGCATGCCGACGAAGTCGTTCTCCGCCTGCTGGGAGAGGCGGGCCAGCGACTCGGGCGGCAGGCCGAGCCCGTTGAGGTCGCTCAGCGCGAGGGCGGTGACGACCTCCAGGGCGGCCGAGGAGGAGAGCCCGGCGCCGGTCGGGACGTCGGAGTCGATGGCGAGGTCGGCGCCGGCGAGGCGGTGCCCGGCGCGTTCCAGGGCCCAGGCGACGCCGGCCGGGTAGGCGGCCCAGCCGGGGACGGAGCCGGGGGTGAGGTCGTCGAGGGACAGCTCGACCGGCTCCCCGTCGAACTGGGCCGAGGAGAGCCGCAGCAGCCGGTCCGGGCGGCGGGCGCCCTTCGCCCGCGCCGTGTGCGGCAGGGCGAAGGGCATGACGAAGCCCTCGTTGTAGTCGGTGTGTTCACCGATCAGGTTGACGCGGCCCGGGGCGGCCCATGTTCCGTCGGTCATCGGTCGGACTCCTCGCGCTGCGCGAACGCCCAGGCGTCCGCGATGATGCCGGCCAGGTCGGCGCGGCTCGGCCGCCAGCCGAGGCGCTCGCGGGCGCGCTCGGCCGAGGCGACCAGGACGGCCGGGTCGCCGGCGCGGCGCTCGGCCTCGGTCTCGGGGATGGGGTGGCCCGTCACCCGCCGCGCGGTCTCCACGACCTCGCGGACCGAGAAGCCGTTGCCGTTGCCGAGGTTGCAGATCAGGTGCTCGCCCGGGGTGGCCGCGGTGAGGGCCAGCAGGTGGGCCTCGGCGAGGTCGTCCACGTGGATGTAGTCGCGGACGCAGGTGCCGTCGGGCGTGGGGTAGTCGGTGCCGTAGACGTTGATCGAGTCGCGGCGGCCCAGGGCGACCTGGAGCACGATGGGGATGAGGTGGCTCTCCGGGTCGTGTCGCTCGCCCAGGCCCGGGTCGGCGCGGTGCGCGCCGGCCACGTTGAAGTAGCGCAGCGAGACGGCGGCCAGGCCGTGCGCGGTGGCCTCGCTGGTGATCATGTGGTCGACGGCGAGCTTGCTGGCGCCGTACGGGTTGGTGGGGGCGGTGGGCGCGTCCTCGGTGATCGGGGTGGCGGTCGGCTCGCCGTAGACGGCGGCGGTGGAGGAGAAGACGAGGGTCCGCACGTCCGCCTCGCGCATGGCGGCCAGCAGGTCGAGCGTGCCGGCGACGTTGTTGCGCCAGTACTTCTCGGGGTTCACCACGGACTCGCCGACCTGCGAGCAGGCGGCGAAGTGCAGCACCCCGTCGTAGGAGCCGTCCAGCCACTTGCCGGCGTCCTGGACGCGGCCCTCGACGAACTCGGCGCCGGCCGGGACACCGGCGCGGAAGCCGGTGGAGAGGTCGTCGAGGACGGTCACCCGGTGGCCGGCGGCCAGCAGGTGCGCGGCCACCGTCCCTCCGACGTAGCCCGCGCCGCCCGTAACGAGGTACCTCATGCCTTAAGTCGCCACCTCTCGCAGCCGGTCGGCCGCCGCCTCCGGCAGTACGTCACTCACGAACGCGCCCATGCCGGACTCGGAGCCCGCCAGGTACTTGAGCTTCCCCGGGCTGCGGCGAATGGTGAACAGTTCCAGGTGCAGCGCGAAGTCCTCGCGGTCCGGGATGGCGAAGGGCGCCTGATGCCAGCCGGAAATATACGGGGTGGGCCCGGCGCCCTCGCCGAAGATCCGGTCGAAGCGGCGCAGCAGCTCCAGGTAGACGGCGGGGAAGCCGGCGCGCTCGGCCTCGTCGAGGGCCAGCAGGTCGGGGACGCGGCGCCGGCGCGGGTAGAGGTGGACCTCGTAGGGCCAGCGGGCGGCGCGCGGCACGAACGCGGTCCAGGTGTCGGTCTCCAGCACGATCCGGCGGCCTTCGGCGCGCTCGGCGGCCAGCAGCTCGTCGTAGAGGTTGCCGCCGGTGCGCTCCTTGTGGGCGGCGACGGAGCGCAGGGCCCGCTCGGTGTGCGGGGTGACGAACGGGTAGCCGTAGATCTGGCCGTGCGGGTGGCCCAGGGTGACGCCGATCTCGGCGCCGCGGTTCTCGAAGCAGTAGACCTGCCTGACGCCCGGGTGCTGGGCGAGCTCCGCGGTGCGGTCGGTCCAGGCGTGCAGGACGAGCCCGGCCTGCTCGGGGCTGAGGGAGGCGAAGGAGGCGTCGTGCTCGGGGGTGAAGCAGACGACCTCGCAGCGGCCGACGTCGCCGCCGAAGGAGGGGAAGCGGTTCTCGAAGACCGCGACCTCGTAGGAGTCGGCGGGTATCTCGCTGAGCCGGTCACCGCGGGTGGGGCACAGCGGGCACTGGTCGGCCGGCGGGTGGTAGGTGCGGGTCTGCCGGTGGGCGGCGTAGCCGACGTGCTCGTCGAGGAGGGCATTGTGCCGGACCTCGGAGGCGGAGACGGCGGGCTGGAGCGGGCGGCGGTCGAGGGTGTCGCGGACGGCGTCGTCGCGTGAGTCGTAGTAGATCAGCTCACGGCCGTCGGCGAGGCGGGTCGTGGTCCTCTTCATCACCCAGTCCAGATCAGATGCGGCGGTCGGGCTCGGTACGCTTCAACAGCACTTCAACAGAATCGAACATAAGGAAGCATACCCCCACGTCGAACGTCAAAGGAGGGGTTGTTCGACGGTTCGCCCGCCGGTGCCGGGAGTCGGGCAGCCGTCCTAGGGGAGCCGGGCCGGCGGCAGGTGGTCGAGGAGCCCGGTGCGGACGGCGAGGGCCGCGGCCTCCAGGCGGGAGGCGGTGCCCAGCTTGGTCAGCAGCCGCTGCACGTGGGTGCGGGCCGTGCTGGGCGCGACGCCGAGCCCGGCCGCTATCCGCCGGGTGTCCTCGCCCTCCACGATCCGGCTCAACACGTCCGCCTCCCGCTCGGTGAGCAGCGCCGCCAGCCGGGCGCCCTCCGCGTCGGGGCCGGTGCGCGGGTGCAGCAGGTCGGAGAACGCCTCGCGCAGCAGTTGCGGCGCCACCGCCGCCTCGCCCGCCTTCGCCTTGACCATCGCCCGCTCCACGCCCTCGATGCGCTCGTCGTGGCGCACATAGCCGCGGGCGCCGGCCGCGAACGCCGCCGCCACGCCGCGTGGGCGCGGCACCGGGCCGAGCACGACGACGGCCACCCGCGGGCACTCACGGCGGATCCGCAGCACCGGGTCGAGCGCGCCCGGCGCGTCCGGCGCGGTCAGGCCGAACAGGCAGACATCGGGCTGCTTGCTGATCGCCAGGTCGGCGGCCCGCGCGGCGGGCGCGCCGGCGCCGAGCACCCGGTGGCCGCGCACCCGCAGGGCTGAGGCCAGCGCCTCGGCGACCAGCCGTCGGTCGTCGGCGACCACGACCCGTACGCTCATCACGTCTCCTCTGGAGGGCCGAATCGGCCGGGCCCGGGCATGCCGCATCGCGGGCGCTCCCGGGCCGTTCGGGAACAGAGTGGATACGAAAGTGGACCATGGTGGCCCCAGGGTGGATCGGCATCGAGGGGTAAGAGTTGTCCTGCCCCGGACCACGCGCCGATCATGCATGCCCCGGAGCCGGCCGCCGCACGGCGGGCGGCGGGCCCGGCCGGATCGCGCCAGGGCCGATCACCGGTAGACCAGCAGCGCGGGACGGCCGGCGGCGGCGTCGCCCGGGTAGAACACGCGGTTGACCAACACCAGCGTCCCCTCGTGCCACAGCGGGCGCTGCTCGTGCGTGAACAGGCCGCTCATCAGGGCCCATTCGCTCCGCCGCGCCGCCGGGTCGAGCGCCAGCAGCGGGGCGGCACGGCCGGTCGCCGGGTCGATGGCCACCACCAGTCCGGCGCGCTCCTCGCCGGCCGGCTGGTAGGCGAGGATCCGGTCGTCACGGACGCCGAACGGCCGGATGTCGCCGCCCCCGAGCGCCGGCACCCGGTGCTCGGCAAGACCGGTCGCCAGGTCGAAGGCGACCACGGCGTTGCCGCCGGCCGAGCCCGGGGCGTCGTGGTCGCTGGCCAGGTACAGGTGCCCCTCGTGCACCACGGTGCCGCCGCAGTCGGCGAACGCGGCGGCCCGGCACGGCGGCAGGTAGCGGTCCCGGTCGTAGTCCAGGTGGTGTCTGATCGACTGGCGTTCGTCGTCGATCACGAAGATGTGCTCGGAGCCGGTCTCCCGGTCCTCGCCGAGCCGGGCCACCACCACCAGCGGCTCGGCCGAGAGCACCGCCGTGACCGCCAGCGGCCGCCCCATGAACCGCGGCCCGAACGCCCACTCCCACAGCTCCTCGCCGCGCTCCGTGGTGGCCCTGATGGTGCCGCCCTCGGCGCCCGGCGGGCTGCCGCACGCGGTCCGCGACACCAGGGTGCCGCCCACCACCGCGTAGGCGTCCGCCACGCAGGGACCGCCGCCGTCCGGCGCCGCGCGCCACATCTCGACGGCGCCCGACGCGGTGTCGGCGAGGCGGAAGCCGGCGGCCCCGCCGTCCCAGCCGACCGCGACCGTGTCGCCCAGGATCGCCGGCGCGTCGTGCTCGCCCGGGCCCCGGTCGCCGGCGCCGACGCCCAGCGGCACCTCGGCGACCGGCTCGCCGGCCGCGATGTCGAGCACGGTGAGCGTCCCGCAGTCCGGCCCCCGGAGCACCGCCACCCGGCCGCCCGAGGAGGAGGGGGACGCCTGGCAGACGCCGCCGGCCAGGTCGAGCGGGAGCCGCCAGTTACGGGCGCCGGTGGCCAGGTCGTACGAGGCGATGCCGCCGTCCGCCACCCGCACCAGGTCGTCGCCCGCCACCCAGTCGCCCCTGGCCCACAGCCGCACGGCCCGCGGGTCGACCGGCGGCGCCGGGGCCGCCCAGGCCAGCCGAGCCGCTTCCGCGTCCGGCACTCGCACCGGGGGCGCGGCGTTGTCACCGGTCGTCCCCCCACTGAACGGCCACCGCGCCCCGGCGCTCCCGGTCAGCAGCAGGCCGAGCACCGCGGCGAGCAGCGCGACCCGGCGGCCCGGCCCGCCGGGCGAACCACGGCGCGGACCCGGCGGCGGTGACGGCGGCGGCGATGGCAATGTCTCCCCCAACGAACGGTCGTCGGTCCGGACTTTCTACCACCGTCCGCGCGCGCCGACCGCGACCTGTCAGGCTCCCTCGGCGAGCTCCAGCCAGCGGGTCTCCAACTCGTCCCGCTGACCGGCCAGTTCCCGCAGCTGCGCGTCCAGCTCGGCCATCTTCGTGAAGTCGGTGGCGTGTTCGGCCATCTCGCCGTGCAGGGCCGCCTCCTTCTCGCCGATCCGCTCCAACTGCCGCTCGATGCGCTGGATCTCCTTCTGGCTCGCCCGGGACAGCTGCGCCGGCTTGGCCGCCGGCGCCTCGGGCGCCCGCGCCGCCGGGGCGGCCGCCGCCGCGGACTCGGCCTCGCGCCGCGCCGCGCGGCGCTCCAGGTACTCGTCGATCCCGCGCGGCAGCATCCGCAGCGTGCCGTCGCCCAGCAGCGCGAACACCCGGTCGGTGACGCGCTCGACGAAGAACCGGTCGTGGCTGATGACCACCATCGACCCGGGCCAGCCGTCCAGCAGGTCCTCGAGCTGGGTCAGCGTCTCGATGTCCAGGTCGTTGGTCGGCTCGTCGAGGAACAGCACGTTCGGCTCGTCCATCAGCAGCCGCAGGATCTGCAGCCGCCGGCGCTCGCCGCCCGACAGGTCGCCCACCGGCGTCCACTGCCGCTCCTTGCCGAAGCCGAACCGCTCGCACAGCTGGGAGGCGGTCATCTCCCGGCCCCGGCCCAGGTCCACGCGGGACCTGACCTGCTCGACGGCCTGCAGCACCCGCCACTCGGGGTCGAGCTCGCCGACCTCCTGCGACAGGTAGGCGAGCCGCACCGTCTTCCCGACCGTGATGGTGCCGGCCGCCGCCTCGCCCGCGGCCATGGCCCGCAGCAGCGAGGTCTTGCCCGCGCCGTTGACCCCGACCAGGCCGATCCGGTCGCCGGGCCCCAGCTGCCAGGTGAGGTGCGTAAGCAGCGTCCGGTCGCCGGCCCTGACCGTCACGTCCTCCAGCTCGTAGACGGTGCGGCCGAGGCGGGCGCTGGCGAACTTCATCAGCTCGGCGCCGTCGCGCGGCGGCGGCACGTCCGCGATCAGCGCGTTGGCCGCCTCGATCCGGAACCGCGGCTTGCTGGTGCGGGCCGGGGCGCCGCGGCGCAGCCAGGCCAGCTCCTTGCGGACCAGGTTCTGCCGCTTGGTCTCCTCGGTGGCGGCGATCCGCTCGCGCTCGGCGCGGGCGAAGACGTAGTCGCTGTAACCGCCGTCGTACGCGTGCACCTGGCCGCGCTGCACGTCCCACATCCGGGTGCAGACCCGGTCGAGGAACCAGCGGTCGTGGGTGACGACGACGAGCGCGGAGCGGCGGGCCGACAGGTGCGCGGCGAGCCAGGCGATGCCCTCCACGTCCAGGTGGTTGGTCGGCTCGTCGAGGACGATCAGGTCCTGCTCGGCGATCAGCAGCTTGGCCAGCGCGATCCGGCGGCGCTCGCCGCCGGAGAGCGGGCCGACGACGGTGTCGAGCCCGGCCGGGAACCCCGGCAGGTCGAGGCCGCCGAAGAGGCCCGTCAGCACGTCGCGGACGCGCGCGTCCCCGGCCCACTCGTGGTCGGCGAGGTCGCCGATGACCTCCTGCCTGACGGTGGCGGCCGGGTCGAGCGAGTCGTGCTGGGTCAGCAGGCCGAGGCGCAGGCCGCCGGAGTGCGTGACCCGCCCGTCGTCGGCCGGCTCCTGGCGGGCGAGGATCCGGATGAGCGTGGTCTTCCCGTCGCCGTTGCGACCGACGACGCCGATCCGGTCGTGCTCGCCGACGCCGAGCGAGACGCCGTCGAGCAGGGTCCTGGTGCCGAAGACCTTGCGGACGGCCTCCAGGTTGACAAGGTTCCTGGCCGGCTTGCCGGACGGCTTCGAGGTCGGTTCAGGCATGATGCTCGATGGTAGTCGCCCCCGGCGCGGGCCCGGTCGTCACCCGGGCGGCCCGACAGGTGCCGGAGTCCCGCAGGGACTTGGCGACCAGCGCGGCCGACTCGGCGTCGGCGGCCAGGAAGGCGCAGCTCGGGCCCGACCCCGAGACCAGCCCGGCCAGCGCGCCACCCGCAAGACCGGCGGCCAGCGTCGCGGCGAGCGAGGGCCGCAGCTCGACGGCGGCCGGTTGCAGGTCGTTGACGAGCGTCCCGGCCAGCGCGTGCGCGTCCCCGTCGCGCAGCGCCGCCAGCAGCGCCGGGTCCGGCTCGGGCTCCGGGACGGGCGTCGCGCCGCGCAGCCGGTCGCAGGCGCGGTACACCTCCGGCGTGGACAGGCCACCGTCGGCCAGCGCGAAGACCCAGTGGAACGTGCCGGCCACCGGCAGCTCCGTCAGCAGCTCCCCCCGGCCCCTGCCCAGCGCCGCGCCGCCGACCAGGCTGAACGGCACGTCGGAGCCGAGCTCGGCGCACAGCGCCAGCAGCTCGGCGCGCGGGGTGGCCGTGCCCCACAGCACGTCGCACGCCAGCAGCGCGCCGGCCGCGTCGGCGCTGCCGCCGGCCATGCCGCCGGCCACCGGGATGTCCTTCTCGATGTGCAGGTGGACGGCCGCCTCCCGCCCGTGGTGCGCGGCCAACGCCTCGGCCGCCCGCACGGCGAGGTTCGCCCCGTCGAGCGGCACGCTCTCGCTCCCCGGCCCGACACAGCTGACGGTGACGCCCGGGGTGGCGGCCGGGGTCGCGGTGACGTGGTCGAAGAGACCGACGGCGAGAAACACGTTGGCCAGACCGTGAAACCCGTCCGGGCGCGGAGCGCCCACGGCGAGCTGGACATTGACCTTGGCCGGCACCCGCACGGTGACGGCACGCTGCGCTGACTGGACGGACATGCGGCGATTCTCCCCCAGAACCGCCACCTGCCTGGCCGGCGGGGCGCATCGCCTGCCCGGCGGGGCGGGCGGGCGCTGCGCGCCCGTGCGGAGCCGGCGTAGCCGGCGCCGGGGGCGCTGCGCGCCCCGCGCCCCCGGCGCGACGGCGCGACGCGGCGGTCGGCCGCGAGCCCAGCGGATGTGACGGCCGGCCGCCGGCACGTGCGAGCGCCGCACCTCCCGTCACACCGGCGCGGGCCGGCACCGTGCCCGGCCGGGCCGGGCGGCGGTGGTGCGGGCGGGTGCTGCGGAGCTGCTCGGCCGCGCCCCTGCGGGTCAGCGCCCGGCCCCGCGGAGCCGGAGGCGTCCACGTGGCGACGCCAGCACGCAAGTACGGGCGGGCGCTGCTCGCCCGTGCGGAGCCGGCCACGGGTCGGCGCGGCTTCCGGCGCGGCGGAGCCGCCCGGCGGAGCCGGGCGGGGCCCGGCCGCCTCGTCCGCGTCAGCGTGGGCGGGGGGATCCGCGTGGTCGGCGCGCCGTGGCTAGCGGCGGGACTCCGCGAGGCGGGCGAAGTCCTCGACGGTCAGCGCCTCGCCGCGCGCGGTGGGCGGGACGCCGGCCGCCTCGCAGGCGGCCTCCGCGGCGGCCGGGGAGCCGGCCCAGCCCGCCAGGGCGGACCGCAGCGTCTTGCGGCGCTGCGCGAAGGCCGCGTCGATCACCGCGAAGACCTCCTCGCGGCTCGCCGTCGTCGCCGGCGGCTCGCGGCGGGTGAGGGCGACAAGACCGGAGTCGACGTTGGGCGCCGGCCAGAAGACGTTGCGGCCGATCGCGCCGGCCCGCCGGGCCTGCGCGTACCAGGCGGCCTTGACCGACGGAACGCCGTACACCTTGGAGCCCGGCCCGGCCACCAGCCGGTCGGCGACCTCGGACTGGACCATCACCAGCGCCCGCTCGATGCTCGGGAAGGTGGCCAGCATGTGCAGCAGCACCGGCACCGCCACGTTGTACGGCAGGTTGGCGACCAGCGCTTCCGGCGGCGGGCCCGGCAGCTCGGTGACGCGCAGCGCGTCCTCGTGCACCAGCGCGAAGTGGTCCACCCGCTCCGGCAGCCGCGCCGCGACCGTCGCCGGCAGGGCGGCGGCCAGCACGTCGTCGATCTCCACCGCCGTGACGTGCCGCGCCGCGGCCAGCAGCGCCAGCGTCAACGAGCCGAGCCCCGGCCCGACCTCCAGCACCACGTCGTCCGCGCCGACCTCGGCGGCGCGCACGATGCGGCGCACCGTGTTGGCGTCGATCACGAAGTTCTGGCCACGCTGCTTGGTGGGGCGCACGCCCAGCGCGGCGGCCAGCTCGCGCACGTCCGCCGGGCCGAGCAGCGCGTCCGCCGCGCCCGTCGCATCCGTCGCGTCCGTCACCCGAAGGCCCGCTCGGTGTTGGCCGCGACATGGCGGGCGAGCTCGGTCTCCGTCAGCCCCTTGACCTCGGCCATCGCGCGGAGCGTGACGGGGATCAGGTACGGCGCGTTCGGTCGGCCGCGGAACGGCGTCGGCGTGAGGAACGGGGCGTCCGTCTCCACCAGCACCAGCTCGGGCGGCGCGGCGGCGAGCGCGTCCCGCAGGGTCTTGGCGCTGCCGAACGTGACGTTGCCGGCGAACGACATGAAGTAGCCCTCGGCCGCGCACACCTCGGCCATCGCGACGTCCCCGGAGAAGCAGTGGAAGACGGTGCGGCGAGGCGCGCCCTCCTCGCGGAGGATGCGGAGCACGTCGTCATGGGCGTCGCGGTCGTGGATCACCAGCGTCTTGTCGAGCTCCTTGGCGATCTCGACGTGCCGGCGGAACGAGCGCTGCTGGGCGGCGACGCCCTCGGGCCCGGTACGGAAGTAGTCGAGACCGGTCTCGCCCAGCGCCCGCACCTCGTGGTGGGTCGCGAGCTCGGCGATCTCGTCGAGCGCGGCGTCGAGCACGCCGGGGCCTTCCGCGTCGAGCCGCGGCGCCTCGTTGGGGTGCAGCGCGACGGCGGCCCACACGGACTCGTGCTCGGCGGCCGTCTTCACGGCCCACCGGGCGCGCTCCAGGTCGCAGCCGATCTGCACCACGCGGGTGACCCCGACCTCGGCGGCCTTGGCCAGGGCCTCCTCGACGGTGGTGTCCTGCATGTCGAGGTGGGTGTGCGAGTCGGTGACGGGCACGGCCAACGGCTCGGGCAACGGTGGCGGCACCGGCTCCAGCGCCTTGGCCTTGGCGGACTTGGGCATGCGTCGATCCTACGGGGCCGCTGCGCTGGCCTCGGCGCCGCGGTTTTCCCCCACCCACCCACCC
>NZ_JAVREM010000098.1:0-15028 GCF_031845425.1 Streptomyces millisiae
CCGCCCCGCCCCTTTTCGCGCGTTCCGCGCGGTGAGCGGCCCGGCGGGCCCTGGGCCCGCGGCGGCTGCGCCGCCGGGCCACGCGGCCCCCGCCGCGCGAGGCCACCCGCCAAGGGGCGGGTGGGTGGGCGCGGCACGGCCGCAAGGCCGGCACGGCCGCAAGGCCCGGCTCGTGGCGGCGGAGCCGCCGAGCCGGGCCCTGCGGGCCGGCGGCCAACGCCGAGCGCAGCACACCGCCGGCGGCCGAAGCCGAGCGCAGCGATGCGTCAGGCCGCCGCCTGGGCCCGGAGCGATCGGGCGAGGTCGTCCCTCGCTTCCAGGACGAGGCGTCGCAGGGCCGGTGGGGCCGACTCGTGGGTGGTCAGCCAGGCGTCGGTCGCGTCGAGCGTGGCCTGCTCGTCCTGGTAGGCGGGGAAGAGGCCCCGTACGACGGCCATCGCGATCTCGATGGTCCGCTTGGCCCAGACGCCCTCGATGGCCTCGAAGTACCGCTCCGCGTACGGCGCGAGCAGTTCCCGTTGGCCGGGCTGGGCGAAGCCGTCGATCGTGGCCTCGACCAGCGCGTTGGAGAGCGCGTCCGACTCCACCACCTCGGCCCAGGCCCTGGCCTTGACCTCGGCGGACGGGCGCGCCGCGAGGCAGCGGACGTGGTGGCGCTTGCCGGACGCGGTGTCGTCGCGGGCGAGTTCGTCGGCCAGTTCGGCCTCGCCCGCGTGGCCGTGGGCGGTCAGTGGTTCGAGGAAGGCCCAGCGCAGTTCCTGGTCGACGTCGAGTCCGTCGATCCGCGCGGTGCCGGCCAGCAGGCCGGTCAGCAGCTGGAAGTCGGCGTCGGACGCGGCGCAGGAGGCGAAGAAGCGGGCCCAGGCCAGCTGGTGGTCGCTGCCGGGCGCGGCGAGCCGCAGTTGGTGGAGCGCGGCCTCGGCCAGGCCGCGCGCGGCCTCGTCCCGCGCGCCCGCCGGGGTGTAGTGCACCAGGGCCGTGTGCGCCCAGGCGTGCACCATCTGCAACACCCCGATCTCGGTCTCGGCCCCGCCGAAGTCCCGCACCAGGGCCAGGAAGTCGCGGGCCGGGAGCAGGGCGTCCCTGGTCAGGTTCCACAGCGCCGACCAGCACAGCGCCCGGGCCAGCGGGTCCGCGATGTCGCCGAGCCGGGCCCGCAGGGTGTCGAGGGAGCCCTCGTCGAAGCGGGCCTTGCAGTACGTCAGGTCCTCGTCGTTGACCAGGATCAGCTCGGGCCGCTCGGCGCCGGCCAGTGCCGGCACGGCGGTGGTGGCGCCCTCGACGTCCACCTCGGCGCGCGCGTACCGCACCAGCGGGCCGCCCGGCTCCTCGCGGCGGTAGAGGCCGACGGCCACCCGGTGCGGTCGCAGCGTGGGGTGGCTCTCCGGGGCCTCCTGGTGCACGACGAGCTCGGTCAGGCGCCCGTCGGCGTCGTACGTCGCCCGCGGCGTGAGGGAGTTGACGCCCGCGGTCTGCAGCCAGGCGCGCGACCAGCCGGTCATGTCGCGGCCCGAGGTCTCGCCGAGGACGGCCAGCAGGTCGGCCAGGGTGGTGTTGCCGTAGGCGTGGCGCTGGAAGTAGCGGCGCGCGCCCTCCAGGAACGCGTCGCGCCCCACGTACGCCACCAGTTGCTTGAGCACGCTCGCGCCCTTGGCGTAGGTGATGCCGTCGAAGTTGAGCTTGGCGTCCTGGAGGTCGCGGATGTCGGCGGTCACCGGGTGGGTGGAGGGCAGCTGGTCGGCCCGGTAGGCCCACGCCTTGCGGCGGTTGGCGAAGGAGATCCAGCCCTCCTCGAAGCGGGTGGCCTCGACCAGCGAGAAGGCGGCCATGAAGTCCGCGAAGGACTCCTTGAGCCACAGGTCGTCCCACCACTCCATGGTGACCAGGTCGCCGAACCACATGTGCGACATCTCGTGCAGCAGGGTGTTGGCCCGCCCCTGGTACGCGGCCCGCGTGGTGCGGCCACGGAACACGTACTCCTCGCGGAAGGTGACGCAGCCCGGGTTCTCCATCGCGCCGAGGTTGTACTCGGGCACGAACGCCTGGTCGTACTTGCCGAAGGGGTAGGGGAAGCCGAAGTGGTCGTGGAAGAAGTCGAAGCCCTGCTTGGTGGTGGTGAAGATCTCCGCCGGGTCGAAGTGCCTGGCCAGCCCCTTGCGACAGAGCGCGCCCAGCGGGATCTCCAGGCGCTCGCCGCCCGGCAGCTCGCGCGCGTAGTGGTCGGTGACGTAGTGGTAGGGCCCGGCGACGACCGCCGTGATGTAGGTGGAGATGGGCCTGGTGGTCGCGAAGTGCCAGGTCGCGGCCGGCTCCCCGGGTCCTGGGACCGGTGACCGACCGGTCTCGGCGCCGTTGCTGAGCACCGTCCAGTGCGCGGGCGCGGTGACGCGGAAGGTGAAGGGCGCCTTGAGGTCGGGCTGCTCGAAGTTGGCGAAGACGCGGCGCGCGTCGGCCGGCTCGTACTGCGTGTAGAGGTAGATCTCCCCGTCCTCGGGGTCGGTGAAGTGGTGCAGCCCCTCGCCGGTGCGGCTGTAGGCGCAGGCCGCGTCCACCGTGAGCTCGTTCTCCTCGCGCAGCCCTTCCAGGCGCACCCGGCTGCCGTCGAAGACCTCGTCGACCGGCAGCTCGACGCCGTTGAGGGTCACCGAGTGGACGGTCGGCGCCAGCAGGTCGGCGAAGCTGCTCGCGCCGTCCTCGGCGCAGGCGAAGCGGATGGTGGTGGTGGAGCGGAAGGTGCGGCCCCCGGCGACCGGCGGCGACTCGATCGCTGACCGCACGTCGAGCGCCACCTCGTAGCCGTGCACGGTCAGCAGCCGGGCCCGCTCACGGGCCTCGTCGCGGGTCAGGTTCTCTCCGGGCACGTGAGCTCCCTCTGCTCCTTCTGGTCGCTGGGCGCGGCCAGCATGTCACGGGACGCGGCGCCCGCGCACGGGCGGGAATGCGCGGGCGGCCGCGAGTGTTGGGCCGGTGTCGTGGCCAGGTGTCACCGGCCGCCCCCAGACATGACCCGAGGAGACCCGATGTCGGAGAAGACCCCGGCGGACTTCTGGTTCGATCCGCTGTGCCCCTGGGCCTGGATGACCTCGCGCTGGATGCTCGAGGTCGAGAAGGTCCGGCCCGTCGAGGTGCGCTGGCACGTGATGAGCCTGGCCGTGCTGAACGAGCCGCGGCTCGACGAGATGCCCGCCCAGTACGCCGAGATGATGAAGACGGCGTGGGGCCCGGTGCGGGTGTGCGTCGCGGCCGAGCAGGAGCACGGCTCGGAGGTGCTCGGGCCGCTCTACACGGAGCTCGGCACCCGCTTCCACAACCGGAAGCAGGAGCGTGACCGGGCCACGTTCGAGGAGGCGCTGGTCGCGGCCGGGCTGCCGGCCTCGCTGGCGGACGCGGCCGAGTCGACTGAGTACGACGAGCGGCTGCGCGCCTCCCACAAGGAGGGCATCGACCTGGTCGGGCAGGACGTCGGCACCCCGGTGATCGCGGTGCCGGGCGCGGACGGCGCGCAGATAGCGTTCTTCGGTCCCGTGGTCACCCCGGCCCCCAAGGGCGAGGCGGCGGCCCGGCTGTGGGACGGCACGCTGCTCGTCGCCTCGACGCCCGGCTTCTACGAGATCAAGCGCACCCGCGACGCCGAGCCGCAGTTCGACTGAGGCCGGGCGCGACCGGGAGGCCACCGGCCCGCCGCCCGCCGTGAAGGTGAGAAGACGATCGGGCGGCGGGCCGGCCGGCGCGCCGCCCGGTGCCGGCCGGGCAACGCGTCGCCTCATCCTGCCAGTTGATCAACGGGCCGGTGGCGGGCTGTCGCTTTCCACCAACGGGCCCGAGGTGGATATGTCGGCAAACCCACGCGAAGATCGCCCGTTCCTTCGGTTAGCGTCAGGGTGTCTCCTTTCCCCTGCCGCCTCACCGTTCGGAGTCCTCTGATGAGCACAGCCGTGCTGGCCGATCTGCTGCCCGCCGCCACCGCCTCCCGGGCCCGCGTCCGGGACGCCGCGCTGATCGTCGGCGGTGCCGCGCTCACCGGCGTCGCGGCCCAGCTGTCCGTGCCCGTGCCCGGCTCGCCGGTGCCGGTCACGGGTCAGACCTTCGCCGTGCTGCTGGTCGGCGCCTCGCTCGGCCCGGCGCGCGCCCTGACCTCGATGCTGCTGTACCTGCTGGCCGGCATGGCGGGCATGCCGTGGTTCGCCGAGGGCCAGTCGGGCACGGCGATGCCGTCGTTCGGCTTCGTCATCGGCATGATGCTGGCCGCGGCCGCCGTGGGCGCGCTGGCCCGCAGGGGCGGCGACCGGACCGTGCTGCGCACCGTGGGCACGATGGCGGTGGGCACCGCGATCATCTACGCCGTCGGCGTCCCCTACCTGGCGGTGGCCACCGGCATGTCGGCGGCCGAGGCGGTCGACGCCGGCCTGGTGCCGTTCCTCATCGGTGACGCGCTGAAGGCGGCGCTGGCGATGGGCGCGCTGCCGGCGGCCTGGCACCTCGTCGGCCGTCGCGGCTGAGGGACATGACAGACTCGTCCCCATGCGCGTCTATCTCGGTTCCGACCACGCCGGCTACGAGCTCAAGGGCCATCTGATCGACTGGCTGAAGGAGCACGGCCACGAGCCCGTCGACTGCGGCCCGCACGTCTTCGACGCCGAGGACGACTACCCGCCGTTCTGCCTGCGCGCCGCCGAGCGGACGGCCGCCGACCCGGAGGCGCTGGGCGTCGTGATCGGCGGCTCGGGCAACGGCGAGGCCATCGCGGCCAACAAGGTCGCGGGCGTGCGCTGCGCCCTCGCCTGGAGCGAGGAGACGGCGCGGCTCGGCCGTGAGCACAACAACGCCAACGTGATCAGCGTCGGCGCCCGGATGCACTCGGCGGACGAGGCCACCTCGTTCGTCGCGGTGTTCCTCTCCACCTCCTACTCGGGCGCCGACCGGCACACCCGGCGGATCGACATGCTCTCCGCCTACGAGAAGGACGGCACCCTGCCGCCGCTCCCCGAAGGGCACTGATGCCCGAGGGCCACACCATCCACCGGCTCGCCGCCGAGTACGCCACGCGCTTCGGCGGCGGCCGGCCGGTGCGGGCGGACAGCCCGCAGGGCAAGTTCGCGGACGGCGCGGCGCTGGTCGACGGGCAGCCGCTGACCGGCGCCGAGGCGCACGGCAAGCACCTCTTCCTGGGCTTCGGCCCCGTAGGCTGGGTCCACATCCACCTCGGCCTGTACGGCAAGGTCGCCTTCGGCGAGGGTCCCGCGCCAGCCCCGGTCGGGCAGATCCGGCTGCGTCTGGTGGGTGCCGCCGGCTACGCGGAGCTGCGCGGGCCCACCGCCTGCGCGCTCATCACCGACGGCGAGAAGGCGGCCATCGAGGCCCGGCTCGGCCCCGACCCGCTGCGCGCCGACGCCGACCCGGAGCGGGCCTGGCGGCGGATCTCCGCGAGTCGCGTCTCGATCGCCGCGCTGCTGATGGACCAGCAGGTGGTGGCCGGGGTGGGCAACGTCTACCGGGCCGAGGTCCTCTTCCGCCACGGCATCGACCCCTACCGCGCCGGGCGTTCCCTCTCCCCCGCCGAGTGGTCGGCGATCTGGTCCGACCTGGTCGCCCTGATGCGGGAGGGCGTCCGCAACAACCGCATCGACACGGTCCGCCCGGAGCACACCCCCGAGGCCATGGGCCGGCCGCCCCGGGTGGACGACCACGGCGGCGAGGTCTACGTCTACCGCCGTGCCGGTCAGCCCTGCCTGGTCTGCGCGGCCGAGGTCGCGACCGCGACCCTGGCGGCGCGCAACCTCTTCTGGTGCCCGTCCTGTCAGGGGCGCTGACGCGCCGGCGGCCGGGGACGGCCCCTGGTGGGCGGCGCACTGCTGGCGAGGCGTCGCCGCGCCGGTCGGGGCGACGGAGCCGACCCGCCGTCAGTAGAGCGGGAAGGCCCAGCCGCCGGGGTACCAGGGCTCGCGTTCGCCGCGGAAGGCCGCCGAGGCGCGGGCCAGCGCGCCCGGGCGGGTCTCCTCGACGCGGCCGGCGGCCGCGAGGGTGGCCAGGGTGGTGCCGCCGAGGAAGGCGGCGCCGAGTTCGGCGACGGTGAGGCGCAGGTCGGCGGGGTCGGTGGTGGGCGCGCAGGCGGCGCCCGCGCCGTCGGCGAGCAGCCGGTACCGCCGGGTGTTCCAGGGGCAGAAGTCGTCCCGCACGTCGAGCACGACGTCCAGCGGCTGGGCGTAACCCCGGCCGGCCAGGGCCCGTTCGACGTCGACGAGGCGCACCCAGAGCCGGTCGACCAGGGTGGAGGTGACGGCCCTGGGCTCGGCGAGCAGGTGGGGCAGCGGCTCGTCCGGCGCGGCCTCGTGGTCGATCCAGGTCACCAGGTCGAGCCCGGCGAGGAACCGCCAGAGGGCGGCGTACGCCTGGCGGCTGAGCGCCGCCAGCTCCACGACCTCCGCCACGGCCGTGTCGCCGACGGTGCGGTGCCGGTAGAGGGCGTAGCCGGTGGCGCGGCCGTCGGTCTCGTGGTGCACGGCGTACCGCAGGGCGGTGGCCCCGCCGCGGCGCGGCGAAGCCGAATGGGGGCACCTCCCAGCGTTAGCTGGGGGAGGGTGGTCGGCGAGGCGGGCCCGCCAGTGCGGCTCCTGCCGGTCGGGCCAGCCGACGGTGGTGGCCCGTGCCGCGTCGTAGACCCGCTCGACGAGCGGGCGGGCCGTGCCGGGGTCGAGCAGCCGCACGACGCCGTCGCCGTGGTCCACGTCCGGCCGGAGGCGCAGGGCGCGCCGGTCGCAGCGGATCCGGTTCCCCAGCGTGCCGGGGCCGTAGCCGTAGCGCCCGTAGATCCCGGCCTCGGAAGGGCGGAGCGCGGCGATCGGCTCGCGGCCGTTCTCGTGCAGGTCGGTGAGCTGGGCACGCATCATCGCGGTGAGCAGGCCGCGCCGCCGGTGCGTCGGTGCCACGCCCACGGAGGCGACGCCGGCCACCGGCAGAACGCCGCCGGGCACGGTCAGGTCCCTGCGGTAGACGGAGGCGCCGGCCACCGGCCGGCCCTCGTCGAACGCGCCGAGCGTCCGCGCGAGGTCGGTGGCGGCCCGCTGGTCGGCCAGCTCCTCGTCGGTGCGGTCCAGGCCGTAGGTGTCGGCGATCATGCGCGCCCAGGCGTCGAACTCCTCGTCCCGAACGGCGCGCAGCGGGTATGGCTGGTTGGTCACCGGTTCTGTCTACCCGGCACCTCGCTCGATCGCGGACGCGGCCCCCAACGCGGCGACGTCACGCGACTCCGGCGGGCCCCGCGCAGGCTTCGGCGATGGCGGCGGTGTCCCAGTAGAACGGTTGGACCCGGGCGATCCGGCCGTCCTCGATCGTGAGGGTCTGCAGGATGGGGAAGGCGAGCTCCCGGCCGGTGGTGCGGGCGCGGGCCCGGACCCGGGTGAGGACCACCGCGGTCTCGCCCGTGGCCAGGAACTCCTGCTCCACCATGTCGAAGGACTCCCACGCCAGGCTCATGGCCAGGAAGAACCGCTCCATGCCGGCGTGCCCGCGCCAGGTACCGCCGAAGGGCAGGGCCTCGGCCTGGTGCAGCACGACGTCGGGCGAGAAGTACGGGGCGAGCGGGGCGAAGGACGCCTTGCCGGGGCCGCCGGCCGCCAGGTACTCCGCCTCCGCCGCGTACATGCCGGTGAGTACGGCCGTCGAGTCGGTCGTCGTCGATGTGTCGGTCGTCATGTCACCAGCGTCACCGCCGCCGCCGTGGCCCGCCGGCGGTGATCGGACGTCGCGTTGGCTCCGGCCCGGCAGGGTGACGCGACCCGAACTGACGTCCATTTCCCCCAGTTTGGTCCGCGTTTGCCCACAGGCGGGTAACAGCGGTGGAGTCGGGCGGCGACAACGGGTAATCGGTGGCGCATGAGTGAGAACACACCTCTGGTGCCCCGGCCGTTGCGACAGCTCGCCGAGGGGGTTCGGTCGGTGATGACCACGCGGGAGTTGCGGCGGCACGGGGTGCCGGTGGCGGCGGCGCACGAGCGGTGTCGGCCCGGTGGGCCGTGGCAGATGCCGCTGCCCGGCGTCTTCCTGCTGCACGCGGGACCGCCGAGCGGGGAGGAGACGCTGCGGGCGGTGTTGGGCTACATCGGGGGCCGGCCAGGGGAGGCGGTGGTGACGGGGCTCGCGGCGTTGGCCCTGCACGGGTTCAACGGGGCGCCATCGCTCGGGGAGTTGGACCGGATGGACGTGCTGGTGCCCAGGACGCGGCGGCTGCGGTCGTCCGGTCCCGCCCGGCTGGTGCGGACCGAGGTGCTGCCCAGGGCCGTGGAGTTGGCCGGTTTTCCGGTGGCGCCGGTGGAGCGGGCGCTGGCCGACGCGGCGGGCCGGATCGGGGACGCGACGACGGTACGGCGGCTGTTGACCGAGGCGGTGCGGGGCGGGCACTGCGAGGCGTCGGCGGCGCTGCGGGAGTTGGCCAGGGCCCGGCTGCTCGGCCGGCCGCAGGTGGCGGGCGCGGTACGGACGCTGCTCGCCGAGGGCCGGTCGGTCTCCGAGGAACGGCTGCTGGACGCCGTGCGGCTGGGGCGACTGCCGGACCCCTGCTGGAACGTGGGGCTCTGGCTGCCCGACGGCCCCTATGTGGGCGCGGTGGACGCCTACTGGCCGGCGCAGGGGGTGGCGGTGGAGATCGACGACCGGACCGAGGGCGGCGCCGGCGAGTGGCGCGGGACGCTGGCCGGGATCGGGGTGCGGCTGGTGCGGGTCACGCCGCGGCGGCTGCGCGAGTGCCCGCTCGGCGAGGCGGCCAGGGTGCGGGCGGCGCTGCGAGCGGCGGCGGCCGGGCCGCCGGCCAACTATCTGGTGGTGCTGCCCCGTTGAGCGACGCGGAAAACCCGAGGCCCCCGCGCCGACCTGGTAAATGCGAGTAACACAAATGTTACCGATAGGAATGGGACAACCTTGGTCACAAGTGACGCCAGGATTCCGGTACTTCCGTAGGATGACCCGTCATCCTGATCAGGTAGATCCGACCGAGGATGTCCATGTCACAGAGATCACGTCACAGACCGCTGTCCCGCGTCACCCTGGCCGCCGGTCTGGTGGCCTCGCTCGGTCTCGCCGGCCTCACCCCCGCGCTGGCCGCCGACGACGTTCCCCCACCAGTCACCGACAAGCCCATCGGCGAGAAGTTCTCCACCCAGGACGCCGCCCTGCTCGCCGAGGCCAAGGCGGGTGACGAGCCGTTCGTCACCATGATGATCGCCGCCGAGCCGGGCGCCACCGAGGAGGTCGCCGAGACCGTCGGCGACGTGCCGGGGGCCTCCGTCGGCTTCACCGAGGACGAGATCGGCTATGTGCGCGTGACCGTGCGCACCGGCCGGGCCGACCAGGCCATCGAGGAGGCCGTCGGCCTGGACTCCGTCCACGCCATCGACCTCAACGACGAGATCCCCGTGCCGGATCCGCTGCCCGAGACGGGTGCCGGCACGGGCTCGGGCAACGCCGGACGCGCCTACCCGGCGCCCGACGCCGACACCCCGGCCGTCAACCCGTACCAGCCGGCCCACGAGACCGGCGCCGTCGACTTCGTCGACGACCACCCGCGCTGGGACGGCCGCGGCGTCACCATCGGCGTCCTGGACACCGGTGTCGACCTCGCCCACCCGGCGCTCCAGGAGACCACCACCGGCGAACCGAAGATCACCGACTGGGTCACCGCCACCGACCCGATCATCGACGGCGACGGCTCCTGGCGCGCGATGGTCACCGCCGTCTCCGGCTCCTCCTTCGCCTACTCGGGCCGGCAGTACACGGCGCCCGAGGGCGAGTACCTGATCAACGCCTTCCGCGAGTCCGTGGCCGTCGGCGAGATCGGCCGCGACGTCAACCGCGACGGCGACACCACCGACAGCTGGGCCGTGCTCTACGACCCGGAGGCCGGCACCGTCCGCGTCGACCTCGACAACGACGGCGACTTCGCCGACGAGGAGACGCTGCGGCCGTACGGCGACAGCGGCCAGATCGGCTGGTTCGGCACGGACGACCCCGACACCGAGATCGCCGAGGCCATCCCGTTCGTCGTGGAGATCCGCGAGGACGTGCCGATGGACCCCTACGGCGGCGACTGGGTCGGCCAGACCGCCGACTTCGTCAACATCGGCATCGTCTCCGGCCGCCACGGCACCCACGTGGCCGGCATCACCGCCGCCAACAGCCTGTTCGGCGGCGAGATGAACGGCGCCGCGCCCGGCGCCCAGGTCGTCTCCTCGCGCGCCTGCGTGTTCGGCGGCGGCTGCACCTATACCGCGCTGTTCGAGGGCATGATCGACCTCGTCGTCAACCGCGACGTCGACCTCGTCAACGTCTCGATCGGCGGCCTGCCGGCGCTCAACGACGGCAACAACGCCCGCGCCAGGCTCTACAACGAGCTGATCACCACCTACGACGTCCAGTTGTTCATCTCCGCGGGCAACGACGGCCCCGGCACCAACACCATCGGCGACCCGTCCGTCGCCGACCTGGTGGTGAGCGTCGGCGCCGGCATCTCCCGGGAGACCTGGGCCGCCAACTACGGCTCCGGCGTGCGGACCTCGTACGCCATGCTGCCGTTCTCCTCGGCCGGCCCGCGCGACGACGGCGGCTTCAAGCCCACCCTGGTCGCCCCCGGCGCGTCGATCAACACCATCCCGACCTGGCAGCCCGGCGCCCCCGTCGCCGAGGCCGGCTACGCGCTGCCGGCCGGCTACGGCATGCTCCAGGGCACCTCGATGTCCTCGCCGCAGGCCGCCGGCGCCGCCGCGCTGCTGCTGTCGGCCGCCGACCAGCGGAACATCGACCTCTCGGCCGCCGACCTGCGCACCGCGCTGACCAGTTCGGCCGACTCGATCAGGGGCGTGCAGGCGCACGAGCAGGGCGCCGGGCTCATCGACATCCCGGCCGCCTGGCGGCTGATCACCCGCGGCGCCACCGCCCACGAGTACACCGTGACGGCCCCCGTCGACCACGTCCTGGCCGACCACCTGGCCACCCCGGGGCAGGGCACCGGCGTCTACGACCGGGAGAGCGCCCCGGCCGTGGGCGAGTCCGAGGAGTACGAGGTCACCATCGTCCGCACCACGGGCCCCAACCGGCCGGTGCGGCACGACCTGGCCCTGACCAACAACCACGACGACACCTTCCGGCTGCTCGGCCCCTCCAGCGTCACGCTGCCGCTGAACCAGCCGGTGACCGTCACGCTGCGGGCCAAGCCGCGGTCCTCCGGCGTCCACAGCGCCATCCTCACGGTCAACGACCGCGCCACCCAGGGCATCGACCAGCACGTCCTCGCCACCGTCGTCGTGCCCCAGGAACTGGGCGCCCCCGACTACGCGTTGACCGAGTCGGGCACCGCCACCCGCAACGACTCGACCTCCTACTTCGTCACCGTGCCCGAGGGCACGAGGACGCTGGAGGTCGCCATGTCCGGGCTGGCCGAGGGCAGCCAGACCCGCTGGATCGCCATCTCGCCCGAGGGCCTTCCCGCGGACGACTCCAGCACCGTCAACTGCTACCCCAACTACACCAACCCGGCGAACACCTGCCGGCCCGACCTGCGCTCCTACGACGACCCGACCCCGGGCGTCTGGGAGTTCGAGGTCGAGTCGCGGCGCACCTCGCCGCTGCTGAGCAACCCCTACACGCTCACCGCCAGCGCGCTCGGCACCACCTTCGAGCCGGAGACCGTGACCGTCGAGGAGGCCACGGTCGGCACCCCGACGCCCGTCACCTGGGAGGTCACCAACGGGTTCGCCCCCATCGAGGGCTCCCTGGCGGCCGGTGAGCTGGGCTCCGCGTTCAGCGACACGCCGACCATCACGCCGGGCGAGTACCTCACCAGCGAGGTGGAACTCGGCGAGGGCGTCTCGCAGTTCGAGGTCACCATCGGCTCGGCCGCCGACCCGGGCGCCGACCTCGACCTGTACGTGTACCTGGACGGCGAACTGGTGGGCCAGTCCACCAGCTCCTCGGCCGAGGAGCTGGTCCGGCTGACCGACCCGGCCGCCGGCAGCTACACCATCGAGGTGCACGGCTACGCCGTCCCGGCCGGCTCCACCACCTTCGCCTACCGGGACGCCTACCTCAGCGCCGGGCTCGGCACGGTGGCCGTCGACGGCGACCGCGTGGTCGAGCTGGCCAGCGGCGCGTCGACCGACGTCACCGCCGAGGTCACCGTCGCCGAGGCGGCGGCGGACGCCGGCGCGGGCCGCCAGGTCTTCGGGGAGGTCGAGCTGCGCAACGCGGCCGGCACCGTCACCGGGACCGGGCACGTCTCCATCCAGCGGGTCACCGCGCCGTAAGTCACCCCCAGCCACCCCCAGGGGCGACGGTGCGGAAACCGGGGCGGGCACGCGGCGAGCAGCCGCGCGCCCGCCCCGGCCGCGTCTTCCGTGGAAGGATGGCGGCACGGCAGAGCTCGCGGCTTAAGGAGAGACCAGGTGCCAGGCACGAATCTGACCCGGGAGGAAGCGCGGGAGCGGGCACGGCTGCTCAGCGTCGACGCTTACGACATCACCCTCGACCTCTCGGGGGCGCAGGAGGGCGGGACCTTCCGCTCCGAGACCGTCGTGCGGTTCACCGCCCGGGAGGCCGGCGCCACCTTCGTGGACCTGATCGCCCCCGAGGTGCGCGAGGTGGAGCTCAACGGCACCGCGCTCGACCCGGCCGAGGTGTTCGCCGACTCGCGGATCGCGCTGCCGGCCGTGGTCGAGGGCCACAACGAGCTGCGGGTGCTCGCCGACTGCGCCTACACCAACACCGGCGAGGGCCTGCACCGCTCCGTCGACCCCGTGGACCAACAGGCATACCTCTACACCCAGTTCGAGGTGCCGGACGCGCGCCGCGTCTACGCCTGCTTCGAGCAGCCCGACCTCAAGGCCACCTTCACCTTCACCGTGACGGCGCCCGAGGGCTGGACGGTCATCTCCAACTCCCCCACGCCGCAGCCCAAGGACAACGTCTGGGAGTTCGCCGCCACCCCGCGCGTCTCCACCTACATCACCGCGCTGATCGCCGGCCCCTACCACTCGGTGCACAGCACTTGGGAGGGCGACGGCCGCACGGTGCCGCTCGGCATCTACTGCCGCCCCTCGCTCGCCGAACACCTCGACGCCGAGGCCATCTTCGAGGTCACCCGGCAGGGGTTCGACTGGTTCCAGGAGAAGTTCGACTACCCCTACCCGTTCGCCAAGTACGACCAGCTGTTCGTCCCGGAGTTCAACGCCGGCGCGATGGAGAACGCGGGCGCCGTCACCATCCGCGACCAGTACGTCTTCCGCTCCAAGGTGACGGACGCGGCCTACGAGATGCGGGCCGAGACCATCCTCCACGAGCTGGCCCACATGTGGTTCGGCGACCTGGTCACCATGGAGTGGTGGAACGACCTGTGGCTCAACGAGTCGTTCGCCACCTACACCTCCATCGCCTGCCAGGCGCACGCCCCCGGCAGCCGCTGGCCGCACGCCTGGACCAGCTTCGCCAACCAGATGAAGACCTGGGCCTACCGGCAGGACCAACTGCCCTCCACCCACCCGATCATGGCCGAGATCCGCGACCTCGACGACGTCCTGGTCAACTTCGACGGCATCACCTACGCCAAGGGCGCCAGCGTCCTCAAGCAGCTGGTGGCGTACGTCGGCATGGACGAGTTCTTCCGCGGCGTGCAGGCGTACTTCAAGCGCCACGAGTGGTCCAACACGCGACTCTCCGACCTGCTGACCGCGCTGGAGGAGACCAGCGGCCGCGACCTCACCGCCTGGTCGAAGGCGTGGCTGGAGACCGCCGGCATCAACATCCTGCGCCCCGAGATCGAGGTCGACGCGGACGGCGTCATCACCTCGTTCGCGGTCCGCCAGGAGGCCCCGGCGCTGCCGGAGGGCGCCAAGGGCGAACCCACGCTGCGGCCGCACCGGATCGCCATCGGCCTCTACGAGCTGACCGACGGCGCGCTGGAGCGGGTGGAGCGGCTCGAACTCGACGTCGACGGCGAGCTGACCAAGGTGCCGTCCCTGGAGGGCCGGCCGCGCCCCGCCGTCGTCCTCCTCAACGACGACGACCTCTCCTACGCCAAGGTGCGGCTCGACCCGGCCTCGATGGCCGTCGTCACCGAGCACCTGGCCGACTTCACCCTGTCGCTGCCGCGCGCGCTGTGCTGGGCCTCGGCCTGGGACATGACCCGCGACGGCGAGATGGCCACCCGCGACTACCTGGCACTGGTCCTCTCCGGCATCAGCCGGGAGTCCGACATCGGCGTCGTCCAGTCCCTGCACCGGCAGGTCAAGCTGGCTCTCGACCTGTACGCGGCGCCCGACTGGCGGCCGACCGGGCTCACGCAGTGGTCCGACGCCGCCCTGGAGCGGCTGCGCGCCGCCGAGCCCGGCGGCGACCACCAGCTGGCCTGGGCCCGCGCCTTCGCGGCCACGGCCCGCACCGACGAACAACTCGACGTGCTGGCCGGCCTGTTGGACGGCTCCGTGACGATCGAAGGACTGGCCGTCGACACCGAGCTGCGGTGGGCGCTGCTCCAGCGCCTCGCGGCCACCGGGCGTGCCGACGAGCCGGAGATCGCGGCCGAGCTGGAGCGCGACCACACCTCAGCGGGCGAGCGCCACGCGGCGACGGCCCGGGCCGCCCGGCCCACGCCGGAGGCGAAGGCCGCCGCCTGGGCCTCGGTCGTCGAGGACGACAAGCTGCCGAACGCGGTCCAGGAGGCCGTGATCAGCGGCTTCGTCCAGACCGACCAGCGGGAGCTGCTCGCGCCCTACACGGAGAAGTACTTCGCCGCGCTCAAGGACGTCTGGGAGTCCCGCAGCCACGAGATGGCCCAGCAGATCGCGGTCGGCCTCTACCCGGTGATCCAGGTCTCCGAGGAGACGCTGA
Source organism: Streptomyces millisiae (assembly GCF_031845425.1). Taxonomy (NCBI): domain Bacteria; kingdom Bacillati; phylum Actinomycetota; class Actinomycetes; order Kitasatosporales; family Streptomycetaceae; genus Streptomyces; species Streptomyces millisiae. Next base: position 14,869 of record NZ_JAVREM010000098.1, read on the forward strand.
CGGCGACAGACGCGTGGCTCGCCAGGACCGACCCGACACCGGCGCTGCGGCGGCTGGTCACGGAATCCCGCGCGGGCGTCGAACGGGCACTCCGCGCGCAGGCGGCCGACGCGAGCGCCTAGCCGGCGGGGCGTGGCCACCGGGGCGGGGGGGGGGGGGG